>WTKN01000153.1 GCA_011524395.1 Moorena sp. SS36440bin_2
AGGGAGATAGGGAGATAGGGAGATAGGGAGATAGGGAGATAGGGAGATAGGGAGAATTATCCCTTCAACTATTGTAGATTTCGATATATATTTGTAAAAGTTTATAGATAATCAAAGTACCTACTCACCCTTTCCCCTGTTCCCTGTTCCCTGTTTGTCATAACTATTAGGTAGACAGGATTTTTTCACTCTTGCCTCTTGCCTCTTGCCTCTTGCCTGTTCCCAGATCCGCTGTTCCCAGATCCGCTGTTCCCTATTATCTGTTCCCGACTTCTGCAGCGAAGTCCAAGGTTTAAATGAGTCAAAGCTCGATTCGTCCAGTATTAATCACAAAGGTTATTCCCAACTCCATTGCCGCTGAGATTGGGTTTGAACCAGGGGATTCTATTGTTGCGATCAATGGCAGCCATCCCCGTGATTTGATTGATTATCAATTCCTGTGTGCGGATGAAATTTTAGAACTGGAAGTGCTGGATGGGGCGGGTGAGACTCATGTGATCGAAATTGAGAAAGACTATGATGACGATTTAGGGCTGGAATTCGAGACAGCCTTATTTGATGGTTTGATTCAGTGCAATAATCGTTGCCCATTTTGCTTCATCGACCAACAACCACCAGGTAAGCGCCAAAGTCTTTATTTCAAAGATGATGACTATCGGCTTAGTTTCCTATATGGGTCTTACCTAACCCTGACCAATCTGACTCAAACGGAGTGGGATCGGATCGAACGGATGCGTCTATCTCCTCTTTATGTTTCGGTTCATGCTACTGAGCCGGATGTGCGCATAGGGTTACTGAAAAATTCTCGGGCTGGGCAAATTTTAGAGCAGTTAAGGTGGTTTCAGGAGCGACGGCTGCAAATTCATGCCCAGGTAGTGGTGTGTCCTGGAATTAATGATGGCATTCACTTAGAACGTACTCTGTTAGATTTAGCGCAATTCTATACCGGTGATCTGCCCGCAGTCGCTTCAACGGCAGTAGTACCGGTGGGATTGACTCGATTTCGACCCCAGGAGGATGAACTAATTAGTGTTACTGGGGAGAAAGCGAGGGAAGTAATTGCTCAAGTTCAAAGGCTTCAGGAGAAATTTAAGCAACAGTTGGGGTCTACCTTTGCTTGGTTGGCAGATGAGTGGTTTTTGATTGCCAGAGAAGAGTTACCTCCAGAATCCGATTACGGAGACTACCCTCAAATTGGGAATGGTGTCGGTTCGATTCGTCTGTTCTTGAAACAATTCCAAACTGCTGCTACTCAACGGTTACCTAAGGGTCTAGAAATCCCCAGGCGGGGGACTTGGGTGGTGGGTAATGCGGTGGAAAAAGCCTTTGAACCTGTGGTAGAGCGGTTCAATGCTGTGGCAGGATTGGAGATTAGGATGGTGGCGTTATCTAGTGATTACTGGGGTCAGGAGATAACGGTTACTGGCTTGCTGACTGGACAGGATTTACTTAAGGGATTACAAGGAAAAGATTTAGGAGAAATGATTCTGTTACCTGGGTTAATGCTTAAGCATGGTGATACCCGGTTTCTGGATGATATGACTGTGGCAGAAGTGGCTGATCAGCTCAAGACTCCGATTATTCCGGTTAATGGTATTGAGGAATTGATCGATGGGGCTGTTGGGAAGTTAGAAGTTAGAAGTTAGAAGTTAGAAGTTAGAAGTTAGAATTTTAGAATTAAGAATTGGGAACAAATAACGGATAATAACTAATTTAAAGGCACATCAGTTAGGCGTAGGGTGTGTTAGGGACGGGCTCGCCAAGACGCAAGCCATAGCAACTGTTGAGACATTCCGTCCCGTAACGCACCACCGCGTCAAATAGCATGCATTGAGATGCACCCCATTCCTAAACTCCGAAACTCTGTTCCCAGATCCGCTGTTCCCTGTTCCCTAAAATTCCGAAATTGTGTACCTCATAGCTACGATAAACGCTATAAAATTAGATAAAAACGCGGAGTGAATCTCAGCATCAGAAAACCGACCTTGAACAAGGTCAATCGTTCCTTTAAGAAGTAAGGGATGGTCGTCAATAATCAGAATGGTTAACTGCTGGGAATTTGTTGAGTGGCTGGTGGTATTTGCCATTTTATGGAACAGGGAACAGGGAATAGGGAGCAGGGAGCAGTAAAGTCAGAATAGGTAAAAGTTAAAAAAATATTGTAATTCATTATAATAATTGCTACATACCCTCTTATTTTTTGATTTTATATATTTAATAAAATCAAAACAATGGGATTTAAATAAAGATTAGCTTAGGGTTTATTTAAAATTACTTTGCACAAAATAATTTTTCAAAACCCTTGACAATTTATTTTATAATCATTATTATTCTAATATATAAACAACAGGCAAAAGGTGACCAAGATGGATTCCGAATTTCGCCCAAACCCCGAAAACAACCCTGAGGATATTACTCCTAGTAATAATCCTCAGGAATCTTCTCCAAAAAAATACCCTGTTAAGCACATTTTGAAGGGCTCTCGCAAGGCTATAATCAACACGATGCATGCCCTCTATGCACTGCGTTACGCGGAGATTTCTGAGTGGAGTCCTTTGCAGCCGACGGGCATTCCTGGGGAATTTATTACGATGATGACCAAGTACATAACTCTGGATTAACGGATTAACTTTCTGGGGGGCTTTACCCCCTGGCAAAATCATCGAGTCTGCTCCCATGGGAGCAGGTTTGGATAGGGTTGAAAACGGAATCACATAAGGTCAATTTCCTAGCCGTGGATGGTATTTCTGCGGCTATTTTTTTTTAAGGTAATCGGTAATCGGTAATCGGTAATCGGTAATCGGTAATCGGGAGTAGGTAATCGGTAATTGGGAATAGCGATGCGCTGCATCAAAAGGTGCGACAATCACGCGAATTTAATTGTTAATGGTAAGAGCGCACTTAACAGGGAATCAACGTAAAAGAAAACTGTACCTCATAACTGCGATAAAGGCTGTAGTATCATAGATCTAGAGATTAACTAGTAAATATAATTCATCATGGCTGATTCTAGTTCATTAAATAAACCAACTGTCAACTCTTCTGATGCTCCAAGCTGTGATGAGTCCGTAGTTCATCTAGATAATGTGTGGCAGATCCAGAGTAAGGTTCTAGCAACGGAAAAAGCGCAACAGATGGCAGAGTTTTTTAGCGTTCTTTCCGACCCCCATCGGCTAAAGTTGCTTTCAGCCTTGGCACAGCAAGAGCTTTGTGTCTGCGACTTAGCAGCGATAGTAAAAATGGGGGAATCGGCAGTATCTCATCAGCTACGAGTTTTGCGATCGCAAAAACTAGTAAAATATCGCCGTCAAGGTCGCAACGTTTACTACAGCCTTGCCGATGAACATATTGTGACTTTTTATCGAGAGGTAGCTCAACACCTTGATCAAAGTTGATGATTGAGCAGAGATATAGCAATTATAAGACTTTTGAGGTACAAATATTTAGGTTTTAGGGAGCAGGGAGCAGGCAAGAGGCAAGAGGCAAGAGGCAAGAGGCAAGAGGTAAGAGGTAAGAGGTAAGAGGTAAGAGGTAAGAGGTAATAGGTAAGAGGTAAGAGGTAAGAGGTAATAGGTAAGAGGTAAGAGGCAAGAGGTAAGAGGCAAGAGGCAAGAGGCAAGAGGCAAGAGGGAAAAAATCTTGTGTACCTCATAGCTATGAGAAAACGCTCTAAATAATTTATTTTGCACAGCTACTTACACTATAATTTGAATTATCTTTCATCTGAATAGTCTTTCAGATATTCAGGAGATGTTCACAGTTAGGTATTGCTATGGCACAACTCCATCATCATCAAGACTGCTGCAACTCTGGGCATTGCATTGAAGCCGTTGCTGAGGTGACAACCCATGATCACTGTTGCGGCAACAGTCAAGAAAAGGAGGTGACAACCCATGATCACTGCTGCGGCAACAGTCAAGGAAAGAATGAATTTAACTTGTGGCGCGAGTTAAGAGCGGTCGCGATCGCAACTCCTCTTTTGTTAATCGGACTGATTTTTCAAGATAGTTTAGATCAGACTCCTTTTGGGATAGCTGAATATGCCATCTTGATTCCTGCTTACTTACTCTGTGGTTGGGGAGTGCTAACCACTGCGGGGCGAAATATCCTGGGGGGTCGGATTTTTGACGAAAACTTTTTGATGACCATTGCCACCATAGGCGCGATCGCTATTCACGAACTACCGGAAGCAGTGGGGGTGATGTTGTTTTACCAGCTGGGGGAATTGGTACAGGGGTCTGCGGTGGTGCGATCGCGTCGTTCGATTCGAGCCTTGCTGGAAGTGCGTCCCGATACTGCTAATTTGCTAGTTGACGGCGAGATAAAAACCGTTTCCCCTGATCAAGTTGCTGTTGGGGAAATGATTCGGGTACGCCCTGGGGAGAAAGTTCCCCTGGACGGTGAGATTATTCAGGGAAGTTCCCAACTTGATACGTCTGCCCTCACAGGAGAATCAGTGCCCCGTACCGTTGTAACAGGAGATCTGGTATTAGCAGGGATGATTAACCAGTCTGGAGGGCTAACCATTCGCGTTACTAAGCCCTTTGACGAGTCTTCCATTGCCAGAATTTTGGACTTGGTGGAAAACGCCAGAAGCAAAAAAGCCGACACGGAAAAGTTTATTACTCGCTTTGCCCGCTACTATACACCCGTTGTCGTTTTTCTTTCCTTAGCAATTGCCCTGTTACCACCTTTGCTAATTTCCGGAGCAAGCGCTAGTACCTGGACTTATCGAGCCTTGGTGCTGTTGGTGATTTCCTGTCCCTGTGGATTGGTGATTAGTATTCCTCTGGGCTATTTTGGCGGTATTGGAGGGGCAGCCAAGCGGGGTATTTTGATTAAAGGTTCGACGTTTTTAGATGCCTTAACTCAGGTGAAAACCATCGTCTTTGATAAAACTGGCACCCTTACTAAAGGAAACTTTCGAGTCACCGATATTATTACCCACAATGGTTTGAGTCAAGAGCAATTACTAGAATTAGCTGCTCATGTAGAATATGGGTCAAATCATCCCGTCGCCCAATCGATTCGACAAGCTCATGGCAAACCGATTGACAGTTCTAAGGTTGAAAATTATCAAGAAATTGCGGGACAGGGTATTCGCGCCCAAATTGATGGAAGAGTTGTCATTGCAGGAAACGATCGCTTACTCCATCGAGAGGGGATTTCCCATCATGTCTGTGTGGCTGATAGTACGGTAGCTCACTTAGCTGTGGATGGTGAATACAGTGGGCGTATCTTAATTGCCGATGAACTCAAAGAAGATGCCATCAATGCCATCCAAGCACTGCACCAACAGCAGATTAAAACTGTGATGCTGACAGGAGACAGTCAAACCATAGCTAATACTATCGCTCGAAGGCTAGAGATAGATGATTTTCAAGCGGAACTCTTACCAGAGGATAAGGTGAATGCTTTAGAGAAGATCCTCACAGCAGTAAACCAAACTAACCATAAAACCGCATTTGTGGGAGATGGCATCAACGACGCACCAGTCATTGCTCGTGCTGATGTGGGCATAGCTATGGGGGGATTAGGCTCAGATGCTGCTATCGAAACCGCTGACGTGGTAATTATGACCGATGCTCCCTCTAAAGTAGCAGAAGCGATCGCCATCGCCCGCCGAACCCTAGGTATTGTTTGGCAAAATATTATTATTGCTTTGGCAGTGAAAGTCGTCTTTATTGCCCTGGGTGCGATGGGGGTAGCAACTCTCTGGGAAGCTGTATTTGCCGATATGGGAGTGGCTCTGTTGGCGATTCTTAATGCTAGTCGAGTATTACAAATAAGGGAGAATTAAAGATGTCTATAAATTATTTAAGCTTTTAACTATGTTCATGGAACATATCTCGTGTAAACTTAGGAGAATCATAAGGAATAGGGTTTTGTTGCATTCGCTCAACAAGTAACCTTAAAAAATCTTGTCTAGCCTTAATATCGGTAATCTGAGGAGGAATAACTTTAGGGGAACGCTCCATCATAAGAGTTAGGGACTGACTAATCGTTTCACTACTAAGACACAGATTTAAGGTATTGATGAGCTCTAGCTTTCGCCAATCTAATCAGATGTTCGACTACTAAAAACTGTTCAAGTTCGTTTTTTTCAGATTGGAATAAATATCCTAATTTTGCGCGTTCCACTAAATCTTCTATCTCTTCTTTTGTAGCTTCCGAAAAGTGAAACTTAGTCACACTTTCTGGGCTAGTTCCTTGAGCAACAAAATCAATAAATTCATCGTATATTTTTTGATTTTTTACTAAAGTCGTCATGGTCACATTCCCAGCAACAATAACAATGGGCAACTATATTATAGACAATCAGTAGATAGAATTGGTAAAATCAATATTTATCATGCTGTTACCAGGTAATCAATCAGCTAACCTTCAAATTCTGTAACCATAGTTTGCAAAAAATGCTTTACCTCTTGGGGCGTACGCAAATGGTAAACCTGCTTTGTTGCTTTAGCAGCTTCCACATAAGTCCGGTACTTGGGGGTTAGCTTTTTATGACACAGCCAGACCGTGTTATAGGAATTCAGTGTGCCTTTTACTAGGGGAGATACTCTTAAACCGTCATTAATCGGGACAATCCGGTATAAAACGGTCAAGGTGCAATTTATTGCTGCCCAAGTGAGAAGTGGTCAAACGGTAATTGGAGTTAAACCTCCCACTTGTCTGTTTGGGCGATCCTGGCATCTCGACCAGGAGTTGCTTGAAAGCCTTAGTTTTAGTATGCTTAGGGTCAAGCCAACCTAGCTCAACCCCATCAACCAAACTTAGTCCCATTCCTCTCAAGAAACGCGCGGTACGACGCAATAACACTGCCTGTACCTCTGTCTTGCTCATGTATTTCCCGATCTCTTTATCAGTTCCACGAGCAAGAATATTTTGGGCAGCATTATCATCAGCCTGCAACACGACCCCATCAATTCCGGTAAAATTGTCCCCAGTTCTTTCCCCAAGAAGGGTTCCAGTTCTGGAGTCAATTTGCGACGTGTAACTAGGCTGAACTTCTGTAACAACCGAGCCAGTCCAATTAGCCCATTTCTGCAAAGAGTCCCGTATTGCTCCTTTCATCCAATTATTAAGTTTACGGGACACGGCTTTGGACTGGCGCTTGCCTTTGATTGGTTGTGTTAAATCTTCTGCGAAAACTTTTAGAGCTTCTCCATTGAAGAGAGATTTAGAAGCTGCTCCTATTATCGCCGCCAGTTCAGCTTGGTTCTGTCTGTAACGACGATTTTCTGTCTTCCTGGTCAGGTTATTTTCTAGGATCCTGGCTGACTTAGCTGGATCTATTTTTTCTAGCTTTCTGTGAAGCGCCCATAACTTCCCTCTATTGCGGTTTTTTGCACATATACGATCAGACTTTTTGGTAGTTGCTTTCCCTAGTCCTTTCCCGTGAGCCTGACCTTCTGAATCATAGAAAACCTCCGTGTACCCCTTATCTACTCCGATACTCCGACGTTCAGATGGAATTTCAACAGTCCCATGGTCTACCAAAAAGTGAATTTCAAATCTTTGCAGAATTTGGTTGTGGATTAATCTGATCTGTCCTTTTATTTTCCGATTAGACCTGATAACTATCCTGTTTCTTTTCCCTCTCCTTAATCCAGCCAATTCTAACTGATAAGTGTTACGGGAAAGTCTTTTGCATTTATAGCCCACTTGTTGATAGACTATCTGGTTTTTAACCCAGGAATGTCCTCTCTTAAATTCCTTTCTGACAAGTCTGTGTAGGAGCGAGTTATCCAGAAATGCTAAAGTTTTAAGTTGTTTGCAAAGCTCCTTCCGTTTGTTTTGGTTTTCCTTTCCAGGGAACCTTCTGTAGATCTTTTTTGCTACCGCATCTATACAGGCTGCCTGCTGAGCTGTGATGGCCTTGGCTACATCATTAATAGTCCAATCCATTATTTTGGCAGGCAACCCCAAGGTCTCGGGAGTCCTGAAGCTTTTAATCTCTGGAATGGCCTTTTTCCAATCCAGTCCCCAATGGCTAATGCTCCCCAGCTTGTTGTAAGACTCAGAGCGAACAATGCCCAGCTTTTTCATTGTGGACAGCAACTCTGCCTTAACCGACTCAGTCATCCCTACTATGGGGACGATTTGAGTCGATATTTTCCTAGTTGCTCCTACTTTCTTGGGCATCGTTGACGTCTGAATCCTATACTTTAATATAACTCTAGCGCTAGTAAAATGTCAATGTCGGTTTTATTCCGTTAAATACCCTATTATCCCTATTTAATGGCGTCTAATCGCGAGACTATTTTCAGGCCAGCCTTCCGGTGGCACCCAAAGACCTTTAACAAATCGCTTTGTGACCCACCAGTAATGGCGCACCACAGCCATATCCAGATAGACCAGGGTATCGGCTACATCTAGCCGTTGCCACACCGTATCGAGTGAGCCAAATCCATCAACGATCCATTGCTCCTGTTGCAAGAGGTGATCATGGGCGGCTTTAAACTCGGCATGGGGCACCTGATCACCGCCCGGTCTATATTGCATGAGATCGAGGTTTACCAAGGGTAATCCAGTTATTTCGGCTAAACGTTTGCTCAGGGTCGATTTGCCAGCGCCAGCATTGCCAAATACTGCAACTCTATTCATAGTTAGGGAACAGGGAACAGGGAACAGGGAACAGGGAACAAGGAGTAGGGAGCAGGGAGTAGGGAGCAGGGAACAGGGAGCAGGGAACAGGGAACAGATAAGAGGGAATAGCGATGCGCTGCATTAAGAGGTGCGACCCGTGGCGAATTTAATTCTTAATCCGGAAAGCGCACCTAACAGGGAATCAACGTCAAATAAAACTGTACCTCATTAGTCCTAGAAATGCTATAACAATCAATTTCAGTACTGACATAGTCAAATCTTATCACTGTTCCCTGTTCCCTATTTCCTACTCCCTACTCCCTACTCCCTACTCCCTACTCCCTACTATTTTTAACTGTTGCTCCAATTCTATCACTTTCCCATTAATATCTAAGCTCCGGTATAGTTCTAAACTTTCAGTAAAAAATTGGTAAGCAATTGCCTTATCATTCCCTTGATTACCCTCAACACGACGCAAGTAAATTTCTCCTAAGAGCTGGCGAGCAGAGGCTTCTAGTTTCCGACGGTTGTAGTCTAGGAAAACCTGTAGGGATTCCAGAGCTAACGCTTCCGCTCGGTCAAGGTTTTCTAGGACATTCACCTCTAGGTAAGCCCGGGAGATATCTAGAATTTTTTCCGCCCTATTGACATGTTGTCCAAGTTCTGAAAGTAACCTTAAGCCCATGGTGTAGTTGGTTTCAAATTGCTCAATCTGTTCCAGTAGAGTAGGGTGGTTGGACGGTAATCGGCGCAAGCGTTCTGAAGAGAGTAAGCCAAGAGCGGTATAGTTGTTGGCTTGGCTGGCTTTGTAGTCGTTGGCTTTACTAATTTCCATGGCTTGACCAATACTTTGCTCCCCTTGGCTGAGTAAGTTGAGGGCTTCGGTTGTGTCTGGAGTATTTCTGGCTAGCAGCCGTTGGCTGTTACCAATTTTTCGATACCGATTAGCAATCTGTTCATTTTGACCGAGTTGTTGATGGAGATTTAGACTTTTCTGGTAATAGTCAATGGCTTTGGTGTAATCACCTAATTCTCGGTAACAATCAGCTAGCCAACGCCATGAATCGGCGACATCTTTTTGTAAATCCAACTGGTCATAGAGTTCAAGGCTTTGTTGGTGGAATGCGATCGCTTGGTCATACTTGCCCCAATCTTCATAGATTCTACCCAGTTGATAGTAGGCATCAGCAAGATTTTTTTTGTCATCAAGCTGCTGACGCATTTCTAAGTCTTTGAGTTCACAATCGACCGCTTGCTGATAGTTGCCCGATTCTCGATAACAAACAGCTAGCCGATACCACTGATTGGCGACATTCTTTTGTAAATCCAACTGGTGATAAAGGTCACGGCTTTGTTCATAGTATGCGATCGCTTGATCATACTTACCCCAACCTTGATAAATGTAACCTAGTTGATAGTAGGCATCAGCAAGATTTGGTTGGTCATCAAGCTGTTCACGGATGGCTAAGTCTTTGAGTTGACAATCAACAGCTTGCTGATAGTTGCCCGATTCTCCATAACAAACAGCTAGCAAATACCACTGATTGGCTACACCTTTTTGTAAATCCAACTGGTGATAAAGGTCACGGCTTTGTTGGTAGTATGGAACCGCTTGATCATACTTACCCCAACCTTGATAAATGTAACCTAGTTTACAGTAGGCACTTGCTACACCTGGTTGGTGATCAAGCTGCTGACGGATAGCTAAGGTTTTGAGTTGACAATCCACCGCTTGCTGATACCTGCCCCAGTCTCGATAACAATTAGCTAGCCAAGACCACTGAGTGGCTACATTTTTTTGTTTATCCAACTGGTGATAAAGGTCACGGCTTTGTTGGTGGTATTGAATCGCTTGGTCGTACTTACCCCAATCTTGATAGATTCTACCTAGTTGATAGTAAGCTAATGCTATTTCTGGTTTATCATCAAGCTGTTGACGGATGGCTAAGTCTTTGAGTTCGCAATCGAGAGCTTGGTGATATTTCCCGGATAGTCGATAACAAATAGCCAGCCAGTACCATAACTTTCCTACATTCTTTTGGTTACCCAACTGCTGATTAAGGTCACGGCTTTGTTGGTAGTATGTGATCGCTTTATCATATTCCTTCTTTTTGTAGTAACATGTAGCTATTGCCCAAGCAATGTCAGCATTGATTGGACTATCTGGCTCTTGATAAATCTCCTCTAAAATCCCAATCGCCTGATCATAGTGATCCGGGCGGAGGTAAGACAGTGCTGTTACAAATTCTATGGCTTGTTGACTTGCCTGATCCCAAATCGGATGTTGTCTGGTTGCTTCCAGAGCTGGGGTCATCTCTTCCCCTAGTTCTATCACTAAATCTATAAGATTGTTGAATAGCTTAGGCTCTGCTTGGTTAAGTAGCTGTTGAACAAATTCATTTACACCACTAACTAAGGTTTCTCCAGCTTGAGCACAAGCTACGTATAAACTCCCTAACTGAGTCTTCACCCATTGCTCTTCACTTAGCTTTATAGTATTAGCGGCTTCGTGAAGACACTTAATTACTTCATCCTTTTGATTAAACCTTTCAATATCCCGTAACCTGATCAACAATTCCTTAATCGTTTCATTGTCAAAGTCTTCATTTAACCCCAAGTAAGTCCAGACCAACTGCTGAATCACCCTGGCTCGAATCTTGCTGTTGACATCAACATCAGCCAAAACTTTACCGGCAAACAGTAAATCCTGCAATACCAACGGTGACTCTTGGTATGAAACTGTTGAATCTTCACCTAAGACTGGCCAAACTAAAACCACATCCTTTGATGGGCGTTGCTGAATTGAAGTATGAATGCGCGATTGTTTGGTGTTGGTCAAGCCCCCTAAATCCCCCAACTTTGGGGGACTTTGAGAGTTTTGTTCCCCCCCAAATTGGGGGGCTAGGGGGGCAAAATTATACCCAGAATCAGCAACACTCTTTGATGATGTTTTTCTAATCTTAATTTCCCCATGGTCAATCCTAGGCTGATAGTCATCTAAGGGTTTAAACAACTTTGTAACTAAGTTATTAACCCGCTTATGATTTCCGCTCAAATACCCTAAGGCTAATAAAATTGGTTCATCCCAACGGGCTTCATATCGATGCTGATTAATAATATCGAGAATCTCACTAACATCATTATCAGCAATATACCGAGCAGCAAAATATTCTTCAAAGGTCAGATGCATAAACCCATAACTACCAGGGGCACGTTCCACAAACAAACCGGTTGTTTCCCTGACCCTCAGCAAAAAATCATTAATTTGCCACTGCACGCTTTGGGAATCCGGCTCTTCATCATTCAACTCCCCATGGATTTCGGCTAGTTTTTCTCTAACCTCTGGTTCACTGACTAATCCGGAGGGTTTGTGTTCATGCATCCAGTAAGCCAAGGGAGCCAACAGTGCCATCACCTGACTTTCTTTGAGCACTACGGTCTCAACACCAGGCAATTTTTTGCTCAATTGCCAATCTTCGGTCAAGGTCTGGACCGCTAATTCATAGAGTTTTACCCGTTGATTGGGCAAGCGAGAACCATTGCGGTGAATTAATGCCAAAATCGTTAACAATAAGGGATTGCCAGTCATACGCTTGACTCCCTCACTGGCTGCGATCGCTTTTTTAAGTTCCCCACTTTGATGATCCGCTTCCTGCTGCCAATAGTGCTGACTAGCATCCGGTCTTTGAGCTTTCTCTACCGCTAGACACCATCGGTCTAGAAACCGCTCCACCTGTTCCGGTTCCATCTCAGTAATGGTGAAATGGGAAAACCGTTGGCTTAATTTAACCTCCCGATAGCCAGCAATCCGGCTAGTAATCACAAATTTGTTATTGGGGAATTCATCAACAAACCCTTCAATTTGGTTAACTATCTGTTGGCGTATGTCCTGATTAAACACTTCATCCAAGCCATCCAACAGCACCAGACATTTACCATTATCGAGTTTGTCACGCAAATGCTCAAAAATGGTTGTAGTATTATCGGATCTACGCAGTTGACTTGGTTTTGCCCCCCTAACCCCCCAATCTTGGGGGGAAATAGTCTCAAAGTCCCCTGC
>WTKN01000270.1 GCA_011524395.1 Moorena sp. SS36440bin_2
CTCGATATCGCAAATCTCTCTAACCTAAATTATTGGGTTTGCAGACACGCCCTAGGACGACTTCAAGCTATTACTTCAAACAACGGCTATCTTCACCCAACTATTTTCAAATAAAGCGTTTCGCTCAAATTTCGGATGAATCCGAACAATATAAATAGACTTTTGATCACTAGCAGATGTTCTATGTTCCCCTTCAGTAATTTTGTACCAATCTAGAGCAAAGCATTCACGGCTGTACAAGCTGTAGTAAATGTCATGGGTTGTTAACAGAGATGGTACTAGTGTAAATTGAATCGATTCTCCTTTTTTCAAGGCACCATAGTAAAATTTGGTTTCTGGATTAGGTACCGGTAAGAATACTTTTTTTACAAATGCTTGGGGTAACCATTTCTTAAAGCGCAACAGGTTAAAGACATAATAATTCAACCAGACATGAAGCCAATTTTTTCGTTTAATTAGGTCACGGTAAAAGCTGTTGATATCAGTAGGGGCGTTAATTTGCTTGGCATCTACGACTTTAACACCATCGGCTTTAACAGTAGGTTGCTCTACTGTCTCTGACCAGTGATAATACCGCAAACCTAATAAGTATTTACCTGGTTTCAAGCTCACAGATTCCCATTGGTTGTCTCCGGATACGGTGAGGGAGCTGATATTAGTGATGGTTTCAAAATCTGGTAGACTGTAAACTACTAATGTCCAAGATTGGGCTGATTGTTGAGCTGCACTCGCATCAAAGCTAATTACTTCTTTGACTTCAATCGGTCCAACTAGAGAAATAATAGCGTGAAGATTCCAACGAGCTCGACTCATTGCCCAAATTAATTTGATGGGCTTTTTTAAAAACTCGGCTGAGACGAGTTGCCACTGGAGATTTTTAGTGTTTTTTTTGGAGGTAAAGTATCCTCCGATGGTTTGCATCACAAATCTTAGGATGCGGGAAAAGATGAAAGAGAGTATGGATAAGGGGATTTCCCAGAAAAGCTCTAGATTAGTCATTTTTTAGTATAGCGGAGGGAGCAGGGAGCTTAGGATGAGGCAATAGGCATGCTAGCAAGAGGCGGGAAAAAATAATTTGTACCTCATAGCTATGAGAAATGCTATATTTTGTAATTGGTATTGTTAAGTTTACCTGTTACCTTTTCCCTTTTACTTGTTACCTTGTCACTTTTTAATTTTTCAGATTTAATTTTTGGTTCGCGATAATTGCAACTATAGCATCTGGTGCATCAACATGGAGGTTATGTCCTCCTGATAGTGTTACTGTTTGAGCGTGAGGTATGGCAGCTTGTTGTAAGGCTAGGTCTTCGGCTCTGTTAAAGTTACTATTATTGCCATAAACTAAGGTAGTGGGAGCTTTAATTTGACTCAGTAGCTGTGTGTATTTATCCCGATTAAACGCTGTTCCACTTAAACCAATTCCCGTACGAACTTGCAGTCTTGGATCCCAGCGCCAGCATACACCACCCTGACAAGGTTCGGTAATTCGCTCAGCATGTTTTAAAGCTAATTCTTCAGAGAGGTTGGGGGTTAAGCGGCGCAGACGATTAGCAGCAGCTTGGATATTCCCAAAGACCTGATGTTGGGGTGGAGAAGCTAGATAATCTAGGTGGGTTGCTATCTGTTGAGCTGTTTGATCATCTTTCTGTTCTCCTGGTAGCACTGGCTCCAGCAATACTAAAGATTTGACCTTTTCCGGTCTGACACTGGCAAAGGTGGCAGCAACTACAGCCCCCATGGAATGACCCACTAGAATAAATGGCTGGTCTGTCAGTGCATTTGCGATCGCGTTTGGCGCGGCAGAGGCGATCGCGTTTGGCGCGGCAGAGGCGATCGCATCCAAATCCCCTAAGTAGTCGATTAATTGATAAGACCCTCCCATACCTACATGCTGGGAACGTCCATGGCCTCGCTGGTCAGGTGCAACGACTCGATATCCCATCCTTGCCAAAGGTTCCGCAATCTCTTCCCAAGCCGCACCATGTTCTAAAACACCATGGATACATAAGATTAATTCTCCATCCGCCGGACCCCAACTACACAGACAAAGCTCTAAACCCCGCACGTCTAGATAAGACTCCTGAATCGGTTCGAGTTCTTCGCGTAGCGTGGCCTTTTGGCCAAGGTTAGCTGGTTGGGCTGAAGGTTCAACCTGTAAAGGCAATTGGTAATCCAAGCGTGTTGCCACCTCTTCCGCAAATTTCCCCAAAGCTCGGGGCAACTGGATTTGCCGCCACACCTCTCCCAAAGCCGAATCAATTTGGTTATGGTTGCGGAAATTTGGGTCATCCACTGGTAGGGATTGAGGATGAACTCCATCGGTCATCCGCTGGCCTTGATAGGGTTCTAAAACCGCTTGATCAAAGGGAATACCGAGAAACTCACACAACCTTGCCATAACCTTAGCAGGTTCCTTGACTAGTTCCTCGTAATACACTAAATGATGATTGGATGGTGAAATTTCCTCGAAGAAGTCTAAGATATTACGGTTACAGGTTGTCCAAACTTCCTCTGCTAGCCAATAAGGGTCTACCTCATCAATACCAAAGATTTTATCCATCCGATTTTTCACGAAGGAATCAATTACCGCATAGGGATGACGTACTAGATGAATATACTTGGCTTGTTCAAATAAATCTTCCCCGTGCCTTAGGGTTCCAAGACTGCCAGCATAGGTAGGAGACTTATCCACAAGCATACGTTGACCCGTTAGTTCCTGTAACCTGCCATAAACCTTCTGAATTGACCAGTCTTGCTGAGTTATCTCCTCCACCAGTGTGGTACTGGCTTGGGCATCTAGGTTCATAATTTCCATGAAAGCTCGCGCTAACCCTTCTCCTAAGTGAGTTGAACCTAGGGATTGATTGCGTTCAGCCATGGTATCAAAGGGCAATAGGTGTAATTCTGGTGGACAGAATAAATCCCGATGACCAGCTAGCATCACCCGCAGTAAGGTGGAGCCTGACCGAGGGCTACAGAGCAAAAACACCATGCTCCGATTGCGCTGGGTGGGTTTGGTAAATTTGCGTTCGCTATTGTTATTCCATGCCCAAGGATTAGCCCAATTCTTAATATCTGAGAGACTAGTAGTGGTCAATGAGGTTTGGGTTGGCTGGGGCTGATGAAGCCGCTCGATCTCCAAAGCCAAGTACTCAGCTAGAGCCTTAATCGTTGGTCGCTCATAAAACTCCCTAGGATAAAGCGTTATTTTCAGGTCTTTCTTACAGGCATTGAGTACTTCTACAATCATTAAGGAATCAGCACCCAAATCCATCAGGTTGCTCGACCCTGAGATTTCCCGACTTATCCCTAAAGCCTTAGCAATCTGTTGCTTAAGGTAATCTTTTAATAACTCTTCCCGTTGGGTTGTTGTACTGGCGAGCAGTTGAGCAAAAATCCCAGAATTGTCGTTTTCCCCATCCTCCTGAGGCGGTAGTGTTTCTGTTGTGATTACCTCTGATAGGAATAACGGTAACTCTACCGGTAGTCGTTCTTTTAACTTTGACCACTCCACCGGTAATACCCCCACCTGAGCCCCATCTTGTGCCAGAAGTTGTTCGAGTATCTGTAATCCCTGTGGTGCTTGAATCGGCTCGATTCCCAGCATTGCCATCCGTTTACCGACGCTAGCGGCTAAACCC
The DNA here is from genome assembly GCA_011524395.1 of Moorena sp. SS36440bin_2. Taxonomy (GTDB): domain Bacteria; phylum Cyanobacteriota; class Cyanobacteriia; order Cyanobacteriales; family Coleofasciculaceae; genus Moorena. The sequence continues at coordinate 3,642 of WTKN01000270.1, forward strand.
ATCTCAGCCCAAGGCCCCCAATTAATACTTAAAGCCCTTGCACCTTGCCCTTGTCGATAATGGCTGAGACTATCTAAAAATCCGTTTGCTGCGGAATAGTTTCCTTGACCAGGGGTACCTAAGATAGAGGTAGCGGAAGAAAATAGTACAAATAAGTCTAGGGCCATCTCCTGAGTCAACCTGTGTAAATTCCAGGCTCCCTCAACTTTCGGCTTCATCACCTTGGCAAATTTTGCCCAATCTTGATGCAGCAGCACCCCATCCTCTAGGACCCCTGCACCATGGATAATTCCTTTGAGGGGGGGTAGGGAAACCTGAATTCTGTTGAGACAGTCCCTAACTTGTGGTTCCTGGGATACATCCACCTGCTCCAGGACTACCATCACACCTTGTTCTTCTAATTTCCCAATTATTTCTGAGGCTCTAGAATTTGGTTGGCTTCGTCCTACCAGGACTAAATACCTTGCCCCCTTATCTACCATCCATTCAGCTACCTTTAACCCCAGTGACCCCAAACCACCAGTAATTAAATACGTGCTATCTGGTTTCAGCTGTAATGGTAAAGCGGGGGGTTGAGACTGTTGCTGTTGATGAATCAGGCGAGGCACATAGGCTTGTCCTCCCCTCAAAGCAATTTGGTTTTCTCCCTCTGGCCGTAATATCTGGTTGAGCAGCATTAATGATTGCTCTTGGTAGTGCTGCTCATTCCCCTCCCTTGATTCTAGGTCTATTATCCCTGCCCACAGTTCTGGATGTTCTTGGGCAATAACTGCCCCTAAACCCCATAGAGGAGATTGGGCAATCTGTAGGGATTTTTTCGTCTTACCTTTTTTCTCTAATGCTACGGGTTGTGTGCCCTCGGTAACTAACCACAGACGAGGGGGTTGAGCTAATTCTGCTTTGACTAAGGCTTGCAGCAGATGCAAGACACTACCACAACCGTTTTCTAAGGTGGCGTCTAGGGGAAATGTTTGCAATCGGTCCAGTGCCGGAGTATCTAAACTCCACATATGAACCACAATCACAGATGTTGCGTTTAGGGATTCGACTTCTTGAGCTAACAGACGCTGAAAGTGTTGCGGTTGTGCTGGGTTAATTTGATAATGGTTTGGTTGTAATTGTTCATAGCTTGAGCCAGGGGAAATTAGCAAAATCCGGTCGGGTTTTGCTTCCAGCTGCTGTTGAACTAATGTTTCTCCAAATGTTTCTCCAAAGCCCCCTTTATCAGCAAAAATCAACCAATTTGTACTAGATCTAGATATATCAGTATATACATCAGATGAATCTACATCCTTAGGTCGCCATGCTATTTGATACAACCAATCCCCATAGGAAGGAGTGGAGAGTTGACCATAGGAAATTGGGGATAATTGTTTTACTGAAGTGGTATCTAGCCAATACCGTTGTCGTTCAAAAGGATAAGTGGGTAGGGAAACTAGGCGATGGGGGTTATGCTGATAGAATCTTACCCAGTCTACTGATGCGCCATGTTTATATAGGCTTGCCAAACTTTCCAGCATTTGCCGACTATCTGGTTTTCCTGGGCGCAAACTGGGTATAGCCGTCAGCTTTCCTTTCGGTAAACATGCTTTGCCCATTCCCAATAGGCTAGGCTTCGGTCCCACTTCCACACATAGATGATAACCCTCTTGATAAAGGGTTTCCATGCTCTGGTAAAATTTCACGGACCCACGTACATGGTCACACCAATACTCGGTCGTAGCTATCTCAGCAGTGGCTAATTGTCCAGTTACATTCGAGATTATCTCTATTTGCGGGGGATGTAGGGATATTTCCGATAATACCTGGGCAAAATCTGCCACCATTGGTTCCATGAGGGCAGAATGGAAGGCATGAGAGACTGGCAACTTTAGTGATTTGACCTTTTGAGAGCGTAGTCGGGTTATAACTGTTTGAACGGCCTGACTTTCCCCAGAAATCACAATATTTTCTGGACCGTTAATGGCAGCGATTGAGACTTTGTCGGATAGGGATTGAATTGCCTCAGTGACCTGCTGCTCATTGGTCAAAACCACCGCCATTTCACCACCTTCTGGCAACTGTTGCATCAAACGCGCTCTTTCGGCAATTAGCTTTAGCCCATCTTCTAAGCTAAAGACTCCTGCTACAGTTGCTGCCACATATTCCCCAACACTATGACCCATCACCAAAGTTGGTTCGATTCCCCAAGACCGCCATAACTGAGCCAGGGAGTATTCTAGAGCAAATAATGCTGGTTGGGTGTAGGCGGTTTGATTTAATAATGTGGAGTTGTCACTGTTGTCGCTCAAGATTTCCGGATACAGGACATCGAGTAACGGCTGTTCTAAATAGGATTGCAGAATTTCGGCGCATTGGTCGAGAGTAGCCCGAAAGATTGGTTGGGTTTCGTAGAGTTGCCGTCCCATACCACTATACTGAGAACCTTGACCGGTAAAGAGGAAAACGATTTCGGGGGGAGTAGGGCTATTTTGTGCTATTTTTTCCGAAATGGTTTCGCTTTCTGTCAACTTGGTCAGTTGTTGCTGCAACTGGTCAGTGGATTTAACTAGGAGGGCTAGACGATAGTTAAAATGCGATCGCCCTTTATTGCTGGTCAAACAAATATCTGCTAGTGTGCTTGATGGCTCAGATCCTATGAAGTCTATGTATCGCTTTCCTAGGGTTTGCAGGGCGGTTGCTGTTTTGGCAGACAAGGTAAATAGATGATAGTTTTGGTCTTGATCGTTTTGGTTAATATCATTACTTATCGCTTTTGTCAAGTCTGGCGCTCCTTGTAGCACCACATGAGCATTGGTTCCTCCAAAACCGAAAGAACTTACACCAGCAAATGGGGGAATAACATCCCATAGCCAAGGCTCCCCTTGCTGCTGTACTCGCAGGGATAGTTGATCAAAGGGAATGTGGGGATTTGGCTCCAGGAAATGGAGGCTGGGTAAAAGTTCTTGGTGCTTGAGGGATAGGGCGACTTTGATCAAACTAGCAATACCAGCAGCTGCTTCTAGATGACCGATATTAGATTTGACCGAGCCAATCGCAACAGGCTTGTTGGTAGGGTGAGTTGATAAAGCACCGTAGTTATCAGAGTTATTATCAGAGTTATTGTCATAGCGATGTTCCTTTGGAACCGCTTCGCTATCGCGTTTTAGGACATTTCCCAAAGCCATCGCTTCAATCGGGTCTCCCAGTAGGGTTCCGGTGCCATGGGTTTCTACATACTGCACATCTGACGGTGAAATGCCCGCATTCTGGTAGGCCGAGACTAGAACAGCTTCTTGAGCGTCTCGATTGGGAGCAGTTAGCCCATTAGTGCGCCCATCTTGGTTCACCGCACTGCCTCGAATCACAGCATAAATTGGATCTTTATCGATCAGGGCTTTGGATAGGGGCTTTACTACTATCACCCCAGCGCCCTCACCCCTGACAAAGCCATTGGCACGGGAATCAAATGCTTTACAGCGACCATCAGGAGATAAAGCCGTTAACTTACTTAGCCCAACCGTCACCACTGGGGTTAGCATCAAATTCACTCCCCCTGCTAGGGCTACGGTTGACTCACCATTCCAGATACTCTGACAAGCCAAATGAACAGCGACTAGGGATGAGGAGCAAGCTGTATCAACCGTTAGACTTGGCCCTTTTAAATTCAGTAGGTAGGAAATGCGATTAGCTGCCATAGTGGAAGCTACACCAGTATTGGTATAGGTATCCACCACCTCTGGACTTTGGAGAAGCAGCTGACCATAATCATGAGTAGAAATGCCAACAAAGACCCCCGTTTGGCTACCACTGAGTTGACTAGGCACTTGGCCTGCATCCTCTAGTGCTTCCCAAATTACTTCTAACAGTAGTCGCTGCTGGGGGTCGATATAGGTAGCTTCCCGAGGAGCAATGCCAAAGAATTCTGGATCAAATTGATCAACATGCCCCAGGAAACCACCATAACGACAATACATTTTCCCTGGTGCTGTGGGGTCCGCGTTGTAAAATCTCTCGAGATCCCAGCGGTCTGGTGGCACTTCAGTAATAGCATCCACACCATTTTTCAGGAGTTGCCAGAAGGAGTTTGGGGAAGAGGCACCTGGAAAGCGGCAGCCAATCCCGATAATAGCAATAGGTTCTTTTAACCCTTTCCTCTTTTGCAGCTGCAATTCAAGAAGGGCGCGTTTTTCGGGGGAGAGATTGGCAATCCGCTTAGCAATATCATCCACTGGCAACATAGATCGAAACATAGATCTAGGAACTATTTGATGGGTTTTCCCAGAATTTCTTGGATTTGTGCTTCTGAGAGCATTTCCAACTCAGCTAAGAGTTGGTCTACCTCTTGATCACCACTGGAGGAAATCGATTGAACCGTCACTGGTAAACGATAAAATGGTGTTGAGGTGGACCGATCCAGATTCTGGAACTGTGCCTCCCATAATTGTTGCATCTCACTACCTGCACTCGAAACTCTGGTCTCGTATTTTCTTGGGCTGTCCCCCTTGTTTGAGTTGCTTTGTTGACTTTCTTGAGCCAGATATTGGGCAAGGGACTCAATATTGGGATAATCATAAGCCAGTGTAGGAGACAGAGGCACCCCTAACCATTCTTCCAGATCATCAGCTAGTTCGACGGCTGTTACTGAATCTAGACCATAATCAGCAAAAGACTTGCTGATGTTAATAGACCCCGCAGGAAGTTTTGTTTCTCGGGCTAGCCAATCTATTATCCACTTTTTAAGTGTATGGCGGGTTTGCGCTTTGCCGATAGTATTAGTAGTGGGTTCTTTTTCTGGTTTGCTTGGGGCAATCGTTGGGTCTTGGGCCAAGCTCGATTGCCCTACAACTTTCAAGCTACTGTTTAGAAATCCAGCTCGACAAGCATGGCGCTGTACTTTGCCACTGGATGTCTTGGGAATACTATTGGTCTTGAGCAATAAGACAGCATAGACTTGAAGTTGGTACTCTTGGGAGACTGCACTGCGGATTGCTTCAATCACTTCATCTATATCTAGTTTCCGCAGGTAATTTCTGGAGACTTCTTGGACAATCACTAATTGCTCAGCCTGTCCGACTTCCACAGAAAAAGCTGCGCTATAGGCAGGGCGAAGAGCTGGATGACTCTTTTCCGCCGTCAATTCTATATCTTGGGGATAATGGTTGCGACCCCGGATAATAATTAAATCCTTCAGACGACCTGTTACAAACAACTCGCCATCCTGGATAAATCCTAAATCACCAGTACGCAGCCATGGTCCTAAACCAGTATCAGCTAGATAAGCATTAAAGGTTTTTTCCGTCACCTCTGGTTTATTCCAATAGCCTTGAGCAACACTTGGACCTTTTACCCAAATCTCTCCGACGGCACCGGCTTCCACTTGGGTAAGGGATTGGGGGCATGCGATCGCAATTTTTTCATTTAACCAAGTCCGGCCACACCCGACCAGGATTCGAGTCGGCACATTACCATTAGACTGACCATTAGACTGATTAGGAGGATTTTCTGGCACCGGAACCACTAAATTTTGTTCAAGAGCTTCCCCTTCAAATTCCCTTATCACTGGAGGTTGGTCTTTCAAGCCTCCAGTTACTAATAATGTGGTTTCTGCCATGCCATAACAGGGGTAAAATGCTTCGCGACGGAAGCCACAAGGGGCAAATTTTTTAGCAAATCGCTCTAATGTGGAAGCTCGAACCGGTTCAGCACCCGTAAAGGCCATGTACCAGCTGCTCAGGTCAAGGGTTTCTAATTGCTTAGGGGTAATTTTATGCACACACAGCTCATAGGCAAAATTCGGAGCACCACTGGTAGTCACGTGGTATTTCGAAATTGCCTTTAGCCAGCGGTAAGGCTTGCGCAGGAAATCTACTGGAGCCATCAGGATCATCGGAAGACCGACATAAAGAGGTTGTAGGATGCCGCCAATCAGTCCCATATCATGGTAAGCAGGTAACCACGACAATCCCCGGCTTTGGGGTGTATCTTGGAAACACCGATTAATCAAAGCTGAGTTGTATAACAAATTCCCGTGGCTAACCATTACTCCTTTCGGTTTACCCGTTGATCCAGAGGTGTACTGTAGAAAAGCCAGGGTCTTTTCGTTACAGTCCGGGTGCTGCCAATCTGATTCCTGGTGCGTAGGTTGCTTGTGGCGAGGTATCCCCACACCCCTCGTCTTGTCAGTAGCCAGGCACTTCAGTTGCTTGTTGGCGGGATTTTCAGCTAGCTGAGTCTCTATTTTCTCTAATAGAGGCGTAGTAGTGAGGGCAAATTTGGCCTGAGCATCTGCCACAATTGCCTCTAGCCTGGACAAATTTTGATTCGAGCGGGGGGGATAAGCTGGAACGGCTAACACTCCTGCATACAAACAGCCGAAGAAAGCTTTGATAAACTCTAAACCTGGTGGATAAAGTAGTAAAGCTCGCTCCCCTTTTGCTTTCTGTTGTAGAAGCTCCGATGCGATCGCTTGGGCGTGGTTGTCTAACTGTTGATGGGTTAGGTAGCGGTCTGGGGTTTCCCCGTTCAGTAGAAATGAATAGATTATTTGATCCGGCTGGTGTATTGCTCGGTAACGTAGCAGGTCTACTAAGGTAGAAAATTTTGGTATATTCTCGTTCATCTCATCTAAACTTTTCATGCCTGCACGCCTTATCTTTACAGCCAAATCGTCGCCCATCTCCTGATCGATAGATTTATTCAGCCTTTTTCTAGGCTACAACAATCGTTTATTATCCATTAAGATGGGCATTATTGGCCAATAGATGATTAAATACCAATTCCCCATTAGTCATTAGTAAACACCATCAGACGCTGAAATTCCTCACCAAAGACCAAAGACTTAGGACTATAAACCCCTGAAGCATCAATTAGTTTCAGTCATAACTTTCAGCCGAACCAGCTGCTCTCCACTCTCGTCCAAAGGAACTTCAATCACGTCACCCGCTAGACGATCCATACAGGTCAGCAGCAATCGCAAGTGGGGAGTACTTGACCCGGTATCCACATACAATCGGTCTGACAGACTACCTAAACGCTTCCAGGTAGTATAGAGTTTGCCAACAACCTGTTCTAGGGCCAAGGCTTGTTTCACTAAATCAGCAGCAGTGTTTAAACAATCAAGTCGTAGAGCTTCATCTAAAGCTAGTTCCATATCTAAGGATGTGTGATTGATAGCTTGGACTTGGGCAGATGCATCTAAATACTTGGCTAAGCAACGGGCATCTGAGGTCACGTGTTTAACGGTGTCCACATCTGGGTTTGTAGCAATTGCCTCTTGTAATGGAATCAGGTGGATTTCTGGCAGCTTTTCCATCTCTTTGACTAATGGGGCCAGATAACTGGATGGGAGACCCCCTTCAGCGGATTTTTCTTTAACTTCCTCTGGTAGTAATTCTGAGGACATGGCAGTCCATTGATCAGACATCTGTTTGACCTCCCGGCGAGTGATGCGATCGCCTTGTTGAGCTAGTTCTGTCACCATTTGCTGGACTTCCGGAGCCGACTTAGCTGTTTCCACAAATGCTCGTTTACTGAAGTTATTAATGGCATCATGACTAAGCTGACCCTCCATTAACAGAGTATCGGCACTGTTAGCCAGTTCAATTAGGGAGTAAGCCTGACTTTTGCCGATTTCCCGACTTTTGAGCCAATTTAAAAATCCAGCTCCCCGTCCTTCACCGCCTTTTTTCTCCCGGTCTCTTACTACTCGTAGAATCCGTCCCCGCCAGATATCGGTCTGTAGGTCAAAGCGATCGCATACTCGCCAAGCGTGATCTACTAGCTGTTCAAAGTCAGTTTCCTGAATTTCCTCATCCTCTGGGTCCGGGAGTTGGAAATCAAGATCCATGGGTTCGTTGAGCAGGGCAGCGAGTTCGGCGGTAGAGTCAGGCACTTGCACCATAGGGAAAGATTATCCAGTCACGGTAAACACGATTATTGCATGGTTTCAAAATTATAAAACTCCACGCTACCCGTAGATGAGTCTGACTTTATTGTCTGGCATAATGCACCAAATGTATAGGTTATTAGTCGTTAGTCATTAGTTTGGTTGCTTTGGAGCTCCGATTGTGACTGTAAACCTATTAATGGCATTTAATGCGATCGCACAACTAGTCTCCAATCTTATAGGCTACTCAATCACGAAAAATTTAACGCCATAACTAGATTTATCAAGGCTTGGAAAAATTTTATTATAATTTTTTCTAATTTTACTAAAAAGTAAAATCTTATTTTTTCATTTAGTTTTATTTAGCAAAATAACTACTGGAGTTTAGACTATGACAAAATAACCCAATATTAGTTTTGGGTTAATATCTTAGTAAATTGACTCATTATTTGGGTTATTACTTCTTATTTTTATCTTTTTTAGTAAAAGCTTTGCCTTTTTTGACAACAGGATAACGAATTCGTTTGTTTCTTTTTTTCCCTGTTTTCCATCCAGTGGATTTTCCACGGGGTTTGGGAGTACGTGCGGGAGTTCCCATGGTTACTAAAAGCCCTAGCATCGACTGTGCAACCCTTCCAGGTGTTAAATTTTTCTGAGGTTTTTGCCAATTGCAGATGGTTTTCTTGTACTATATCTTTAGCGAGCCATAGTTGCCAAGTCATCAATGGCATCAAATCACTCCACCTTTCACATTGTTGTGGTGTACTTAAAGCGGGTAACGTCCCATGTAATCTTTGTTTGATGAATCGATACCAATGGTCAACAGCAAAACGCCTTAAATATTTTTGATAGGCGATTTCCAGTTTCGGCATTTTCTTGCCAATGAACACTAACCAGAAAGTTTTTTTTAGTGAGCCTTTTTTATTGACTTTAAGTCTCTCAACTAGAATAATATCCATCGAAACAGATGAAGAATTACGAAAGTGTAACTGTGACCATTTTCGGATTTTTATCTGACCTAATTGTAAGTCGTTTACCTCAACACTTTCCGTTGGCTCCCACCAAGTTGATTGATCATTTAATATGAAATCCGGCTAAATAGTTACTGTTAAGCCTTGGCATCCTGCCACCAGT
>WTKN01000307.1 GCA_011524395.1 Moorena sp. SS36440bin_2
CCTACTCCCTACTCCCTACTCCCTACTCCCTACTCCCTACTCCCTACTCCCTGTTTTTTTTCCTATAGTCTTTAAAGTGTTCCATGACCAGAAACGTCCATGACCAATTTGCCAAACAATGTCTGAAAGAACTCCTCGACCCCCTGGGGAAAGTCGAAACCAGCTGGAAAGTGCCTGGGGAAGTTCAAGAAATTGATGTTTACTTTTTGCCATCCCAGCCACTAGCTACCAATGGAGAAAGCCTAGGATTACTCGGAAAACTGGCCACAACCCCTGCTATTTTTGAACCGTTCCGCAACCCAGTCAGTAAATTTGAGGTGCTCAGTTGTATCGGTAAACTGGCGCAAGTTCATGGTCAAGTTTTCCGTCAGGCTAAGCGGGCTAATGCCCAAGTTAGGGTGATAGAACTGCCTCGTTTATGGATTCTCTCCCCAACCGGTTCCGAAGAGTTTTTAGAAAGCTTCAATGCTCAACCAGATCTGGTTAATTATCCCAGGGGGATGTACTTTCTGGGGAAATCTTTGTATACCGCAATTGTGGCGATTCACCAACTACCAGTTACTCCAGAAACCTTATGGTTGAGAATTCTGGGTAGAGGTAGAGTGCAACAGCAAGCAATTGAGGAGTTGAAATCCCTACCGAACGGGAGTCAGCACAAAGACAATATCCTAGAATTAGTATATGACATGCTGGCAATTTTAGAGGCACGTATCAAACAAAATCAAGACCTTGAGGAAGATGACCGGGAATTAATCATGCAATTATCTCAGATATATCAACAACGACTGGAATTAGCTACCGAGCTTGGCAAACAAGAGGGACTAGTCCAGGGAGTAGTCCAAGGTATGCAAAACGAACGCCGTACTATGGTCACTTACTTATTGGGTAGCCGTTTTGGTGAACTAGACCAGGAACTGCTGGGAATCATTGAGCCATTGATGGCACTCTCTCCAGAAGAATTTACCCCCCTACTCTTACAATTGTCTCGACTAGAATTATTGACTCGATTTGGAGAGGGAACATAGTCGCTAGGGAGTATGTTCACAAATCAAATGAAAATGCTATAGGAGCGCTATAGCTTTAATAACTTGTAATAATTTAATCGATGACTCCGATTCCATCAGGTTTAATACTGGCATCAACTGATAAATCGGAGGATTGCCAGCTTGGATATAAATAAATTGATAAATGTATCCGTTAGTCGATAGTCCCCAAACTGAGTCTTGATGGTCTAAACTCTTATAGGCATAGGTCAGTAATTGAGGTAACCCAACGGATACGTCAGCACTACTGTTTTTAGTTTCTATAACTAAGACCCAAAACGATACTTTATCTACTGTCTGTTGAGCTTTGTTAATTGCTAAAATATCTAGTCTGCCAGTAATTTTGGTATCCTCCTCTTGAATATCAATATCAGCAATTCCTTCTTCCAAAGAAATCTTTATTGGAGAGCGATAGAAGCCAGCTAATCGCAGTAAGGGAAAAACAGTTAGGGCTTTTACCAGTCCTTCAGATACTTTACCCGCGATTAAGTAATTATCAAAATCAGTCCGAATTTGTTCCAATTCCCGTTGCTCAAATTCAGTGATAGTATCTAGGGATAACCGGGAAGTTAATGAACTATTGTATTGCCGTTGAAAGCCAAAGGTATGATGCACATCTTCTAGAGATAGGTGACTAGCTTGTAGAATTATCATAGGTTTATAGGATTATGATAAGTTGATAGGGATCCGTGTAGGAATTGTAAAAATTATTGATCCCATATTCCCAGGGCGTGCCCTTGACCCGTAATTAAATTCCCCACGGGTCGCACCGCTCCCTACTGCCTGCTCCCTGTTCGCTGCTCCCTATTCCCTTTCCTATAGTTATATCAGTTACCAATACTAACGGCGTTGCCACCATACCAACCCAGCTGTAGTAAACCCGACTAAGGGCATAAGTAACAGGGCAGTCCAACCCAGTAACTCAGCTTGGATTGCTGTTAGGTTAATCCGTCGATTGTTTTGTTCTTTAGGGCGGATAGATAGAACTTGATCATCTTGCTTGCTTAACCAGCTAATGGTGTTGAGAAAAACATCACCATTTAATTGCTGATCAAACCAACCATTGGTGGCAAAATTAGAGTTACCATAGACTACTAAACGAGCTGACGAGCTCTTTTTGTTACCATCCTCATTGGGAGTGGCTTGATCAATCCCTTCGGCTTGGCGGCTTAATGCTACACCTAGGATTAACGGACCAGGGCGATCGCGTTCTGGATTCAATTCCAGTGGCTGCTGTTTAGGATTGCTCTCAGCCCAAGTTCTGTCATTGGTAATTAGCAGAGGAGTTTCCTGGATACCATCTACTGGGGTAATTAAGAGCGATCGCGCCCAAGGATAAAAGGAAAATCCGTCAGCAAATTCCCTGGTAATGGGATGATTCCCGTAGCTGGTCACCATGGGAGTTGCTGCACCAAGCACTAAAGAACGTTCTGGAGCAGATGGGTCAATCACTAACCTACTGTCTAGCTGAATTCCCCAGTCTTTGAGAAAGCTATCCAATTTAGGATTAGTATCAGGGTCGAGCATCAATAGTAAGCTACCCCCCTGGGATAGATAGTTACGTAACCCTTTGACTTCTTTTTCTAATAATGGTCGAATCGGACCTGCACTAACCACGATTGAGGCATCGGCTGGAACCTCTGAGCGTTGAGCTAGGTTAAGGGGTTGAACCGTAAAATTTTTATCCTCTAGAACAAGTACGGCCTCAGATAATCCCCCTTCTACTTCTGCTAAGGATTTTTCTCCGTGACCTTGCAGAAAGTAAACCCTAAGGGAAATTTCCCGAGTCAAGGTTTCCATACCACTAGTAAGACTAGCTTCTGATAGAGGTTGGGTATCATTAACAGCTTGCAATAATTGTTGCTTGTCTTTATATTGTAAATAAACCTCTCCGATAGACTGAACACCAAATTTCTGAGCTAGTGCTGGTTTTAGCTGAGGGTCAACAAACTGAAATTCAAAGTTTGACCCATAACGACGAAAGTTCTCTAACAACTCTCGGTCCTCTGGATTGGGTTGTGGGTTAAAGATCCAAACCTTAAGGGGCTGTCGTAAATTTTGCACCACTTGTTGGGACTGAGGTGACAAAGTATATAACTGATTTTCTGTTAAATCGATGCGTTGGGTATAGCGCACCCCTATAAAGTTAATCAGCCCCAAAATCACTAACATAGCTACCGTAGAAATAATAGCATTGGTTCCAACTTGGGTAGAACGGCTTTGCCAAAATTTCGGAGCCAACCGGGCTAAAAATACTAGCCCCACAAGACTAATGACAATACCAGCAATCAGTAATCCTAATGCGTCTGGAGACCATTTTTCAGTCATAATCCTGACAGTGATTCCCGCCATGGTGAGTAGTGGCCCGAGCCAGAAAAGGTAAAGGAGATACTTCTTGGTTTTGCTTGTCTTCATCTCAAACCTCACGGGAGCTGCAAACTATCATTACTGATTGTAAGCATTCAGCTTAACCTGCTAGGCATTAGGCATTAGGCTTAGGCGTTAGGCGTTAGGGGGTGAAGTGGTTTGAGCCTGGGACTTAGAACTGATGCACTGACACACTGACGCACTGACGCACTTCCCTAGCCAATGGGGACTGTAGTTCAGTTGAGTAAATCATTGTGCGTTCCCGTAAGGGCTCAATGCTTAGCATGCCATCCCACTTCAGCGGGTAATCATGGGACAGCTATAGAGTGGAAAACTAAAATAACTATAGCGATTTATAGCCTAATGAGATACACAGGATTTTTTCTCTCTTGGCTATTCCCTGTTCCCTAAAAACCTCACCTAATTTAAAACTGCTATAGCAATTATATTTCCCATGAACTGCAAAGTTATCCCCCTAAATACCCCTTAAAAAGGCAGGGCTGTTTCTTGCGTCCGGCCAAAATTTGATTGGTGGGGAGGTGGGGAGATAGGGAGATAGGGAGATAGGGATAATTTTTATTAATAAAAAAGTATTTTTCACCTGAAAAAAAACCTCTCCCCAGCACCCCAGCTCCCTTTCACCCGTAGAAAAAGACAATTTATTCGGGGAAAATGAAACAGCCCTGCTTAAAAATGGGGACTTTGAAATTGATAACTTTACCTCATAAATGCCATCAACGCTATATATAAATTGGTTGATAAGTTTACAATATTTTTATTCATAAAAAGATTATCCTTCATAGTTTTTATGTAAAGTTTGTATAAAGGATTTGCTTGAATATAAAGTTTGTATAAACTTGCTGGATATCATAATTGCTCCACAATACTTACCAGCTCTAGCTTTCAGGTCACTATCGACCCAAACTATAAATAGATTTGGGGTTTCAATTACTTAAAACTCAATCCGTTATTATTTTCTTGAAGTTGAAGTAATATAAATCGTATACATTTTGTAACTGATGCACAAACCTACATTCGATGAGTCAATTTCCTGATTTTTATCACTATGGCTACCAAGTCAAAAAACAATTAGGTCACAACTATCACAGTGGTCGAGTAACTTATCAAGCCATCCATCTTAAAACTAAGCAAAAAGTTGTAATCAAGCTGTTTCAATTTGCTCAATATAACAGTAGCTGGCATGGTTACCAATCCATTGAAAGTGAGATTAAGGTACTAAAACAGTTACACCATCCTAGGATTCCTCGCTATCTTGACTCCTTTGCTCCTGAGGGTGGTGTTTGTTTGGTACAGGAGTACAAAAACGCTCAACCTTTGTCTGCATACCCAAGCTTTACACCAGAGCAAATCCAGCAAATTGCAGTTCAAATGCTCGAAATTTTGGATTATCTACAACATTTTTATAATCCGATAATTCACCGAGACATTAAACCAGAAAATGTTTTGTTAGATTACAAAATGCGGGTTTACTTAATTGACTTTGGGTTAGCAAAAATTGCCTATGGTTCAATTAATGGAAGTACTACTATGGCTGGTACAGCTGGATTTATGCCACCCGAACAATTATATAATCACTCCCTAAATAAAGCATCAGATATTTATAGTTTAGGTGTAACACTTATTTGTTTGGTGACGGGAATTAAAACCGCTAAAATTAGTCATTTAATTGATTTAAGCAATCATCGTATAAAATTCAAGCATTTAGCTTCAGGTTATAGCAAAGAATTTATTGACTACCTAGACAAAATGGTAGAACCTGACCCTAAAAAGCGTCTTGCCAATCTAAAACGTATTTTTAAATCGGTTCCATCACCACAGCCAATTCAAATAAAAGTAATAGTCTATTTTAGCAATAAGCTGAAAGTAAATCACCTAAATAAACGACTAAAGTATGCTATAGTTACTATAATCAGTTTAGGATTAGGTGTTACCTATGGATTAAACCAAGTTGAGCAACTATTACTCAGTCAAATCCAACAGCACTTGAGTGATGGAAACTATGAAAAATGTATTAAATTAGCTCAAGATGTTCCCGATTTTTTGAGAATCAATGAAAAATCGATATGCCTCTTAAATGACTGTTCTGTCGCACAACTAAATAAAGCCACTAAACTAGTAGAGAATCCCCAACTTATCTATAAAGCAATTACTGAAGCTAAAAAAATACCGACTGAGAGTAATAGTTACCAAGAAGCACAAACGTTAATTACTCAATGGAAAGAATGGCAAAGTGATCAAAATTTAATTCAAAAAGCTCAACAAGACCTAAAGAAACATAAATGGCAACAAGCCAAAGCCATGGCAGCACAGATTAACGCTGAACGTTTCCAGCAGCAAGCAATCCAAATTATTAATGCTGCTGAAATCAAACTAAAAGCTGCTGAATTAGAAAGACTAGCTGCTGAATTAGAAATACAAGGAGAAAACCTGATCCTCAAGGCAAATCACTATGCTAATCAGCTACAGTATAGTCAAGCAATATCCATCGCCAAACGGATTCATAACGCTACGCCATCTTATCAAGAAGCACAACGATTAATTGCTGAATGGCAAAGCCAAATCCCTGAAGTTTTTAGAAATTATTGGTCATCCCCACAAGTTAATGGCGCTCGCTTCGTTGTCGATAAACTAGAAAAGTGGAAAAATGGCCAATTAAAAATTTATTTTAAAGCTTATAATTATACTAAAAAAGATAGCAGATTTTCAGATTTTATCGCCGTTGATAATTTAGGAAATACTTATAAAGGTTATTCAGGCTCTACTTGGGATGGAACAGTCATGCCTTCTAGGACACCAACTAAAGGTTCTATCACCTTAAAACAACCCCTAGATCCTAATGCCTCAGTTATTACACTTAGTTTTCGACGTGTTTATACTTATAATCCACTAATTAAACTAATCACTCTCAAAACAAAAGGAATAAGAGTTAAGTAGTAAGACTCTCCTTCTTAACAGCAGGATTAGCGGGAGAATACTCTCCAAAGCGCCAGGGTATAGGGCTAGCATTAGTTGTCTCTAAGACCTGCTCAATATGAAACTCCACTAACCGTTGCGCTCCTGGAACGGTAGTGAATTGTGACTGATCCCAAATCACCTCGGCTGTTCCGGTCAGTTGTAAGGTATTGCCTCGCTCAAAATCGATGAATAGCAAACCACAACGGGGATTGACTGTCAGCTTACCTAGGGTTTGAAACATATTATTGCCAGCATAATCGGGAAACACTAGCTGATGATCATTGATCACCTGGATAAATCCCGGATATCCACCCCGATCAGAGGCATCTGCCCCAGTTTTTGGATTGAAACTGGCCATAAAAAAGGTATCAGATTCGGTAATCGAGTCTTGCTCGGTTGTGGTCAAAGCCTCAAAGCTGCCAATTTCAGGCTCCCTTGACTCAGGGGTATCAGTCTCTAGATGACGCAGCTGGATGTATTTGGGACAGTTGAAAAATACCTCAGTTGTCTGCATCACAATCTGCCCTTTGCCTTCTACTCTACCCAAGCCATTCATCCGCAAGCGTTTACGGGTAGTCAGGTCAACACCAGAAGTCCGAGTACTCCATTTTTCACCAAGTTTTCGTACAACGGATCCCCATCGATAGGGATACAGTTAATCTCGACAGTTTGATTGTCGGAAACTCGTACAAAACCAGGTTGACCAGTCAGCAGTGATGCCCAAACCAAGCCATTGGTATCCACACTACTAGCGATCGCTAATTGTTGGGTTGTCAGGAGCATCTGAGCAGCGGGTCTGATCACCGGAGTAATCATCGAGCTGAGTTTCTCAGCTTCTGCGGTTACCCCAGACCGAGTTTGAACAGCAATCTCTCCAGTGTGAAAGCTCATAATCTACTCCTTTGGGGATTGTGAGACAGACATATACAGAAATTCTGTATATGTCTGTCTCTAATCTGTCTGTCTTTAAAATATAAAACTGTCCAGATTTGGGCTAAAGAACACTATCACCCAGCACCGGCCAGGATATAACCAGTTAAGGGTGTTAGGTCAATAGTTGCCTATCCCTGAACTTTCTATAATTTCAGACTACTGGGAAGACAAGAGCAAAATGTCTGGTGTTTTTGTCTGGTGTTTTGTCTGGTGTTGTTTAACTGACAATGACTCACCTCAGTTCGATGTCAGAAATTGCTGTCAGAAATTGTCAGGTTTTCAGGAAAGCATTCAGCTTAAGCGCTACTTGAGGTGCGTGCGCGTTCAGTTATCAGCATTCAGCTATTAGCTATCAGCATTCAGCATCTGCTTACATACTAAGAACGCTGAAATCTCAATGCATCAATAGACTGAGCAGTTAGAAAAATACCGATAAAGATATAACTCAAAAACAGAATTATACTACTAGTATCCAAAACACCCTGAATCAGATTTTTATAATTTTCCAACAACGATAAATGACCTAAGGCTTCTCCAAGGGGTCCACTAACATTTTTAGCAATCAAATCAATCACCCAAAGTCCCAAAACCACAGCAAAGGTGAGGATTGCTGACAAAATTGAGCTATCAGTTAGGGAAGAAATGAACATCCCTAGAGAAAGCACCGATGCTGCCAGTAAAATTAATCCGGCGTGGGCGAGTAACGGTAGGACAGGTTGAACGGGGGGGTCTGTAGCACTAAATGCGATCGCTTCATAGGCAAGTAACGGTAGCACCATAAAGCTATAAAATGTCACCACTCCCAAGAGTTTACCCACAGCTACAGCCCAATTCGTTAATGGAGACGTTGCCAAAAGTTCCAAAGTCCTGCGCTTGCGTTCCTCAGCATAGAGTCCCATGGACAGAATTGGCAACACAAATAACGACAGTGAACCCATCACTTCCAAGAATTGACGCAAAAATACATAAGCAACATCTACTGGTGGTATCGGTATACCCAATTGTTCTGCCGTTGCAACTTGGTTAATAATTCCCTCTTGATCCAAAAGAATTTCTACAAAAAAGGAGCCAGACAGCCACCAAAATACACCGGCGACAACATAAGCGAATGGTGAAGCAAAATATCCCTGTAATTCTTTCCTGAAAATTGCTAATATGTTGCCAATTATAATCATTATTACTTTAATTTTAGAGGGTAATTATTGGGTTAAAGGTTGAAAGTTAGTTAGGTAAGGATTAGTTATTTTAATGTTACTTAGTTAAAGGTTTTAAAGATAACTTTCATCCTTGATGCTTAATCCTTGATGCTTAATCCTTAATGCTTAATCCTTCATCAGACTCCTGAGACTCCTGTAAATCAGACTCCTCTAAATCAGGATCGGGTTCAGGCAGTGGTTTTTCGGTGGTAGTCAGTTTCAAAAAGACATCTTCCAGGGTAGCGCGAGTCCTTCGCATTTCGTATATCCCTACACCAGCTCCCACGGTCACAGCTGCAATATCCCGTGCGGGTTCTGCTCCCGCTGCTGATACGATGTGGAATAAAGAGCGTCCGCCAGGTAAATTTTGATCATTAACCAGTTCCACCAGGCAAACTCCTGGTATAACTTGTAATAATTTCTGTAACTCCTGTGCATCACCATCTATTTCTAACTCATAACCTGATCCCCCGGTTAACTCCGCCAGTAACTTGTCTGGACTATCTGTTGCTACAATTTTGCCTTCATTGATAATGGCTACCCGGCTACAGGTCATACTCACTTCTGGTAGAATGTGGGTAGATAGGATAATAGTATGGTCACCAGCAAGGCTCTTAATTAAGTTACGGACATCAATAATTTGGCGAGGATCAAGACCGACTGTAGGTTCATCTAGAATGATGGCCGGTGGGTCATGTACAATTGCCTGAGCGATACCCACCCGTTGACGGAAGCCCTTAGAAAGCTTGCGGATCAGTAGCTTGGCCTTGCTCGTTATGTTACAACGCTCCATGGCAGTTTTGACCTGAGTAGTGCGATCGCCTGCAGCAACACCTTTAATACGGGCAACAAAGTGCAAAAATCCTTCAACAGTCATATCCGGATACAGTGGCGGAAATTCCGGTAAATAACCAATTCTGCGTCTTACTGCCATAGAATTTTCATGAACATCATAATTAGCAATTCGGGCAGTACCATGGGTTGCTGGTAAATAGCCTGCCAAAATTCGCATGGTAGTGGTTTTACCTGCACCATTCGGTCCAAGGAATCCTAGGATTTCTCCTGGTTCAACCCTGAAAGTCACATTCTCTATCGCTGGTGTGGTGCCATAGATTTTGCTTAGATGCTCTACTTCTATCATATTCTTAAGTATTACGTGTTAAGTAATAAGTATTAAGCATTACCTATTAAACATTACCTGTTAATTATTGCCTGTTAAGTATTACGTATTAAATATTACGTGTTAAGTATTACGTATTAATTGCCATTTACTGACTAATATGGTTAAACCTACTATTTACGTTAACCCAGTCACTGGTAAAGATAGGGATACTGGTGATACTGTTCCATTTAAAACGTTGACGCTTGGCACTTTCTATTGCTACTGCTGGAATCGTTTTGATGCGTCAGGTGCAACCAGTATTGCGTCGTAATCTGATTGAGAACAATACTCATGGTGGTTTACTGGTTAATGGTAGGGCGCTTACCAGATAATGGTAATTCTCAAGACCCAGCGGGTAATATCCTGCGCAATAATGGTAAGGCTGATCTCCACGCATAGTACCTCTGTCAGCTTAGTTTCGCTGGGCAATTAGCTCAATCCATCTAGAATTGAGGGTGCGGTAGAGTTGCGTTCATCTCAAGTTCCAGTCCGGCAGACGTTTCACTGAGTTCAACTCACCGTATAGTGTTGTCATGAGTCCTAAGTCCTGATTTCAGTGACCAAGCAACTCACTACCAAAACTAGTTGCAAGTTCCAGGTTGCAGGTTACAGGTTGCAGGTTGCAGGTTGCAGGTTGTAGGTTACAGGTTGCAGGTTGCAGGTTGCAGGTTACAGGTTGCAGGTTGCAGGTTGCAGGTTGTAGGTTACAGGTTGCAGGTTGCAGGTTGCAGGTTGCAGGTTGCAGGATATAGGTTATATTACCAAGCGACTTTGCCCGAAGCCGCTGTGTGTCGATAATTTGTCACCTTTTTACCTTTCCACCTGGAATCGTACCACCTTCCCACCTTGAACCCTTGTACCCATGACCAATGACTCAGATTTAGCCATTGCCTATGCCCTTGCCTTGCTCAGTCACTATGGGTTTGAGCTCAGGGGTTACACTGTAGAAGAATTAGTCAATATATGGATTGAGAACTATCCTGCCAATTGGGTGCGTCTAGCGGTGATTGAGGCCCTTTATCAAGGGCGTTACAAAGCGATATCTGTAGAGCAAATTTTGGCAGTCTGGTTACGACGAGGACAACCTATATATCGCTTTAATCATGAGTTTGAGCGGATGGTTTGTCGTAAATTTCCCCAAAATTTAACCGCTCCAGTCGATAGTACATCCACAACCGAGAGCTTAGAACTAAGTTTACAGTGGTTCGACAATGTTGCTGAAACCTCTGCAGGTACTAGTTCCTATGAAACTAAACCAGAACAAGAGATCCTTGAGTCAAAGACACTCCAAGCACCACCAACAGGGCAACAAGACACTTCCCCTGAAGCCAAGACCATACCATCCAAAATACCTGAAAAATCAGTCAAGCCCAGAGAAAGCTTCCCAAAGCCTCTGAGCAAAGCCCGTGCTAGTCCTATCTACAATGTAGATTGGTCAAGTTATGAGCTTAACAAGAAGCCAATTAACCAATTTCATCCACCACCAGACTCTTCAGATGTCTACCTTAAGCTGAAGGCAGTTGTCCAGCACCAAGACTCTGGTACAGTCACAGCTACGGTAGTCAATCAGCAGGTCAGGGATTCAGGGGAAGATCTCGACGTCGAAAGTAGGTCAGAGCCAGAGAGTCTTTCTCAGGCCACTGTTAACTTGGATAAAAGTTAACCATCCCAGGATTAATCCCCGTGGGATGATTGGCCTATGGCCACGCTACGCGATTGACATGCAGGTCACGCGGGGCCTGTTTGGCCTATGGCCACGCGGGGCGCAAACGAAGCTAATCATACCAAATTTTTCCTGATACCCCTATGGTATACCCCATTGTGATTAAATTATTTTTTATAAACTTTCATAAAACTATCCAGTAATTTTCATTAATATTTTATATATTATGTAAATTTATAGCGATTAATTGATAGATATAACTCCAGTCTAAAGTCCTTTAGCAAAGTCTAGCATCAGGATGCAGGAAAAAAGTTTTTATTTTCCCCTATTTTCTGGTTTAATAGCCGGACTTATTTTTGGGATACAGCTGACCTTATTTGTCCAAATAATTCTTGAAAACTACTCTGCCAGAGCCTGTGCCAAGATTCCCGATGGCAAATTTGCTGTTTTTGTACCAACAAGTTATTTATTGAATAAAATAAATCTTAAACGAGTCGTTATATCTAACAAATGGGCTTACAATTACAATTGTAAGCTGTTTAAATCCAAACATGATTATATTAAAAATTCTCAAGTCATTAAGTCGGATTCATTTATAAAAGATAACTATGCCCCAGCCGGTTATATACAGGTGCCATCAGAGAGATATATGCTCAGGAAAGTGTGGCGAGGTACCCTGATTGGCTATTTTTCTGAATATGAGGCAAATTTAGTCAGGAACAAAGTCCTAGAAAGTGCTTACAGTAAAGAACCAAAACCTATCGATAAGCCTTTTGTAGTAAATAACATAAATACTAATAATTGAGACTATAAGCATATGCCCTACGGGAACAGCGCTCAGCGGTCAGCGGTCAGCAATTCTCGTAGGGTGGCCAACGGCCAAGGCTCACTCTACTGTTCGCGCAGCCTGCGAACAGTAGCGCAATCGGTGCTTATTTTATTCAAAAGTATCTCAAGTAGCCTGACCACAGGCCCAAAGCTGTTAGCGAAGCACCGATCTAGTAGCGCATATCCTTACCTTTCACGTAACACCAAGACGAATTTCTGTGGCCAGAGAAGCCATGGTTAATTGCCCCCCCTGCTGGAGAACGTTAGTGCGTAAGCGAAAGTTAGGGCTAGCAAACCAAAAACGTTCTTCAGCATATAGAGTTTTCCCCTCTGTAATCATTGTTAAAACATCATCCTGGCCGATACTGTAACGACAGTTTA
>WTKN01000246.1 GCA_011524395.1 Moorena sp. SS36440bin_2
GTTTTCGCGTAGCGTGGGCGTAGCCCATAGGGGGATTGAGCTTTGGGATAATTTTGCCTCAGTGCTCGATAGGGAATTACTATTAACAGTGAAGAATTTGTAAATTTCAGTTGTCGGTAAAACTAACCCTTCTTGCAGAGATTTCCATAAATAAACCGCTGTCTCGGTTGGAGATTTATCATGGATAATCGCCAGGGTATCCAAATCAAATTGGTGACCAATACAAGCCGCTAGTTTTAAGACATCCTGAGTTTCTTTTGGCAACTTCTGTAACTGCAGTGCCATAAACTCTACTACATCATCTGTCAGAGCCAAGCATCTAATTTCAGCGATGTCGCACTGCCAATACCCTTGATGAAAATTAAAGGTGATTAATCGGTCGTGATGGAGAGATTTCAGGAATTGGGTCGCAAAAAACGGATTTCCTTTAGTTTTCTGATCCACTAGTTCGGTCAGGGGTTCGGCCAGTTCTATCCCACAAGTCAGGGTATCCGCAATCAGATGGTTTAAGTCGGATTTGGTCAGGGGTTCGAGGGTAATTGTATTGAGTGAAACGCCAACGTTGCCCATCTCAGACAAGGTGACCATCAACGGATGACTAGAATTTACCTCATTATCTCGATAAGCACCAATTAGCAGCAGATAAGACGTATTAGTTTTTGCCATCAACATTTGCAGCAACTTCAACGAAGCCGAATCTGCCCACTGCAAGTCATCGAGGAAAATCACTAGGGGATGTTCCTTAGTGGTGAACACTTGGATAAATTTACTAAAGAGCAAATTAAACCGATTTTGAGCTGCCGTACCAGAAAGTTCGTCAGCAGGAGGCTGTTTGTTGATAATCCCTTCTAATTCTGGAATCACATCCACCAGCACTTGACCATTCTCACCCAAAGCAGACAGAATTTTTTCTTTCCACTGTTGCAGTTGGCTATCGGTTTCGGTGAGTAATTGTTCCATCAAGTCCCGCAGTGCAACGACTATGGCACTAAAGGGAATATTGCGCTGGAACTGGTCAAACTTACCTTGGATGAAATAACCCCGCTGCCGCACAATCGGTTTTTGGACTTCATTGACCACAGCGGTTTTACCAATGCCGGAAAAGCCAGCTACCAGAATCATTTCTGTAGCTCCTTGAGTAACTCGCTCAAAGGCTTCCAGTAAGGTCTCTACTTCCGGTTGACGCCCGTAAAGTTTTTCGGGAATGACGAAGCGATCGCAAATATCTCGACTGCCCAATTTAATTTCAGCGATCGCGCCCAATCGGTGTAAGTGTTCCGAACACTGTTCTAGGTCATACTTGAGTCCCAAAGCACTCTGATAGCGGTCTTCAGCATTTTTTGCCATCAGTTTACTGATAATTGCCGACAGCAGTGGAGGAATAGCGGAGTTACGCTGGTGTGCAGCTACTGGTTGTTTAGCAATATGACAGTGAACCAACTCCATCGGGTCAGTAGTGCTAAAGGGTAACTCTGTGGTGAGCACCTTGTAGAAGGTTACCCCAGTCGAATAAAAGTCACTACGGTAATCAATGCCGCGATTCATCCGTCCAGTTTGTTCCGGAGACAGATAAGCTAGGGTACCTTCGAGGCAGTTAGGACTAGTCAGGATTTGGTTTTCTTTCGGCAGTAGGGAAGCAATACTGAAATCGATGAATTTGACTTGACTGGTCTTAGGATTAATCAGGATATTCCTAGGCTTGATGTCTTTGTGGATGACTCGGTGGCGATAGAGTTCATCCAGGATCGAGGCGATTTGGATGGCAATGTCGAGAAATTCCTGTATCTTTCTGAGGTCAAAGCTTAAGCTGGTATACTCTTCCAGGGAGACCCCACCAAAGTCTTCCATCACCAATACCAAAGTATTTTGGTAGGATTCCAAGCTATAGATTTGGATAATTCCGGGATGGTCAAGATTTTTGGCAATGGTGTACTGATTGCGGAACTGGACCAGTTCCTGGAAGCTGGGATAGGGATTATTCAGCAGTTTGAGTACTACTGGTT
>WTKN01000381.1 GCA_011524395.1 Moorena sp. SS36440bin_2
CTATCGATAACGCTTTGCAGTTTTTGTCCTAACCAACTCTTTCTCTGCTATATAAGCTACCCATCAGTTACATTCGTTACCTGATTATCAGTTTGGTTGGTGAGCGTGATAGGGTGGATAGTATTCGCAGCAGTCTGATGATGGTATGATTTGAGGAAGAGGGGTGTTTTAACAACGGCGAATACGCCAAGGAAGCCAAGAAATAAAGTAAAGAAGGGAGGCAGATTTTTGTAACCCATTAATCTGAAAATTAATCTGAAAATTCAGAAATAAAAAAAATTGCAACTGAATAACGATGATGTGTGAATAACTTGGTTTATTAATTCAAAATTATGCAGTTATATTCCCTAAGGTAGCAAGATTAATTAGCGATTAAATAAGTGATTATGAGTATAGGTAATTAGTATAGGTGATTGATGTAGTGGGAGCATCGACTCGTGAAAGCTGTTGGGTGGCATAGTCAATGGTTGTGGAAAATTTTTTCTCTCGTTGGAGAAATTTATTTAGGTATAGCCATACTATATCCCGTTAATGTCGCTAAGGCTGAATCTATTATACCAGCCGCAGATGGGACGGGCACTAGTATTACAATTGATGGCAATGAGTTTACGATTAACGGGGGTACAGTTTCCGGAGATAGAGCGAATTTATTTCATAGTTTTGAAAAATTTGGTCTGAATGCAAAACAGACAGTCACGTTTCTGTCTAATCCCCAAATTCGTAATATTTTAGGTCGGGTTATTGGGGGTGAAGCGTCAATTGTAGACGGATTAATTAGAGTAGTTGGAGGTAACTCAAATTTAGTTTTAATGAATCCAGCGGGATGGGTGTTTGGGGCTAATGCTCGGTTGAATATCCCAGCTGATTTAACGGTAACAACAGCGAATCGGATTGGGTTTGGTCAAGACAATTGGTTTACTAGCTTTGGGTCAAATGACTATCAAACTTTAATCGGTAATCCCAAGACTTTGGCCTTTGACTCGAATCAACCAGGGAGTATTATTAATGCTGGAAATCTGGAAGTACTAGAGGGAAATAATTTAACCTTAATCGGCGGTAGTGTGATTAGTACTGGAAACGTAAGTGCTGCCAACGGAACGGTTAATCTGGTTGCTGTAGATGGTGGTAATTTAGTTAGGATTAGCCAACCAGGACACCTATTAAGTATAGAAATTGAATTACCAACGGATGCTGATGGGGAGCAGCTGTTTATACCTCAGGATTTACCAACCTTGTTGACCGGGGGAGTTGAAGGGTTAGAGACACCAATTGTGGTAACGCCAGATGGTAAAGTACAGCTCGCGGATTCTGGCTTACCAATTGAGATGGGTGATGTGGTGGCTCGGGAGGTAAACGCTGAGACTGCTACACTCTCAGCTGCTAATAATCTCACCTTAGCCGAAAGCCAGCTCTCTAGCACTGGGGATTTGAATCTGTTGGCTGGCAATACCGTGCGATCGCATGATACTCTAGCGCGCCCCTTTATTGCTGAAGCCCTTGGCAATTTATCCATCCAGGGGAATCAAGCCATCGAGATTTCCACCTTCAATCATCAGGCTAGTGGTTTCTTCTCTGGTGGAAACATGGTACTGCGTTCCGCTAATCCAGTACAAGGGAGTAGTCCCTATCACACAGGCGCTAGTTTTCGGATCGAGCAGTTAGATGGTAGTCCAGGAAATTGGATTAGTCCTGATGATTCCATCATTCTGGCTAATGGTGATGTCAGTCTAGGAAACTACCAAGGCGCTTCCCTACATATTTTGGCAGGGGGTAGTGTTACCTTAGGCGAAATTGTGATTACTCCTAGTGATGACCCTAACCCTAAAATTACTCCAACCCACTCCGATCCCTTTCTTGCTAATTTAGCTAATGTCACTCTATCTGACCAAAGCAATGTAGTGATTGATGGTCATAATCAGCCTACCTTAGATATTAGAGCTGGGATTGATTGGACACAATTAGGAGGAGTGCCAGCAAACAACTCAGGTAATCTTGTTCCTGATTTTAGTAATACTGTTACCAATAATCCCACCAGTGCTGATATCAAAATTAGCGATATTACCGTAGATCGGGATGGCTTGGTTTTGTTAACCAATCAGTATCTTGCTCATAGCTCATTACCCAGTGGGGCAATTCAAGTAGACACCATTAAGACTGGTGGTTTAAGTAATAGTAATCCTAATACTAATTCCCAACAAATCCTGATTGACTCTCGCAGCACTATCAAAGTCACTCAGAATAATCGCTTAGATACTTCCAGTAATAATACTGGTAGGGGAGGGGATATTACCCTAATGGCGGATGGTAATAGTAAATTATCTACTAGTCAAGCTACAAGTCACCCTACTATTCAAATTCCTAGTATCGATTCATTGGGTGGTCAGAGTGCTGGTGATGTCACTTTAATTAGCAGAGATGGTGATATCGAAATCAATAGTGGGGGTAGCGGTATCAATGCTGATTCAGAATCAGGAAATGGGGGAGCGATCGCAATCAGAGCTACCAATGGTAATGTTACTATCAAAAATCCCATCAATAGCCCCAGCACTCTAGTCATTTATACCAATGGTCAGGTCAGTCTCGGCAACCCCGACCAACCATTACAAGTCAGTAAGATTAAAGATGTTTTGATTACCGCTGCTGGGATTGAAGTGATTTCCCAGCTGATTACTGAGAGTATAACTATTCAACCAAAAGATCTTAATACTACCGTCGGGATAGGGAAAGACGCTGGTGGCACCTTCCAAATCACCACAACGGATTTGATCAATAACCTCGATTTAGGAACGTCCGGTACCTTAACCATTGGGAATCCTGAATTGACCGGTGATGTAAGAATCCGCAACTTTGACCTGAGTCAAGAAAACCTCAATGTTATCATCAGAGGCCGGGATATTCACTTTGTTAGCAGTGATAGCAATCCTGTTGTCCAACTAGCTAATAATCAGACAGCTCAATTTATCTCTGGTGGTAGCATCTTTGATAGTTCAGGCACTGAAGTAAAAATTGATGGACCACAAGGGGCAGTGCTATTCGATGCTGAAAATGGATTTAGCTACGCTGATGCTAATGGTATAGATGTTCAAGCTCAGAATATTGCTGCTATTACCCGCAACCGTGGCGATATTATCCTTAACCTTCAATACCCCGATGCCGTGATCACCTCTGTGGCTGGTAGAAATGGGATTAGCGCTGCTCATAATGGCAACATTAGTCTGGGACAAGATATACCTGGTACTATCACCATTGAGCAACCCATCCGTGCTCAGGGTTCAGGCAATATCTCCATTGGGGAATCCAACACTACTCAAATCAATCTCAAAAACAGTGTAACATCTGGTAGTGGTAACATTAGCTTCCTCAAACCCCTTAATCTTGATCCGACTAGCCCTAATACTAGTGCTAACATCACTAGCAGTAGCGGTAAGATTACTTTTGATGGCACTGTTGACGGTAATCAAAACCTGAGGGTTAATGCTGGCACTGGCACCATTCAGTTTAATGATGCAGTGGGAGCGACTATTCCCCTAGGGGATATTACCCTAACTGCTGATGACATTAACCTTAAGGAGATAGTGCAAGGGAATGCCACCATTACATTACAACCGTTTAGTGCTGAACAAGCGATCGCAATTGGTGGCAATAACAGGAGCCAGACTAATACCCTAGCTCTAACGGCGGAAGAAATCAACCTCCTGCAAGATGGCTTTACTGCTATCACTATTGGTAATCCTAACAGTAGCGCTAACATTACCATTGCTGATACTGGGGTTACTTTCCAAGACCCAGTAACCATTCAAGCCCCAGCCGGGTCAGGTGCTATCATCGGCAAGGGCACAATTCAAGGCATAGACAATGCTTCCATTACTCTAGAGGCCAATCAAAGCATTGCAGTTGGTAACATTATCACCAATAGCTCCAATATCAAGCTTACTGCTAGGAATGGAGAAGTATTCACAGACAACCTAAACACCTCTGGTATTAGTGGGGGTGATCTGGTTATCAATGCCTTTACTACCATCAAGACTGGGGTAATTAATACTAGCGGTAGTTTTGGAGATGGCGGAAATGTGACTATCGACCCGATTGGGGATGTGGAAGTCGGGGCGATTAATGCTCAAGGGGGAGAAAACGGTAGTGGTGGTAATGTCGATATTACCGCTGGTCGATTTTTCCGAGCTACTGATGCTTTTAGCGATCGCAATCAGAGCACAGCTAGTATTTCCACTAGGGGCGGAGTGGCAGGAGGCTCAGTCATCATCCGACATAATGGCGGAGCTAGTTCCAGACCCTTTACCGTAGGAGATGCTACCGTCAATGGTACTGCTGCAGCCATTACCACTGGCATCGACAATACGATTTTGCCAACGCAACGGTTTTTGGCGTCCTATACTCAGGGGAATTTTCCCACGCAGATTCAACTGATTACTCAGGTATCTCCTATTACAGTAACCAATAGTGAGCCAGAGTTACCTGAGTTACCAAAGGAAATTATCCCACCAGTAATGATAGAAGAAACTGAAGCAGTTTCTAAAGAAATGCTAGTCTATCAACTAGAGGATTATTTTACCAGTCAAGTCACCAGTCAAGTCACCGCTCAAGGGTCGTCATCTGTTACAGAAGCAGATAGACAAGCAGAACAGACTCAGATTAAAACAGTTAAAGACATTCAAACAGAACTCAAGGAAATTGAACAAGTTACTGATGCTAGACCGGCACTGATCTATGTCTTTTTTCGGAATTCTGGAAATTTACCAGGACGAGACGTTGTCTTGAAAACCGAATTCCTCAACATTAATACTAATGTAATTGTAGAGCCCAAGCCTAATGCTCCCTTGGAACTAGTATTGGTAACTAGCCAAGGCAAAATGATCTACAAGCGGATTGCTAATAGCAGCCGGGAGCAAGTGTTAGCCTTAGCTGAATCATTCCGGGATAGTGCAGCATCTCCCAGAGCAGGGGTGTTTCGACCACAAGACCTAGCCAAATCCCAACAACTCTATCAATTACTGATTAAACCCCTCCAGAAGACATTAGATGAACAAAACATCAATAACTTGGTGTTTGTGATGGATAAAAGCTTGCAGTCTCTCCCCTTAGCAGCACTCCATGATGGCCAAAGCTTTATTGTGGAAAAATACAGTGTTGGTTTAGTGCCTAGTTTGAGCTTGACCAATACTAACTATACCGATGTCAGAAATGCACCAGTGCTGGCAATGGGCACGGAAAAATTTGACCACCACCGAGACCTACCCTATGTGCCCAAACTAATTGACCATTTAGTTAATACTTGGTCAGCTCAAGCCCTAGAAAACGAAAACTTTACCTTAGCTAATCTCCAGGATGAAATTAATCATAAATCTTTTAATATCCTTCATTTAGGAACCCATGGTAAATTTCGGTCTAATGCTAATGATTCCTACATTCAGTTTGGTAAAAAACGATTAGGATTAGGAAAATTTGAAACCCTGGGATTAGAGCAACCACCGGTAAATTTATTGGTTTTAAGTGCTTGTGATACAGCCCTTGGCAATGAACAGTATGAATTAGGATTTGCTGGATTTGCCTATCAAGCCAAAGTGCAATCGGTCTTAGCTAGTTTGTTAGCAGTGCCTCAAAATGGAACCTTTAAACTCCTCAAGTCATTTTATGACCATTTAAAACTAGTCCCTAGAAAAGCAGAAGCATTAAGGCTAGCCCAAGTCGAGATGCTTAAGGATAACAGTAATAAGAAACTATCTCATCCTTACTATTGGGCATGGTTTACTATTGTGGGGAATCCTTGGTGAAGAGGGAGTAGGGAGCAGGGAACAGGGAACAGGGAACAGGGAGTAGGGAACAGGGAATCGGGAATCGGGAGTCGGGAATCGGGAGTCGGGAGTCGGGAGTCGGGAGTCGGGAATCGGGAGTCGAGAGCAGGGAACAGGGGATAGCTACTGTTGAATAAAATATCAAATAATCTAGCATTATTTACCAAAACGTGTTAGATTTTAGAGATGGCACTCATACCCATCCGTAAGGCGGTCGAACTTACGGGACTCTCTCCGAACACTCTAAGGAAGTATGCAGACAATGGCACTCTCAAATGCGAACGAACCCCAGGGGGAACTAGACTCTTTGACTCAACAGATCTTCTCCGTTTTGGAAAAGCTCCAAAGTCTAGTAGATCCCGTTGTTACACCATATGCTACTGCCGAGTCAGTAGTACAAAGCAACGAGACGATCTTGCCCGCCAAGTCGCCTATCTCCACTCCCTCTTCCCCGAAGCAGAAATCATCAAAGACATCGGGTCTGGCCTCAACTACAAAAGGAAAGGGCTTAAGACCATACTGGAACGAATTGTCTGCGGAGATAAGCTCACACTTGTTGTTGCCTGTAGAGACCGACTTACCCGATTCGGGTTTGAACTCATTGAGTACTTGGTCAGTCTCAACGGTGGAAAAATCCTGGTTCTCGACCAGTCTAAGAGCTGTCCCCAGTCCGAGCTTACCGCAGATCTTCTCTCCATCATTCACGTCTTCTCCTGCCGGGTTCACGGACTCAGGAAATACGGTCAAAAAATCAAAGAAGATTCGTCTGTTCCTAAACCCTGAGCAGCGATCGCTAATCCGTAAGTGGTTCGGAGTGTCCCGTTATGTTTTCAATAAAACAGTCAAAATACTCCAGATAGGCGTTGTAAAAGCCAACTGGAAGGCTATTAAGACTGGTATATTAAACGACCTACCCGAGTGGTGCAAAGAAGTTCCTTATCAAATTAAATCGATAGCGATAAAGGATGCTTGCACCGCTGTTAGGGAGGCCAAGAAAAAGTACAAAAAAACGTCACAAATTAACCGAGTAAGGTTTAGGTCTCGAAAGAACCCTATTCAGTCTTGCTATATCCCAAAATCAGCAGTTTCAGAAGCGGGGATATATCACACTAAACTAGGAGAAATAACATACTCTGAGGATTTACCCCCAGAAGTGTGCGATTGCAGACTAACGAGTAATAATGGGGATTACTATTTAGTAGTTCCCCACAAAGTAGCTGTATCACATGCCGAGAACCAAGGTAGAGTAGTTGCTTTAGACCCTGGAGTCAGAACTTTCATCACTTTTTTCAGCGAGACATCTGTAGGAAAGATTGGGCATGGAGACTTTTCAAGAATCCAGCGACTCTGCCAACATCTGGATAATTTACTGTCTAAGATTAGTAAAGCCAATGGGGGGCAAAAGCGCCGGATGAAGAAAACCGCCAGACGAATGGTTATAAAAGTTCAAAACTTAATCAATGAGCTTCACCACAAGACAGCTAGATTCTTGGTTGACAACTTCGATGTAATTCTTCTTCCTACCTTCGAGACATCTCAAATGTCAAAAAAAGGGAACAGAAAAATTAGATCTAAAACCGTTCGTAATATGCTCACCTTCGCTCATTACCGTTTCAAAGAATTTCTAAATCACAAAGCTCAAGAGACGGGGAAAATAGTATTAGATGTTTGCGAAGCTTACACCAGCAAAACTGTTAGCTGGACAGGCGAACTGATAAACATAGGTGGGAGCAAGACCATAAGGTCAAAGGTTGATGGACTCGTCATGGACAGAGACATCAACGGCGCTCGTGGGATATTTCTACGAGCATTGGTAGATACACCCTGGTTGCGAGAGCAACTTGCATTAGTGGGCTGAAATTTGCTTTTGGTAAATTTTGGTAGCTAAAAAGTATCGGTTAGCAATAGCTTTTTCATATCTTTAGAGAAGATAAGTTCGCTGAAAATATCAGAAATACTTTCCTTACTCCAGGCTGCATCTTCTTCGCCAGAAATTGTGTAGAGGATACTGGTTAAGGTCTTGTCGATGTTATTTCCAATTACCACTCTACGCCCTAGATCTGTGGTAATAGAATCCCCAGTTTCACAAAACGGAGGACAAAGTTGAGCCGTAGGCTCCTCACCAACGGGGGGCTTAACCACTACATTTGTAACTAGTGTAACTGCCTGGGCTGCACTAGACATTGCCACAGTCATCAATGCTGCTGATGCTGTCGCCATCGCTAATTTTTGAGCCATCCCTTTGGTAACCGCTAATGATGATAATTGATTCATCTAAATCCCTGATTAATTTTCCTAGGTCATAATACCCAATAATCTGGACATTGATTATAAATCTTTGGTAAACTTGTCATGAAGGTTATCAAAAAGATTGTGAAGGCTTTTAAGAATTGATCGTTGCTGATTATGGGTATGGTTTCGCCCCCCTAGCCCCCCAATTATGGGGGGAACCAAACTCTCTTGCGTCCCCCAGCGAGGGATTGCTCGCTGGGGGATTTAGGAGGCTTTAATAAAACCAGATGATCGCGCATTCATTCCTTAATTCAGCAACGCCAATAATTCAGCTCAGAAGCGTTCGCATTTATCTCCCCCCTGTTCCCTGTTCCCTGTTCCCTACACCCTACACCCTACTCCCTACTCCCTACTCCCTACTCCCTAATTATGGATAAAAACGCCTCTGAATTACAGGAAAAAATTCGTCAACAATTTGATTTTGGCCCCTATCCCAGAATTCCCATCGACCGCTCCCCAAAAAAGCAGCTAAGCTTACTTTATTTTCATAATTTAGTCACCCCCTATTATTTAAGGAATCACCAAGTCATTAATTCAGACCAGAAAGTCATATTAGATGCTGGCTGTGGCACGGGATACGGCACATTAACCTTAGCAGAAGCGAATCCCGGAGCCAAAATTATTGGGATTGATATCTCGGAGCAGTCTCTGGATTTAGCTCGTAAACGATTAAGCCATTATGGGTTTGATGAGGCAGAATTTCATCAGCTCTCCGTTTATGACTTACCTAGTGCTGGTTGGGAATTTGATTATATTAATTGCGACGAGTTACTTTATTTATTTCCTGATCCAGCCGTTGCCCTAAAAGCCATGAAAGCGGTTTTGAAGCCTCAAGGAATTATTCGCAGCAATCTACACAGTAAACATCAACGCTCGCTCTATTTTCGGGCTCAAGAAGTATTCCAACTTATGGGTTTAACTGATCACAATCCCGAGGAGATGGAAATTGAAATTGCTATAGAGACTATGAAAGCCTTAAAGAATACTGTTGATCTCAAAGCCAGAACTTGGAAGAGTAAATATGAGGAAGAAGAGGGAAAACATACAATGTTAATGAACTATCTCCTTCAAGGGGATAAAGGCTACACTATGTCTGATTTATTCGCTGGCTTAAGAGCCGCTAATCTAGAATTTATAAATATGGTCAATTGGCGAAAATGGGATTTAATGAGTCTATTCAAAGAACCAGACAATTTGCCAGTGTTTCTAGCTATGAGCTTGCCAGATATTTCTGTGGAAGACAGACTGCATTTGTTTGAGCTATTACATCCTGTTCATCGGCTCCTGGATTTCTGGTGTGGACACCCCGAGCAAGGCCAATCCTTTACTCCAATTTCCGAGTGGACACTGTCCGATTGGCAGAAGGCTAAGGTACATCTCCATCCTCAGCTGAACATACCAGACGTGAAACAAGACATGCTCAAAGCCATTACTGAATTACAGCCCTTTGAACAAGACGTGTGACGCATTCCCCCACCTCGTCCAGGTGGGGGTTAGTCCACGCCAATATCAATAGCTAAAATCCTGGAACACAAATCATGTAATTGCCGTCTTATTTTATTTATTGTAGGCTAAAATAATACTATAAACGATTTATTAGACCCGTGAAAGCGCCAACTAAAGTCATTAGAACCGACAAATGGAAACTTAACCCAAACTCCGAACAGCGTTGGCTTTTTGGAGAAACGGTTAAAGTTTACCGTCGGGCTTGCAGATACTTGGTTGGTATTATTTTTTCACACTGGTCTGAGTTGGGTTCTTTGACAGCCGATCAGCTGACTCCTGCTGTTGAGCGCTTGATGCACCAAACTGTCAAACGCCCCAACATTAAATACCCTCAATTCAATAAAACTTTTTACAAATTCCCCAGTTATTATCGCCGTGCCGCAATCGCTTTTGCCGCTGGTCAAGTTAGTAGTTTTGTTACTCGTTATAACGAATGGCAATCGGGGGCACGAAAGCGGCGCAATGCTAGTCCTCCACGACTAAACCCAGACGCTGGTTGTTATCCAGCCCTCTACAAGGGACAATGCTACAAGCTACACGGCTTTGAACAAGTTGAAATCAAGGTTTTTAATTGCTCAGATTGGGTTTGGACTACGGTTCAAATTACTGGCTTAAGGGAACGCCATAAAGCAGCAAGTAATAAAATGCTGTCACCGTCCTTGATATTCAATGACAAGTACTGTCATCTGTCAGTTCCGTTCAACTGCAAACCAGAAAAACGGAAGCCTGAAGCCAATGTTACAGCTGTAGATCTAGGGATTAATACTACTGCGACTATAGCGGTTGTAGCTCATGACGGCACTGTAATCCACAGGGAGTTTATTCACCCGGGAAGAGACATAGACCGTCGGGACAAGCGACTAAAATCCGTATCTGTACGGGCGTCAAAAACTATGGGTTTTGGCGGCAAAATTCACAGAGGTTTCTGCTCTTATACCTATCAAAAGTGTCAGAGAATCAATAACCAAATTGGCCAGATCGTTTCCAAGGGAATTGTGCAAATTGCGCTCAGGTTTAATTCTGAAGCAATTGTATTTGAGAACCTTAAAGGATGGAAACCCAAAGGTGGACGTAAGCGGTCTAATCTTCGTCAACGTTTTCACGGATGGCTCAAAGGAAAAATTCGCGATTTTACTGAGATGAAATGGACGGAGTTGGGTGGCAAAGTAGTAGAGGTTGTGGCGGCCTATACCTCAAAACTTGCCTATGACGGTTCTGGCACGGTTAAGCGCAATTCTAATAACTATGCTCTGGCAACCTTCCCCTCAGGTAAGCGTTTCAATGCCGATTTAAACGGCGCTTACAACATTGGTGCTAGGGGTATTCTTAAACTTGCTCGCAGAAATGACAGCAAGGATCGTTCCAGCAAAAGTTCTGGACGGTCGCCTAGAAGCTGGGCTTGCTTGTGTGATTTGTGGACTAAGGGTAGTTACAGATTAGCATAGGACACCCCCACCTTGGGCGAAGCCCGACGCTACGCGAACGGCTTGCCAGGTGGGGGAGCTTCATATTAGTAGGTATCTGCCAGTAAGTGGAGTCCAATCTCTGGTAGACAGTGCCGTTGCTTCTTGTTTATTACCCCTATTCGATTCCCCTGAGTCGATGCCATCTTTAGTAGAGCGATGGCAGACATTGCGCCCAGTGGATCCCGTAACCCTGGAGCCGATAGCTGAGCAGAAGGCGTTTGATACGGTGAAAGAGGCATTGATGGGATTGGAGAATTATGGATATGTGTTGGTTGAAGGTTAGCTATCAGCTATCAGCGGTCAGCTATCAGCTATCAGCGGTCAGCTATCAGTGGTCAGCTTAAGCGCTACGCGCACGCGTGCGCGTTCAGCGGTCAGCTATCAGATTATGGGCTATGTCCCAGCGTCGTTCGCACAGCGTGGCCATTCGCGTAGCGTGGCCTTGGCCGTAGGCCAAAGCCTGTGCGACGCAAATCTCAAAATTAACGCGATTGACCTTGGCCTTTATGCCACGCTTGGCCTTGGCCTACGGCCACGCTAAAAGCGAACGCATATCTCAAACAAACCAGGGGGATAGCTATAGCGCTTTAGTTAATCGGTCAACCTATCAGCCTGCCAACCTTCAACTGATAGCTGATAGCTGATAGCTGATAGCTTATCTAAAATTACTCCAAAAGTCCCGCATCGATACCTAATTCCTGAAGTTGTTCCGCACTAAGAGCCTTCAATTTTGCTACCAACTGTTGCCGCTTTTGTTGCTCCTGCTGGGCTTGAGCCTCTGCGTAGGCTGCCCGCTCATTCCCAGTCAGTAGCAGATTTCCCTGTCGATCCCACCATCGCAACCAAGGTTGTTCCGCTAGACCGAGATAGGTGCCTTGCCACACCCCTAGTTCTACATTCATGCGATTAATGGGATAGTGGTTGCGCTCGTTAGGACTCAGGCGCTCATAGGTGCCATCTTCCCAGTGGTAAACTTCCAACTCCCCGGTATTGATCAAAAAGATGCCGTAGTAGGGAATCCGAATAATTTTTTCGTATACCCAGAATTTCCCTGGTTTTTGAACGGTGCCATCTACGGCTTGCAACGGTGTCCGATCCCGTTCTTCGGCACCTGTACCTGATGCAAATTCT
Organism: Moorena sp. SS36440bin_2; assembly: GCA_011524395.1. Lineage (GTDB taxonomy): Bacteria > Cyanobacteriota > Cyanobacteriia > Cyanobacteriales > Coleofasciculaceae > Moorena. The sequence continues at coordinate 12,206 of WTKN01000381.1, forward strand.
AGGACAATCAGAGGTGTGATATATTCCCGCCACAGTACATAAGAGCGTCTAATCTGCCCATCCAGTCGGGGCGGCACATCAGGCACATAAAACCAATCCGGGGCTTCTGCACCTTTTTCGGGAGGGTTAGTCTCGCAACCAGACCCTCTTAAATATGGATAATACGATATTTAATGGTATAAAACCGACATTGACAATTTTCTAGCACTAGAGTAATATTAAAGTATAGGATTCAGACAGCAGCAATGCCCAAGAAAGTAGGAGCAACTAAA
>WTKN01000265.1:0-7562 GCA_011524395.1 Moorena sp. SS36440bin_2
CTTGTAAGCTAGTTCATGATGTTGGTCACCTTACTGTGAACCCATCCCTCACTACTCCCCTTTGATCACCATCTTGAACTCAGTCTTCCATGTTCCTGACTTTCAACCATTCCTTGTAATGCTTTCCTAACACATCAGAGTCATAGTCACCAATCTTCTGATAATCCTTGGATACAATCTCACTTGGATCCCTGTAGAACCAGTTAAAGTCATCCCAAGTACACAACTGGTGCCTTTGCCACTTCCAGAATCTTTCCTTTGGAATCAGCTTAACTCTTCCTTCTTCAATCTCTTTCATGAAGTGTTTCTTAAAGTGATCAGAGTAGTTTGGAGCCTTGAAAGGATTCCTAACTTCTTTAAACCTTCCAGCCCATTCCCAAACCTTGTACTGGATTGGCCACTTCCTCCAAAGTGCATACCAAGCCACAATGTACCTGTCATCATCTAGAAGACTCTCAACATCAGTAATCTTCCAGTTTGTGTGGAATTCGTCGTAGAAAAGTACAGCGGTCCAACGATGTAAATCGTCAAAATGTTCTTCCTCAACAGGTTTCTGAATGATCATCCTAGTGATCTTCCCTTCCCTAGTCCAGTATTCAAATCCTGGAACAATCTCTTCAAAAGTGATGTTCTTCTTCACCAAATGCTCTGGTTCCTTTAAAGCCATCTGCTCTACTTTGTACCACTTAGTAGAATCATCAACCTTGATTCTTTTGACTTGAATCAAGAATTCAGTCACAACAGTTAGAAGTCTATCCTTCCTCTCCTTTGGATCTTCAAACTGAGGATCATCAACAATACAATCCCTTTTATCCTGAGGATGAATGGATAGTCCATGGTCAACTCTTCCATATTCTTGGATGATTTCACCATTGAATCGATCGCAGAACTTAGCCATGCTTTCAAACTTCTTGTAAACCAAATTTATGAGATAACTTTCAGAACATTAACATTTACAACTACTTTCAATTCTTAGATCTTCCTCCTCTTCTTCAAAGGAAGTTTGGCTTCATCATCACTGACACAAGGCATCACTTCAACGATGTCATCGTTGCCTACGTCATTGACAACTTCTGCTACAACTTCAACGTCATCGTCAGAGTCAGAATCATCATCACTACTGCTGTCACACAAGTCAATGATCTCTGGTTCTTTCAGGATCTTCAACTCATCTTCAACTCCTGATTCATCTAATCCCATAACTGCTGCAGAAACTTTGTTGGCAAAAACAAGCCTAAACTTGGATCCATCTTTATCGTGGATCACAGGGTCAGTTAACTTAGATTCATCAAAACATTTGATCTTCTCAAAGTACTTGTTTACCTTCTCCCAACGTTCGTCCTCGTAGAAAAGCCTAAGTTTATACACATAGTAAACCAACTTAGCTGGTTCTAGATCTAAAAAGTCTTGAAACTCAAACCAGGAAGTCACTTTGGTCTTAAAAGGTCTTTTCTTCTTCTTTTCTGCAAAAATCATGAGTTTTCCTTCACAAATGGTGTGACCAGCGATGATCCATCCATCGACCTTGGCAGGACAATTATCCATCTCAACAAAAGTATATTCACCCAACTGAGGCCTGCAGAACTTGTCCAAAAATGTAGGGGTCAGGTTCTTGTGGTATTTCTTGAAGTAGGCCAGGTTACTCTTGGTTAACAAACCAGCTTCGCGGACATGCTTCTCGGGATTGATTTTCATAGGCTCAGCCTTCAGGGTAACAACCTTGGACTTCTTCTTGATCTTGTTGTCCATTCTTCAGTCTTGTTGTTTTGGTTTTGTAGTCTTGTTGATGCTTTCAGATCTTGTTTTGTGAGATGAACAAGTCTTTCACTCTTTTAGACCGGTTTGACAGCTTCTTCTCCAAATTTTGACCTAGAATTTTACAATTTTGGTCATTGTTTGGCTTAGAACTTTCATTCTCTTAACTAAGTTCTTAATTGTAGCTTTACTTTTAGGTTTTATAAAGTGTTTTTCGGTGTAAAACTTGCTGTTTCAGCGAGCTTAAACCTAAATTGAGCGGCGAAATTAGAACAATTACAGGAATATTCCTTGTGAAAAGTTCCACTTAAACAACCAGCTTAATTACACTATTTTATTGCCCTTAGATTACCTACAACTCTAACTTTGTTGGTTTCATTCATTTTACTGAAGTTTCGAGATTCACCGATATTGTGAGCGTTGAAAACGCTATGTAAATAGTCTAGCTTTAATTAAATACTATTAGGCTTATGTTTTACCCTTGACACCTGATGTCATCCGTTGTGACATGACGTGTTACTCCGAGTGACACGGTGACACGCATTGACACGCAACGGACGATAAATAGGTTCGTAAAACGAACAGACGGTCCGTTGAATTTCGGTACCGGACAGAACGGACAGATCTAGTTTTTCCGTTTGTTCGAGTCGAATCGTCTCGTTTTCGGGTCTATTTTAGCCCTTAATATCATAAGCTATAAACTACCATTTTTCAGCGTAATCTTAGTCAAATTTCATAGTTCTTTTGATTTTCCAATTCCATTTTTCTTAATTTCACTAATTCTACTAATTTTACCATAAAAATACTCAGAACATAGGCTAAATATGTTCACACAAACATGTATAGTTGTGACTCAAGTCAAACAACTTTCTTCAAATGTAGTAGAGGATAGATTAACTACTCTAAGTCAAGTTTCAAGTACTCTATATTTGCAAGCAGTCGTTCGGAATCAACATGGAACAGTCGGTTACAAGAGCCTCTTCCTTGTCTCACAAGCAGTCGTCCAGACTCAACATAGGACAGTCGGTTACAAGATTGTTTTTAGCAAATCTTAAAGTAATCTCTCTATTCCCCCCCCATAAATGAATATAAGTTATTATATTCTTTTATCTCAACTCTTATGAAAACTATTCCTGCTTTTCACCATCATCTTCATCCAATTCAACCTCTTCCTCCTCTTCAATTGTAGGCCACCTAGGTTCACCTGGTTGTCTAAACAACAAAGGTCTAACTAAGTGATGAAAAGTAGTATTAGGCAAAGGTTTTGTCAAAACATCAGCAACATTCAGCCTGGTGTCGATGTGACAAAATCGGATAATTCTAGCAGCAATGGCTTCACGTACGCGATGATAAGCTATGGCACAATTTTTCTTCTTGAGAGCTGAAGAAGGTATAGTAGTATTAACTACAACACTCTTATTGTCTCCTAACATTAGCACAGAGCCATCAATCGCTACACCTAACATTTGTAAGATGTATCTGATTTCAACTGCCATATCAGTTGCAATCCTAGCAGCTACAAGTTCAGAACCATATGTAGATGATTCAACAGTAGATTGCTTCTTGGAGTATGACTTGACAACACAATTGTTAATCATAACTAAGATTCCTGTGATAGATCTACAGGTTACCTTATCTCTAGCATGATCTGCATCCACAAAAATAGTGATCCTAACTGGTGTACCCTTTGGTTTGGGACAATCATAAGGAATCTCTTCTTCTGCTTCAGGATATAGATCTCTCCAAGTACTTAAGTCATCAAAAGGATAATCTAAGTGATCAGGCAAAGTCGGGTCAATCAAGAGTTTTCCTTTTCGGAATTTCTTAAGATAACCAAACACCCTGATTAAAGCCTTCAGATGTCCTTGTCTAGGTGCTTGTGAGTACCTTGCTAATGTAGTTACAGCAAATTGAATATCAAATCTACCAATGGTAATGATCCAATTCAATGATCCAACCATAGATCTGAATCTAGAATGTTGTTCAGCATCTAGTATAGGAGAATCATCAAGTTCTGGATGATAGTTACTGTCCATCGGAGTTTTGTATTCAGCAAAAGCATAGTTGGATTTGCCATCACTCATTAGTTCTTCAAATTTAGTAATCACATTCCTAGTGTAGGTTTTGGATGCAATAATCCAATCAATTGGTTCTGCCTTCCATTCTATTGGAGCTTCTATTATGTCTGCACCAAGATAGTATTCAGGTATTCCAACTCCCTTGAGAGTATAGATCTTCTTAAGTTCATCAATGATCTTCTGAGGATCTTTTGATGCAATCAAGAGGTCATCAACATAAGTACCAATGTATTCATAATGTGTACCTACATCTTTGAACCATAGATCTGGATCAGCTTTCGATGGTTTGAATCCTAGTTTTAACAATCGTTCTGAAAGATGTTCGTGAAAACGAGCACAAGAAGCACGAGCTCCATAAATGGACTTATACATGATTAAGGGTTTACCAGATCTGTGTGGTCCAAATTCTGGCCCTGCAATTATGTACAGCTTGTCTCTTGTTATACCATTCAGAAAGGCATTTCCTACATCTGCAGCCCATAAATGTAATCCATTAATGGTCGCAAGTAGAAAGAGGATTCTAATCGTAGTTAAGCTAACAACTCCTGAATAAGATTCGTCTTTTGGTCCTGTTTGATGATCACCACCAACTACAAGTCTAGCTTTTCTTCTTAGGTCGAATTTCACATCAAAAACCATGTGATAAGGTAGTCTTTGAAAATCTTCAATAGACTCCCCTTCTCCCAAGAATCTAAATGCTCCAAACTCATCAAACTGATCTAGTTCTTTCTTTATTGCTTCTGCCCAAAGATTGTTTCCTGCAATCTTATCTAACAACAGAGCATGTTTGACAGATCTAGGAACCTCAATACCAAATTTGTACTTAGGTCCAAAGTTCTTTGAAGTTCGTAGTGCATGTAGTAGCCTTGTATATTCGCTGGTTTCATCTATAAAATCTTTAGTCCAATCCCAATCGGATTCATCCAAAAGCTTGTGTTTAACAGCATACATCACACATGAATAAGGATCGTGAAATCTGAGACTTTTGAGGGATATCCAGCTGTTATTACCTGGTTTCCAAATAACGTGTAGAAAGATTTGTCTACCCCGACGTTTATGAGACACAATCTTGTCGACCTTCCACACATAATTCTGGTATTCATCCTCAGAATCTTCTACTTCACTTAACTCATCCAAGATATGGTGATAGTACTGTAACTTTCTATGTTTTGGATCTTCCTTGATCTCAGCCCAATCGTCCCATGTTTCTACTATGTCTTCTAGCTTAGATTTAGGATCTTGTTTGTTCCAAGCTGAGTCGAGAAACATTGGCATGTTAGTTACCAGAAGCATGCCTAACATTGCTAATGATCCACTTAAAAGTTCATAGAATCCTGATCTTCTAGTGGTCACAATATTCTGGCTGCTATTCTTAGTTTTTCTACCATTCTTATTGTTTCTGGCTGATCTTCTTTTATTGGAATCTTCAAAGATGTTATGTGTAAACTTCTTTTTCTTCTTTTTCTTGGTGTGACTAATCGTTTGATCAATTTCAATAGGTTTATCTGAGAATCTGACAGCTTTCTTCATTTTCTCAACTATTGTTTGCTTTTTGTCATTATGAGGTTCATGATTTGCAGATGGAACTCCCCTTGTCCTTGTGACATCCGGTTTACCTTCTCTAGGTTTAGTTAGATCTACAAAATCATTAATAACCTCTACTCTTGTTTCTTCTGTTTTATCTTCTGTATCTGGATCTTTCTTGTTATTTCCAGAATTGTTGTTTGTTGCTGAAGGTGCATTTTCAACAGATTCATCATCAGAATCGTCAAATAGTCCATTAGAAGTATCAGAACTAGGCTGTATATCCCCCCCATTGTGACCAACTACTGAAGAATCATGATTAGGGTAAGGTGGTTCAGCTTTATAGTCTTCTTCTGGATGAGTAACTCTCTTGTTGGGAAATCCTGAAAGAGGTTTTCCAAGAGCTGATCGGATAACACTTCGTACAAGTACTTTACCGTCAGAATCAAGAATTCGAAATGTGAGTGCATCTCCTGAATTCTTAGCTACTCCTAGAAAATGTCCTGGTAGTTCCTTTGAATTAGGGAAAGATTGTTCTGAATCATAGTACAAAATCTTTTCCCAAAAGGTGAAAAGAATGTAAGCACTAATATCAGGTGTACTACCATGTCTGGTCTCATATGGAGTCCTCAGATTTAAAGAATCATTGGCTACCACATTATGTACATCTGCTATCCAAAGCATACAATCTGCCCAAGCATATTCAGGTGCTCCAGAAATGTTCATAACTACTTGTGCATGAGATTTCAACCATTTGACTGCTTGATTCTCTGCAGGATTCTGTTGTGGATGGTATGGTTCTGTCAATCCATCCTTGATGCAAAAATGTCTGTTGATACTGGTGAAGTTTTCTCCAGTTTGCATCTTCGAGTTGTCCCTCCTTAACAAGGTAGGACATCCCTCATCTCTCAAGAAATCTTCATAAGCATGAGGGCCATCACTTTCAGTTCTCATAGGGTATACATTAATCATTCTGCTTTGTATCCCAAAGAAGACCTGAGCACATGTAAATCCACCAATAGATTTACAGTTAGCGAAGAAAGTGTCTGTTGCTACCGGTTCGCGAAGACGGTGTATATTTAAGAACGGGAAACGAGCTTTCCAGTGTCTTTTCATAGGTACAGTTGCATGCCATTTAGCTAACTGTGTAGTACAATTTAGAGTATGTTTGATAGTTTCAAGAGGTAGAAATGCCAAACAAGACTGTATATCTTGGGGATTAATTGGGTCCCTCTTTGTTCGTTTGTATTTAATGGTCTTGGAAACATTGAAAGCAAACCTAGAGTATGACACAATATCATAAAGGTTCATTTTCTTCTCTAACATATCATTTTTAATACTACCTAAGCTCTGGATAAAGGGGTCATTGAAAGATGCAACTGCATAGTTCAAATCATTGTGCTCCCCTTCAAGTAAAGCTTCATTCGGTTCTTCACCTATGTTGTCTTCTAGTTCACCATGAATCAAAGCATGGTAACATACTGCAATAGCATCAGAAACTTGATGTGGAGTAGCATTGTACACACTTGGTTCCCATTCAGCTAGACTTGTGATATTGATTGGAACCATTGTTTCAGATTCTTCCAAAGTAGGTTTCCTATGATCCAGAGTAAGCAAACAAGATTCGACCTTAAGTGGAAAGATGATATCTTTGTTTGGTAACTTAAAGGATTGGGTTCCCTTGGATCCATTTGGAAAAGTATGATGAGTTGGTTTAGAGTCAATCTGACAACCAGCCTCACTCAGTTGGTATTCACAAATCAAAGTGTCTTCTGAAGTAGGGTTGTGTACTGCTTGGTGTATCTGTAACAAGTACTTTTCACCATTTGGATGTTCGATAATCGTACGGGCTGTACAAGCTCTAAGACCTTTCTTTCTAGCATGTAAAGTATCAAAACCTACCAAATTAATTGGTTTACCATAGTAATGAGTGACTTCCCATCCTTTACCAATGATACTAGTGTCTGCTCCTGTATCAAAGATCAATCTGTGTCTTGTTGTTGTTCCATACGATGTCGTAGTTCCTTGCCTAGTCATATAAGCATGCCTGGTATAAATACTATCTAAAGCATCTCTAACAGGTGCTAAGATATCAGCATCTTCAGAATCTTCATCTGTGTCTTCATCAGAATCAGATGGAATATCTTGAAGAACTGCATTGACTTTAGCATATTGTTTGGGTGCAATTGGTGGTTGATTGGAATT
>WTKN01000265.1:7662-12433 GCA_011524395.1 Moorena sp. SS36440bin_2
TATTGTTTGGGTGCAATTGGTGGTTGATTGGAATTTGGACGAGCCTGAGAATCATAAGAAGGTTTTGGTTGATTTTCCATTTGTTTCTTTCTAAACTCAATGAATTCCTTCATTTTCTCAATTCCAAAGAAATCTACCTGTTGTTTCCAAACTTTTGGTGGAATGTAAGTTTCACTATCTCGATCTGTCATAACTCTATGGATTATCCTAACATTTTCCATTGTAGGTTCCAGCTGTATGTCTTCACATGCAGTAATAAGAGTATCTAGATCAGGTGAACTACTTGATGTACTTTGTTTAACAGATCTGATTGTAGTAGCTTGCTTAGCTTTTCTACTACTACCATATCCATCGAAATCTTCTCGTCTAACGGCTTCTTTGCGTAGATACTTAACACAATCTTCAAACGTGTTGTAGAAGTCTCTGCAATGACTGACATGATAACTGTTTGCATGCGAACTTTGTAAATTGTTTAACAAATTCTGCATCTTTTGTCTAGATGTAAACTTATTGCCCAATTCATCTAAGCCTGCATAAGCATCTGCAATTGTATCCAGATACTTAAGGAGTCCTCCTGGATATTCCCTAGAGTAGTGTTGATTCGTGATTCGTATCAACCTTGCCTCCTTGACTTCAATGTTACCATCATTGTCTTGATCATTACATAAGTCAATCCATGTAAGAATTCCATCTCTTTCATCTCTATGTCTATAAATGAACTTCTTAACAGTATTGGATTTCTTCGTAGTCTGTTTAATCGCGCCATACAAATGTACCTTAGCTTCTTCAAGTTGTGGTCGCGAAATCTTGATGTACTTAGGTAACAGTGGATGGTCAATACATTCTGCTGGACCATATTTAACGTACAACCTCTGGAATCTAGAATCAAATAGATAGTCTGCATACATCTGAGTATAAAAACCTTCTACAGCGATCTTGTATTCATGAAAACCAGTTGTAGTACCATCCCACTGTAACTTTGCAGGTAAAGTGTTTTTGAGATACTTAGGAAACACACTGTAAGACATGTGACTTGTTTCCATTCTCTTAGCACTATCTCTTCCTAAAAGCGATGGTTCTTGCCTTGCTGGGTATCCTACTCCTCTTGGTAAGGAAGCTTGCTTCTCCCAAGTAACATTGGTATTCAGAAAACGATCTGAATCCAGTCCTTTTGGTGAGATTCCATTGTAGTTCCTTCCAAATGAGTCAATCTCTTCAGAATAGGAATAACCTTCAGGGTCAAAGTTCCAATTTGGATTTTCTGCTTGTCTTGCTTTAGCAGGAGTCCCAATAACTCTATGGCTGTTGATATCCAAATCTTGGATAAACTTCGGTTTTGGGATTTTTGAAAGAAGTATTGGCTTTTTCTTTCCACTTGTCCCAGTTTTCTTGACAGAATTAAGAAAACCTTCTGAAGAACTAGATCTAGACATATGATCCTTATCCCCCCCATTCACTGACATTGTGGTAGAATCCATAGTTTCAGTGAATAAAGTTGAGGCTGCTCTTTTCTCAGCATCCTGAAAAAGGTGTCGTGAGTAATACTCATTCAGCATTTGAGATAAAGCTGGGATCCAATGGGTGGATCTTGCAGGTGGTGGATCATACTGGTAAGGAGGTATAGACATTAAAGTTCCTAAGGTAACAAGAATCCTCATGTCATCTTTAAACTTATGATAGTAGTCTACAGTAAACAGTCTCATTAAGTCCTCTATAGTGTAGGTCTGACTAGTATAAACTAATTCATCCCAAGTATAAACACCCATGTGTGGCATCCATTGTAAACACTGAGGAGTGAAACCAAGACCATGTGGGATAGCTGCAGTCAAAAATGACATAGAAATCTTAAATGGTTTAGGTTGAGCAACTGCACTGTCCTCCCATTCATACTCTTCGGGGCTAAGACGCATCGTAACGGTCGAAGTCCTGAAAGGTAATGGTGTGAGATCGTGTGAAAGTTCTTCATCATCCAATTTTGTTGTGGTCAATTGGATCTGCTCTTGAAAGGGTGTAACCAAATTAGATACAACATCAGTTGTAGCATCATCATCTGGTAACACAAGAGGATCATCTATGACATTAGAAGGAGCTTGAAGAGCAGGTGATGAAACTTCTGCTGGGTTGGAAGCAGTCAAACCAGGAAGTTCATCTCCAGATCCTTCTGTCACAGAGATCTCTTCATTGAGGTTCATTTTTGTTTAAAACCAAATTCAATTCAAAATCGTAGAAATGACAATTCAGCACAGTGATTGTGGTTACCAAAGGTATGTCGTGCTGGGGTAATCCAAGTAGGTCAAGAGCTATTAAACTTGAGCAACAACTTGTGAAAACAAGTAGAGAAAGTCCAAGAAGGATTGTCCAGGAACCAATATGGATTCAGGTCTCAACCAGATCCGTGCCAATTGGGTAGACTTTCTTCAAAAACAATCAATCCAAGTGATCAAAGAAGATTTCAAGCAGTTTGTTTGAAAAACAAAGACTCAAGAACTCAAAATGAACCGTCCAGGGTTAACACCGTAGTTTTCTGCAATTGGCAACCCGTAGAACTGGCTAAATGTCTTCTTTGCCTCCAAATCCCAAATTCTTTGCAGAATCTGTTGTACTTCTTGATGAGTGAAGTATCCTTTTTCAGGTTTGAAACAAGGTATGGATGGTTTGTGTTTCTCCAAAATCAAGGCAAATTTTAATTCCAACAGTGGCAGATCGTAACTGATCAAGATAACTGATTGAAAGGCTGTCTTTTTGTCAAATATGTTGAATAAATGAGCCAGGTGTAGCCAACCCTGAATAGTACTGTCTGACCGCCTATTCGAATGCACTTTAGAATTTGCTTTTCAGCAAGATCAGTGTCAAGACAGTTGTTGTTTCAACACAGAGAAAACAACAAGCTTTTCTTCCAAAAGTGAAGAGAAGACTGACTTTCAAAAACAAAAACAGGTTCAAAAGAAACTGGTAATGTTTTCACAGGATTCAGTGGTCACACTGCTCTGCAAAGAGTTGGTATTTTCCTGATTACCTTCTCCCAAATTCACTGACAATGCACTTCTTGGGGTGGTGCTGATGGAATGCCAGGAACCAAAGTTTAATCCTCCAATTGGATAGCCTCTTTTTTCAGTAGGCACTGAGGGTTGTAGAACTGTTTGCTTTCTTTTGCAACTCAAGGAACACCACAAGTGAACCAAGTTCTGTACCACAAAGAGGTTTTTGTTTAGCTTTTTCAATCACACAAAGGAAAGAAAGGGGTTTGAGAACCAAATCCCTGGAAAGAGTTCAAGGAAATCAAGCAACACTGACAGTTCAGGTGCTGAAACAATGATGGATGCCCGGTTTGTTGTAGTAATCGATCGTCTTGCTTCTTTACAAAGCGGTCCAGGTGGGAAAAGTGAGACCACTGAGTGATTTTCTTGAAGTTCCTTCTGCTGGAACAAGATCTTGACTCTTCAACTTTGGTGTCAAATGGCCAAATTTGGAAAAATTCAGTCAATCAACAGAAAAGGAAGACTGCTGTTGCCAAATCAACAGACAAGGAGTCAAATTTTGGATCTTGTTTGACCAAAAACAACTGAGTTGGTCAATTTTTCAGTTGAGATCAGTACCATTTTTGTCTTGTAAAGTTTTCAGTTCATCCATGTGTGTTTTCAGTTGTACCATATGGATTTCATGTGGTAAAAATTTCAAACATCTGTTGGAATGTGTGACAAAAATTTCAGCTCTTAACTGAACTGTGTGACTGTGAAAAAGTGAGTAGAAAGGCTCACAAAAAAATCGGCGAAAAAAATCGCAAGGTGTTCCCAAGCAGTCGTTCGGACTCAACATGGAACAGTCGGTTGGGCTTGCGTCCTTTGATCAGACAGCGCCTTTTGTACCGCACGACCGTAGGTACGTACGCGAATGTTCCGTCGCGTGCCGTACAACGGTCGACCCGAACGGCGACAAAATTAGCCGAGTGCAATCGCGAAATTTTTGTGACGTCACGGCGAAATTTTTCAGGACGTCTGTCGTCAACGGAGAAACGGACAGATAAAGTTTTTATTTTCCGTTGACAACAGTCACTGCCTTCAAAACTAGGCAAAGACACCTTTAAACAATCCAATTTCTCTCATACAACAAAAGAGAGTAAATTGGACTTACCTTTTTCACTTAGTCACATAAATTTTGACAGACCTGGTCAAAATTCAATCTTGTTAACGCAAAAACGCACGTAAGATTGCAACGTAGAAAAATGTTATCCTCTTTCCAATTTCTGAGGGGTTGTTCATCCTTACACACATAGTTCAGTCTTTTTCCATACAGTAACCGGTAAGAATAGCCACCAAAGCTTACAATTGATTCTAAAAATGGGACCTTGGTTAGGTGACCTCTTGGAGATTTACGCACTCCCTCTCAACATCTGGCGGACAAACTAACAAACCGCCACAAACTTTACAAACAAAATCAGTACCAAACACATTTCTGCTCTCATCAGATATACCAGATTACCTTAGGCCATTTTGGGTCTGATAAACTAGTGGAGTTACTCTGTGGACAAACACAACACAGCAAGCAACATGGGCAAAGGAAATGTAGAAACACGCAGGCCAAGTAAGCCATGGAATCACAAGTCCAGCACAGCGGCTAAAGGTAATGTCGGGTATGATAGAGCTATAACATGTTTTGGAAATTGAAAATTGTGAGCTTATTTTACTTTCTAACTATTTCTCCTTTTGTTCTCTTCCTCTTTTACAAGACCAAGACTGATGTCAGATGTCACTGACATCATCCACTGACATCA
>WTKN01000303.1 GCA_011524395.1 Moorena sp. SS36440bin_2
CTATCGCCCATCTCCAAAGACTTTTACATTTCCTCCCCAAGAGTGGTGTGAAGGTCCCCGTAGCCCAATTAAAGACAAATGGGGTTGCGACTGATATTAAGAAAATTTCCTTGAGGCAAATGAGAGCTATCTTTACTTTTTCCAAATTAACTGCTGGACTCACAGCTCCATTACTATTGGCTTCAGTTGTTATTTATGGTTCTGCTTCTAAGCAGTCAATTTCGGAGCTTTCAGGTAGATGGACTGTAGCTCAAAATGGCTCAACAGGTAGTAGTCTCGATCACTGGAATATCACTACCCGTAACAGTACACTATCGGTTGTTTCTTTTAACGAGACAGTCCCAGGAGTCAAATTACCAAGGGACTATCGCAGACCCTTGACTGTAGAAAAAGCCGACCGTGAAGGTTCAAAAATTCGCTTAGTTCTCAGAAGAGACTCACACGTAGTAACTGAATATATCTTAACTTTCACTAGACCAGATAGAATCGAGGGACATTTTCGCTCCACTGATACATCGCTAGGGGACTTAGGTATTTTTTCTGGAGAAGCTGGCACTATCTATGACGCAGGGAAAGTCATCATGACTAGAGAGAGCCGCAACTAAGATTATAGACAATAACTAGCTTTAGCTGGAAGTGAATTTATCTGCAAACTACTAGTTAGAGCCTGAGTAGAGCCTGTTTTGTAAGAATAGTTTATGACAGAAGACAAAGAGCCTGAACAGCGCGATATTAATACTCAAGGTGGAAACTTTATTGAACAGCTTTTAGGAAACTATATTCAGGAAAATTTTTACAACATCCAGCTTCCTTTACTCTCACCTAAAAGAATTGTCATTCCAACAATAGCTCTTGTCCTAACAGTAGTAATGTTCCCAGCTTATTATCCCATGATAATTTCACTAATCAACCGAAATTCTAGAATAGAAATTCTTCATATTGATGGAATCAGCAATGAAGGGGTAGTAGTAACTGTCAAAAATTCAGGGAGAAAACCAGGTAGTATTGGCTCCTCATTTCTAACAGTTAAAGGATTAATAAAACACGAAGTTAGATTTCCTTTTGACAACGAAATACCTCTGAACGACCAGAAATTTTTCATCAAATCTGGTGAAGAAAAAAGGATGGCTCTCAAACGTATTAATAATTGGGACGATTTATCTAAAGAAGCTAGCTTACACTATAAAGAAATAATTAAACGAGATATACTTCCTTTAATGGACAACATGAATCAAAAAAGATATGATCTTGGTTTGTCTTGCATTCTTAGTATAGAAATTAACCAATCTGATAAAGTTGTTGGGATAAAAAAAGAAATTGAGCCTCAGTGGCGCTGTGTACAGGCGCTGTTTGTATTCGTTAACCCTTGGTAAATTTAAGTCAATTATTAAATTTTAATGGAACAATCGATAGAACAAAGTTCACGTAATTTACCTAGGGTAGGCAGTGCTTGAGACAAATCAAATCAGCAAGCTAATCAAATTACTAACACTGCCTACCAAACTATAGTGTTGATAAAATTACTCCAGAAAAATTCAATACTCTAAACAACCCCTAAACGAACCGATGTTTCACTATCAAACCAGTGAATCGACTGGGGTCGTATCGCCACAGTAACCTCTTCTGTTTCCCAAGTTAAATTATTTGGTAATAACGCCCGGATGCTTAGAGAGTCTGACCCTTTCACCCGAATACTAATTAAATTATGCATGCCTAGATTTTCCACCAGGTAGATTCTACCCTCAATCTGATGTTTATCTTCCGATTGAGCTAGGGAAACATCTTCTGGACGGATACCTAGTACAATCTGTGGCGGAACTTGAGGCAAATTTGGCAAAGGAATTTTGACTTCACCCAAGAGGGCATAATTCCCCTGACAGTTAAGTGTCAGTAAATTCATTTGGGGAGAACCGACAAAACTAGCTACAAACTGATTTGCTGGCTGGTTGTAAATGCCCTGGGGTGTATCTAGCTGTTGCAGCTTACCCTCAGATAACACAGCAATCTTAGTTGAGAGGGTCATCGCTTCGGTTTGGTCATGAGTCACATAAACCACCGGTGCCTTTTGAGCCACAAATAGCTGCTTCAAATCCGCCCTAACTTGCTCTCGCAGCAAAGCATCCAAGTTACTCAGAGGTTCGTCCAACAAAAACACAGCCGGTTGCCGCACCAATGCCCTGCCCAGAGCCACCCGCTGGCGCTGACCACCAGATAGCTGACTAGGCTTGCGGTCCATCAAATTTTCCAATCCCAGTTTATTCGCTACCTCCTGCACCAGGCTCCGAATTTGCTCAGAAGGGACTTTATGGAGTTTCAGACTAGCTGCCATATTGTCATATACGGTCATATGAGGATAGAGAGCATAGCTTTGGAAAACCATAGCAATATTGCGATCGCCTGGTCTGACATCAGTAACATCCCGTCCATTGATAATTACTTTGCCATGAGTGGGTTGCTCTAATCCAGCAATTAGTCGCAGCATCGTAGATTTACCACATCCCGATGGCCCAAGTAAGGTCAGAAATTCTCCTTCATCCACTTGTAAGCTAATGTCTTTAACTGGGATGACATTACCCTTGTTAGTCTTATAGATTTTATTAATATTATGTAGCTCTAGTTTTGGCATACTATCCTCAACGTTCACCCCCAAAGAGTTAACCCTTGACTGCTCCCGATGTTAAACCTTGGACAATTTTACCTTGGAAAAACATGACTAATACCACTAAGGGAAATGTTCCTATAACTGTCATAGCTGCAATCGCACCGTAGGGAATCTCTTTCCCCAAAGAACCACTTAACTGAGCGGCAGCAACCGGCAAAGTTTTCATAGATTCTTGGCTAATGAAAGTGAGGGCTAAAATAAATTCATTCCAAGCAAAAATAAAGGTAAGTATTCCTGTGGTTACTAAAGCTGGAACGGTTAGGGGTAACAAAATTTGGATTAGCATTTGCCAGGTGCTATAGCCATCAACTTGAGCAGCATCTTCTAGCTCTCGCGGTAGCTGTTGAAAAAAACTTCGCATCACTAATAGGGTGAGAGGAATATTGATAGCTGTATAGGAAACAATCAGGCTTATATAATTATTACCTAGTTTCAGAATCTGGATAATTTCCAGAAGTCCTAGGAATATCAAAATAAAGGGAAATAAAGTAATAATAATAATACCAGCAAGGATAATTTTTTCTCCCCTTAGGGTTAACCGTGCTAAGGCGTAAGCAGCGGGAGTTCCTATCCCTAAACACAATAGTGTGGAAGCAATTGATACAAAGGCGCTGTTGAAAATATAGTGGACTAGGGGACGGCTGGTAAATAAGTTTATATAGTGGTCAAGGGTATACCGCCTAGGAAAATAAATATTAGGAAGGGAAGAGATATCTTGATTAACTTTGATGGAAGTGAGGAATTGCCAGAGGAGTGGTGCTAGGCAGAAAGTTACCAATAAGATGATTCCTAGGGGCAGGATAATTAGTTTGATAATGTTAATTTCGTGAATTTGTTTCGTTTTGGCTTGAGGGGATGATGAGTTAGGCAGAATAGTCATTAGTTACGTGAGCTTAGCGCTATTATCACTACCGTGGTTAGCAGTATCAAAAAGGTTACTACTACAAGGGCAGCACCATAACCAAAGTCTAGATAATCCATGACAGTGGTATAGATGTAGAGAGATACAACTTCTGTTGCTCCTCCGGGACCACCTCCAGTCATCACTTTGATCAGGTCGAAGACTCCGAAAGCTTGGGCAAAGCGGAACAGTAGGGAAATTAGGATTTGGGGCGTCAATAGCGGTAGAGTAATTTGCTTGAAACTTTGCCAGGGTGTAGCACCGTCTAGGGCATAGGCTTCGTATAGGTCTTGGGGAATAGACTGCAAGCCAGCTAGGAGCAAAATGCTGATGAATGGTGTCGTTTTCCAAACGTCTGCCGCAATCACTGCCATTATGGCTGTTGTCGGGTATCCTAGCCAGTTGATTCCGTCTTGAATAATACCATTACGCAGTAAGATATCATTCCAAACCCCAAACTGGTCATTAAACATCCAAGCCCAGACTAGACCGATCAAAGCAGTTGGCAATGCCCAAGGCAGGATGGCGATGGTGCGGACAATACCCCGTCCTTTAAAGGTTTGATTTAAAATTAATGCGATCGCATTTCCTAAAACCAGTTCCAGAGCAACAGATACTGAGGTAAAAATCACAGTATTCCAGAGACTGTGCCAGAAGCGACCATCCCCCATCATTCGCCCATAATTATTCAGACCAGAAAAGACTGGTTGTAGCTGTGTTCCTAGGTTTTTAGTGAATAAACTTAACCAGAACGAACGCAAAATAGGATAGCCATAGACTAGCAGGAGTAGTAACAATGCTGGTGTTACCAACAGCCACCCTGTCCTTTGCTCCTGTGCTGCTATCGGATCAGTTTTCATTCTACCGACAACAGCCTACGGGTTTCATCAGCTGCTGCTTTCATCATTTTTTCAGCACTGAGTTTGGGATTAGTTAGCAAAGCGTTAAGGTACCGTTGTAAAATATCCGATACCTGGGAATATTGGGCAACTGGTGGACGCAAGACAGCCCCTTCTAACACGTCTAGCAATTTTGGATAGTGGGGATATTTTGCAACAATGTCTGGGTCTGCAAACAGCTTCCGTCGGGTGGGCAGATAGCCAGTTTCCAGAGTATACCGACGCTGGGCTTTCTCACTGGTGAAATACTCAATAGCTCTCCAGGCTTCCTCAGGATGTTTGGAAGATTTAGCAATTCCCAAACCCCAACCTCCTAAGCAAGCACCAGCTTTGCCACCAGAACCATGAACCATAGGGCTAATGCCAATCTTGCCTTTGACCTTTGAACCCTCTTGATTTGCTAATGACCAAACATAGGGCCAATTCCTCAAAAATACCGCATCCCCATTTTGAAACAACAGTCGTGTTTCTTCTTCCTGATAGGTAGTGACACCAGGAGGTGAAATCCCTTGTTTAATGGTGCTGCGCAGAAACTCTACAGCTTTAATCGCTTCCGGTTGATCCAAACCCACCTCCAAGGTTTCTGGATCAACCCAGAAGCCACCAAACCCTGCAAGTATTTCCACAAACATGGCTGACAACCCTTCATATTGACGACCTTGCCAAAGATAGCCCCATTTTGAATCATCGTTTTCCTGCAATTGTTGGGAAATCGTCACCAACTGCTCAAAGGTTTTTGGGGCTTGGAATCCAGCTTGCTCTAGCAAATCCTGACGATAGTAGAGCATACCACCATCGGAACGGAATGGTATGCGGTATAGTTTCCCCTGGTAGCGTCCTGAATCAACTGCTTTATCCAGAAATTCCTTTAAATACTCCTGACTAACCCGGTCCGATAAATCTAGTAACCACCCTGCAGCGGCAAACTTAGGAGTCCAAATCACGTCCATGTTAATCAGGTCATAGGGTGAGTCTCCTAAAATGAAAGCAGAGGTATACAGGTCTTCTGTTAAGTCAGAGTTTAATGGTCCTTCGATCAGTTCGATTTTAATATCTGGATTCTCTAGCTCAAAATTCTTAACCAGTAGTTGCTGCCAATTAGAAAATTCCCCCGCTCCCATCAATAGGGTGAGTTTAACACGGTCCTGGGTCAGTGCTGGTAGTGCCCAAAACTGGGACAGGAGCACACTGGTAACCAGGATTGCCACAAGAATCAGGATTACGACAGGTCTAAGCAGTTTCGTGAAACCTTAATCAGCGCGTCGCAGCATTCATCAGTTTACCATCAACTATCCGATTCTGTAGGAGATTCATACAGATTGGCTTTGCTCCGAGCAAAACTATGGGCAAGCTCAGAAGAGCAAAGATAATTGTTGATAACACGATTGGTGTCAGGAAAGATTTATCGAATGTAGATTGGTTCATGATTAAATGCTTACCTTAAACAAGTTCTACTACTCGTACCGGTACTCAATTGCTAAGTAACGTTAGAGGCTCGATAGCAGGTATTTTCCTGCTTTTTGCTCCCTACACAAATAATCTACCGATCTCACTAAGAGCAGTCGATAACTAAAAATTAAGGAAAGTTATGGAGTTGCCCTCGGATTGGACTTAAATAAAACATGACGTATACCCAATCGCTGACATAACGCAGATGCGATCGCAAACCCCTGAGCTTCAAACTAGGACAAAACGCTGGCAATAAAGCTACCGTTCAAAACTAACGAAAAGCTGACATGATCAGCGTTTTTAAGTTGGCATTTTTAATTTGGCTATCAGCTATCAGTTATCAGTTAATGCGCTACTTGAGGTGCGTGCGCGTTCAGCTTTTAAATAAGCGATGCCGAGGTGCGACCCGTGGCGAATTTAATTACGGGTAAAGCGCACCTAAATTGGAAGCTGACTGCTGAGTGCTGAGTGCTGACTGCTGACGGTACTAGTCATTGAGTTTTAAGTAGCTATCCTAAGGGAGTAATTGTGAACGGGTCTACAATCCAAAAATTAATCTTGGCACCAGTCTTCATTTCCACTACACTCTTTTGTGTGTTCACCTTACCTGTAGCCATATTTGGTGAAGAGTCCCTCACCATCCGCATCCAAGATGAACTCTTTTTCCATGGTAAGGTCAAGGATGCGGCAGCTCCTTACTTGGGACTAGCGATGTTAATCAGTTTGGGAGTAGGTATATCTAATGCTACTTTAGCTGGGTGGCAGGACTCTTCCCGGAAGTCAGCTACTATTGAGTCTGAATTAGACACTATCGAGCAAGCTCTTCAGGAAAAGGAAAAGTTAATTCAACAACTACAAGTTTCAACATCTGAGCTGAACACACAGAAGCAACAGAAGCTAGAGAATGTGGTCGCTTATGAAGAAGTAAAATTTGCTGAGGCTGCCAGCGTACCGATAGCAAAGAAGGTTTCTGGGACCGTGGTCATGGAGAAACCGATAAAAGTTATGGAACCGTTAGTAATTACCGAGGAACCAGTGCTTGAAAACCTAGGGATGTCATGGCAGCAGAGTAAGGTAAAAGCTGGAATCTATCAGTTTGCCTCTACTCAAAGTTTCTTAGGCTACACCAAGGGATGCAGTCGGGCACAGGGGGGAACCCCCATTCGCGATCGCATCCAGAATACAACTGAAGCTTCTGAACAATCCACAAGCATCAGAAATCCTCAAGTTCTGGCGAAGGAACTTGTGCTAGTTGAAGCACTCCAAAGTCAAATCTACAACCTATCGGCTCAGCTTGAATCTCTCCAAACATCTCTAAAAGCAGCACCCCAAGTATCTGACCAAGCTCAAGTTGCAGCTTAGATAATGAAGTAAGCAAACAGCGATTACCGCTACGCGAACAGCTATTAGCGCTACGCGAACAGCTATTGGGTATCAGCGATTAGCGCTACGCAAACAGCTATTGGCCAAGCTACGGAAACAGCTTTTTAATAAAAGAAGCTGACCGCTGACCACTGACCGCTGACAAACTATCCGCAGCACTTTTTAGGCGGTCTTTACTCTAAAAAGACCGCCTATGACTATAATAAGCATATTATTTTAAGTACAGTTAGTCACTGTTAAAATCGGTTATATTCTGACAGTTAATTTTTTAGTTTTACTTGTTACTTTTTAACTGTTAATTACCAATTGGTAATTTTATTTTTAGGCATGAAAAACCCAAAGGAATGATATAGGGTTTATCATACTGTTGATCATACTGATCAGGTAGATTGAATTTTCATCAACGCCACTCCCTACTCCCTACTCCCTGCTCCCTAAAACCCAGCATTTTGTACCTCACCCCATTGATAATTACTATATTAAACTTTGCTCAGAGGCATTTTCCCATCCTTACGGTCAAGCAGATGTGACCTAGAGGATTCCACTAGCTCAATTGCCAGACCTTCCCGCGCCATAACCGTATTAGAAAACTCCTTAACAGCCTGTTCTCCAATATGGTCCAAAAAATCATCATTATGCAGGGGATCATGATGGAAAATGACTAATTTTTTGGCATTAGCAGCTCGAGCAACTTTGATAGCTTCCTGCCAGGTAGAATGTCCCCAACCCATTTTGCTCGATATCTCAGAGTAGTATTCTTCATCGGTGTAGGCAGCATCGTAAATCATCACGTCCGCATTATGGGCTAGCTGCAGGACATTTTTATCGAAACCCTCTTCGAGATGTTCTGTGTCAGTGATGTAGGCAGCTGAATAGCCTCGCCAGTTAACTCGATAGCCAACGGCTTCACCTGGATGGTTCAAGGGTGCATTTTCTACCGTAATCTCACCAATCTTGACTGTTTCTCCAATCTCAAGGTCATGGAACTCCTTTTTTGATTGCATAATTTGCAAGGGAACCGGAAAATTTGGGTGGGTCATCTGATCAGTTAGACGATTCTCGATGGTGGCACCGTTAGGAGCGCGGGTGCCATAAATATGAAAACAATTCCTCTTAATAAAGGCAGGGGTAAAGAAAGGGAAACCCTGAATATGGTCCCAATGGGAGTGGGTAAAAAATAGATGAGCTTCTACTGGCATCTCTTTGAGTAGGGACTGTCCCAAAACTCGCAACCCTGTACCACCATCAAAAATTAGACGCTCACTACCAACTCGCATCTCTATACAAGGTGTGTTGCCTCCATACCGAACTGTTTCTGGTCCTGGACAGGCAATACTACCTCTGACGCCCCAAAAACGAATAGTGAATAAGTTGTGGGTATTAGACATAATTTTTCCTTGCAGGGTTTTGCAGTTAGTTCATCAGTGAGGGTTTTCTGACGAAGAGGGTGTCAGTGTATGGTAATCCAGGAAGGGACAAACGTAAAGCTAGAATAGTCAAGTACCCTTAGCCGAAGTCCTATTTCCCCTTACCTTTTCTAGCTAGAATTCAAGCACTTTGCACAGAACACCTTAGCACAAGAGTCACACTAAAAATCACCAACGATCTCACCTGGATTGTTACTGGTTAGAGGTGATTAGCTGACTGAATTCTTCTGTTGTTCTAGGGTTTGTCGATTATACAAAGTAGCTCAAGTTTACCAGTATAGTTCCTAAATCTGAAACTGTACTGGCTGATACCAAGTACTTCTTATTCCTATGATTCCCAAAAGCTTAGCAATATTCACCTGGATATCTTGTAAGTTACACAACCAAATCATGTGATGTTGGTCACATCCTTGGCAGTGGTACCAGAGGAACACTACCCCTGACATAGATTCCCCCTCGGAGGTATGATCAACAGAAACCAGAGTAATGACCAATGACCAATCAAAAGATAGTTGTCAAAGTCGGCACATCTAGTTTAACCCAACCAGCAACAGGTCAGCTGGCCCTATCCACTATTGCCGCCCTAGTGGAAACACTGACTCGGCTGCGTTCTGAAGGTCATCAAGTTGTACTGGTTACCTCTGGCGCTGTGGGGATTGGCTGTGGGCGACTGGGGTTAACATCACGACCGAATACACTCCCTCTCAAACAAGCGATCGCAGCGGTGGGTCAAGGACGGCTGATGCGGATATATGATGACTTATTTAACAACCTCAAGCAACCTATTGCTCAGATCCTCCTCAGCCGTCGAGATTTTGTACAGCGTAGTTGCTATGTTAATGCCTATGCTACCTTTCGGGAGCTACTTCAGCTGGGGGTGATCCCAGTGGTGAATGAAAATGATACTGTAGCCGTAGATGAACTTAAATTTGGTGATAACGATACCCTTAGCGCCCTAGTAGCTAGTTTGATTGAATCCGATTGGTTGTTTTTACTAACTGATGTGGATAGACTTTACTCAGCAGACCCCCGTAAGGTGCCGGATGCTGAACCAATTATTTCAATCAACAGCATTGAGGAATTAGCTGAACTAGAGGTACAAGCTGATGAATCAGGCTCTGGTTGGGGCACTGGTGGGATGGTAACCAAAGTTGCTGCTGCCCGAATTGCTACCAATGCTGGGGTCAGAACTGTAATCACTGAAGGAAGACGTCCAGATAACATTGAAAGAATTTTACAAGGAGAATCCCTGGGCACCCAGTTTGCCCCTCAATCTCAAACGAATAAAGCCCGCAAGCACTGGATTGCTTATAGTTTAGTGCCGGTAGGGAAACTCTATCTTGATGATGGAGCGGTAAAGGCAATTTATGATGGAGGCAAATCTCTATTAGCAGCTGGCATTACTGCTATAGAGGGAGATTTTCGATCATCAGATGCCGTAGAGCTATGTGATAGCAATGGTAAGGAAATTGCTAGGGGACTGGTGAACTACAACAGTAATGAATTACATAAGATTCGAGGGCATAAATCCGAACAAATCCTGACTATTTTGGGTTACAAGGGGGCAGAAACTGTGGTTCATCGGGATAATTTGGTACTGATTAATTAGGGAGTAGGGAATCTGGAATCGGTAAAAAATATTGTGTACCCGATAGCTATCAGAAACGCTATATAACGGTGTTTTGAGGATAGTTTTAATTGGTGGCTGCCTTTTTGGCTGACTCTACCCAACTATCAAAGATTTCCTGATTTTTATTTATCCATTCTTCGGCATGGCGGCGAATATCTTTCGGGCTACTTTCACCATCTTGTACGAGTTTTTGTTGAGCATTCACATCGTCAATAGGAATCGTCATCAACTCAAACAGGCGTTTGGCAGCTGGATTGGCTGCTAAACATTTATTGTTTGCAATCACGCGAAATTTATCGACACCAACACCTAAATTTTTTCCGTCAACAGTAGTATCTTTTTATGTTATATTTTCCTGTTCTTTAGATAGAGAAAGAAAAGGAACCTCTAATCTAGAGGTATCTTATCCTGGCTTTAATACTGTCACTGACCAGTGGGGAATATAGCTATAAAATAAAATCGGTTGCCCTTGTTTATAGCGACCCAATGTGGCTGCCAAGAGCACATCATAGTTGCCTTGGTCATGTTCAACGGTATCGCGCAACTTGTAAGCATCGAGCTGATGTTCAATTACTAACTCACACCCCCAACCTGGATTACAACCAGTTAAGTTGGCTTTGCCATCCCCATCAGAGTCAAACAGTTTGGCAATCTTGGGGTCTTTTAGTTGTTCCAAATTAGTGATTTTGTATTGTTCAGCAGTTTTTTTATCAATCTGATAGCTTTGTAAAGCATCAGAAATAATTACTCCCACCTTTTATAATTTTTGATTACCACCGTTTTCTTAAAAAAATTTTTTTTTGTGTATATTTTGCCAATGAACACTGTAGAAATCTACATCGCCATTCCTTACATAAATGTGTGCCAATGGAATACTAAGTTGTTTTATTTCTGTAGGTTTATAACCAACCTTTTCCAAACCAATATTGATGATTTATGAAACAAATAAGGCATAGGTAGAAACGGAGGATGCAGAACTGACCTTGACTCCTTTAGCTGCTGTGGATTGACTGCCATTGGGGGTCTGTGCTTCACAGGCGATTAAACTTAGGCATAAAGCCGCTGCTAAGATAACACAAATAAATTTATTGATTTTCCTGATGGTCATTTCTTTGATTCTATTTGATCAAGTGCTATCGGGATGTTACAACTAGATTTTCCATGAAATTATTGTAAGGTGCAATCCCGACTACTAACCATAGGGTGGCATGGGCATGTTGGTGGCATGGGCATCTTGCCTGTTTCATTTCCGGGCGGGCAGGATGCCCACTCTAGTGCTATTGATTAGACCTCTTGCAAAAGTATTTTTCCTCAAGGGGTGACAATAAGACTACAAGGTAGACTGCATAAGGGATAGAGCTTGCATGCCTTTGATAAAATTGAGGTGTTTATGAGGTTTGAGATTGATTAACTCAGTAGCGATATCCTCAGGGGGTGACAACAAAGCTAGACCGCAGACTCGATCAACGAAGCAGCTCTCATTCCTTGCCAATAAAAGTAGTGTTTTTGGGGTTTTTGAGCCATGAGATTGAGGGCTAAATCTGACCACATTTCCCTCGCTACTAACCATAATTTTCCATAGAGACCTATCCAAAAGTTACTATGTTTTTATGAATAACGTTTCAATTCTTGGAGACGGCAAATATACTGTATTACTCCTTTATATTTAATATTTTGATCTAGAAAAGTTGCTATACTATAGGCGATAGCAATCAGTAAAACTAATGCCATAACACGAGTTTCATTAACCTTCGTAAGTTCCACGATTATATCCCCCAGTTTTGCAATCTTTGAACATGGCTTTAATCCCCCACCGAGCTCGGTAACAGAAAAGAGTTATACTTGCGGTGCGACAAGGCGCGAGGTTCCCAACTCCTAGGTCGCCGCTTCGCGAACGCCAAGGGAACGCGCACCAAGAGAAAGGAGTTTAAACTGGTCAGAATATACCAAGGTTCACTCATCGGGTGCATCTCAGTTTTGCAATTAGGGAAAAATTCGGGAGAAAATTCCCACACTCCCCGCGCCCCCGCCCCAC
>WTKN01000401.1:0-11640 GCA_011524395.1 Moorena sp. SS36440bin_2
GGAAAGTGCATCTGAAAGAAACATTAACCCCTTTGGTAGAAGCTTACTCTGTAGGGCTAGAAACTGGAGATTTTCACCAATCTGCCTTCTGTGCGGATCTTTACTTAGAAAATTCCTTTTGGCTCGGCAAAGAGTTGGCTGAGCTTGACCAGAGCTGTGCCAACTATCATCAAGGGATTGATCAACTCAAGCAAGAGATCCCACGTCAGCTTACGGCGATGGCCTGGCAAGGGGTCTTAAACTTGCTAGGACAAGCTGAAAATTCTTGCTGTTTAAAGGGTGAAGTCTATGACGAAATCCTCATGCTCCCACTCCATCAGGAGTTCAATAACATCAGGGCACTTTACACCCTACATCTGTATAAATTATTCCTGTGTTATCTATTTCAGGATTATCCGCAAGCTTGGCAAAATGCCACCATTACCGAAAATTATTTAGATGGAGTACCAGCCATTTTCATTGTTGCGCTTTTTTATTGGTACGATTCTCTAACTCGCTTAGCTCTCTATCCTCAACACAATCACCCTCAACAACAACAAAGTTTAGATAAGATAGCTAAAAATCAAGACAAGCTTAAAACATGGGCAGACCATGCCCCGATGAATTATTTGCACAAATTTTATTTAGTTGAAGCCGAGCGCTATCGTGTTTTGGGTCAAAAGCTGGAAGCGATGGAGTATTATGACCGCGCTATTGCTGGAGCAAAGGAAAATGAATACATCCAAGAGGAAGCCCTGGCTAATGAACTGGCGGCTAAATTCTATTTAGAGTGGGGTAAAGAAACCATTGCCCAAGCCTACCTGAGTTGTGCTTACTATGGCTATAGTCACTGGGGCGCAAAAGCTAAGGTGGAGGATTTGGAAATTCGCTATCCCCAATTTCTCAGTTCCATTCTTACCGAAAAAACTATCACTATCAGCACAGCAGAGACAATCACCAACCTCACCACTGAAAGGGTTAATAGCACCACTACCAACGCTTCCACTGCTTTGGATTTGGCTACGGTGATCAAAGCATCCCAGGCTCTATCTGGGGAAATCCAGCTTGATAAGTTGCTCTCGACGTTAATGCAAGTGGTGATGGAAAATGCTGGAGCTGACAAATGTGCTCTGATTTTGGTCAAAGGTGAGAGCTTAGTGCTTGAGGCGATGGAAACCGCTAATCAAGTTACGTTAGTGGAATCTATGCCAGTGTCAGAAAGCCCAGATATTCCCCAAAGTGCGATCAATTATGTTAAGCGGAAATCGGAAACCTTAGTCATCAACGATATCACGGTTGAGACTATCCTAGCTGCTGACCCCTATTTTATCAATCAGCAACCCCGGAGTTTGATGTGTACTCCTATCATTAATCAAGGTCAACTCATTGGCTTACTTTATCTAGAAAATCATCTCACCACTGGTGCCTTTACTCCAGACCGATTAGAAGTCTTAAATCTGCTGACGTCTCAAGCAGCAATTTCTATCGAAAATGCTCAACTTTACAGCAATTTAGAAGATAAAGTTACTGAACGTACTGCTGAATTAGCACAAGCCAAACAAGCGGCTGATGCGGCTAACCAAGCTAAGAGTGATTTCCTCTCCAATATGAGCCATGAATTGCGTACTCCTCTTAATGGTATCCTTGGCTATGCTCAAATCCTGAAGCGGAACCGAGACCTAGGCACCAGGGAAATCGATGGTTTAACGATTATTGAGCAAAGCGGCAATCATTTGTTAACTCTGATCAACGATATTTTAGACCTATCTAAAATTGAAGCTCGCAAAATGGAACTCTACCCCAGGGATTTACACCTCCAAAGTTTCATCGACAGTGTGGTAGGTATTATCCGGATGCGAGCCTTGGAAAAAGATATTTTATTCCAATATAATCCTGAGGATAACTTACCTCATGGTATTAAAGCTGACGAGAAACGACTGCGACAGGTACTGCTAAATCTATTAGGTAATGCTGTTAAGTTCACCGACCATGGTGAAGTAACGTTAAAGGTTAAGGTGATTAGTGCTCCCTCAAAAATAACCGTTGCTGATTCTGGGTATGATGTTGCCCCCCTAGCCCCCCAATTGTGGGGGGAACAAAACTCTGAAAGTCCCCCAAAGTTGGGGGATTTAGGGGGCTTGACCAAAACCAAAGGTACGCCCATTCATACTTCAATTCAGCAAGGCCCAAAAATTGACCAACCACAACAGACAACACAACAGACAAAACTTCGTTTTCAAGTAATTGATACCGGTGTTGGTATGACCGAAGAACAGTTACAGAAAATTTTCCAACCCTTTGAACAAGTGGGAGATACCCAAAGGCGTTCTGCTGGCACTGGTTTAGGTTTAGCAATTACCAAGCAGTTGGTAGAGCTAATGGGAGCAAAGCTGCAAGTGACAAGCGAATTTGGTTCTGGCTCTACCTTCTGGTTTGATGTTACCTTCCCACTGGTAGAAACATACCAACCACAGCAGCAACAGAGCCTCGGGCAAATTGTTGGTTATATTGGCTCTCGGCGCAAGGTATTAATAGCGGAAGACAAAGCAGCAAATCGGGCTGTATTGCAGAATATGCTAGAGCCGTTGGGCTTTGAAATAGTGATGGCAGAAAATGGCCAGGAGGAAATCGAACTGGCTCAACAGCTGCAACCTGACCTGATATTGACCGACTTAGTCATGCCGGTCAAAACTGGCTTTGAAGCGATCGCAGAACTGAGATCCCTACCTCAGATGCAGGATATCCCCATTATTGTGGTGTCCGCTAACGTCTTAGACACCGACCAACAGAAAAGTAAGCTTGCGGGCTGTCAAGGCTTTTTATCCAAACCCGTAGATGAGCAACAGTTGCTGAAATTGTTGGGAGAGTATTTGCAACTAGAGTGGATGTATGAAGAAGTATCGCAACAAACCATAGCACCAGCTAGTTTAGAACAACCATTAGTGATTCCACCACCAGAGGAAATGGAAGTGCTCTACGAATTAGCTATGCTCGGTAGTATGAGAAAGATTCGCCAACGAGCCACCTATCTCGAAGAACTGGATACAAAATATATACCCATAGCTTCGAAACTCAAAGATTTAGCCCAAGGATTCCAGGAGGAAAAGATTTTAGAGTTAGTGGAAAAGTATCTAGAGATTGAAAATAGTTAATCAGTTAATGGGAGTAGGGAGTAGGGAGTAGGGAGTAGGAAAGAAATCCTGTGTAGTTCATAGCTATAAAAAACGCTATATCTTGTTGTCAAACCAAATTAAGCTGAGTTAAGCTTTAGAAACAATATTATTAACAATAATCAGTAATTATAGCGTTTAATAATATTTTAAAAAAACAAATATTGATTTTTTTAAAAAATACTCGTTATATTTACTACTCCTCCCAGAGCCGCTGCTCCCTGCTGCTCCCTGCTCCCTGCTCCCTGCTGCTCCCTTTTCCCTATTCCCTGTTCCCTATTCCCTGCTATCTATGATTACTCTTAACGGCTATCAAGTTAATACTCAAATTTACGAAAGTTCTAATTCAATCGTTTATCATGGCATCAGAGATAATGACCATCAATCGGTGATTATTAAAGTCCTCAAGCAGGATTATCCCACCGAATCAGAGTTGACCAGATATAAACAAGAATATCAACTCATTCACTCTCTAAATTTTACCGGAGTAATTAAAGCCTATGATTTGCATAAGTATCAAAATACGCTAATTATTACCTTCGAGGACTTTGGCGGATACTCTTTAACTAATTGGCTAACTAAACGCCAGTTTACCCTAGAGGAATTTTTAAGATTAGCTATCCAAATCACCGATAGCTTAGGGGCGATTCATGGGGTTGATATTATCCATAAAGATATTAATCCCAGTAATATCATTTATAATCCAGATACCGGGGAAATCAAACTTATCGACTTTGGCATTTCTACCCAGTTACTCAGGGAAACTCCCACCTTAAAAAATCCCCATGTTCTAGAAGGAACATTAGCCTATATTTCCCCAGAGCAGACCGGGAGAATGAACCGTTGCCTAGATTACCGTACAGATTTCTACTCCCTTGGGGTTACCTTCTATCAATTACTCACAGGCAAACTCCCCTTTGAGACTACTGAGCCGATGGAGTTAGTCCATTGTCATCTTGCTAAACAACCTATCCCTCCCCATCAACAACAGAGCTTAACCTTAACCTCTCCACAGATTCCTCAACTGTTGTCAGATATTGTCCTAAAATTAATGGCAAAAACCGCTGAGGAACGTTATCAAAGTGCGTGGGGCATTAAAGCGGATTTAGAAGAATGTTTGAAGCAGTTACAGACCACTGGCAAAATCCCACCATTTCCCCTAGGTACTCAAGACATTTCGGAAACCTTTCACATTCCCCAGAAACTCTATGGTAGAGAGCAAGAAGTCCAGATGCTGCTAGCTGCTTTTGAGCGAGTCGCTGCGATCTCAACTAGCAACAACGAACAACATCGAACATCTAACTTCAGCTCCAAACCAGTCCAAAATTTAAGCAATCCCCGGTCTCGAACTGAAATGATGCTAGTCAGTGGTTATTCTGGCATTGGTAAATCAGCACTAGTACGGGAAATTTACAAACCGGTCACTAGGCAACGAGGATACTTTATTTCTGGAAAATTTGACCAATTTCAGCGCAATATTCCCTACTCTGCTATTGTCAGTGCCTTCTCTAGTTTAGTGCAACAACTGTTGAGTGAACCAGAAGAGCAACTTAAGCAGTGGCGAGAAAAACTCCTAGCGGTACTCAATCCTAATGGACAGGTGATCATCGATGTGATTCCTGAAGTAGAACTAATCATTGGCAAACAGCCAACGGTAGCACCCCTTGCCCCTACACAGACTCAAAACCGCTTTAATTTAGTTTTCCAGAACTTTATCAAACTCTTTTGTGCTCAAGACCATCCCCTAGTGATTTTCCTTGATGATCTTCAGTGGGCAGATACCGCTACACTGAAGCTGATTGAGCTGATCATGACTAATGAAGAAACGGAGTACTTATTGTTAATTGGTGCTTATCGGGATAACGAAGTCAATGCTACTCATGGGCTGATACTAACCCTAGATAAGCTGGAGGAATTGGGGGTTACCTTTGAGCAAATTACCTTAGCTTCTTTACAAGAAAACCAGATCAATCAACTCATTGCTGATACCTTACAAGTTCAGGGAGAGTCAGTGATACCATTAGCCAAATTAGTGGTTAATAAAACCGCTGGAAATCCTTTCTTTGTAAACCAGTTTCTCCAAACACTTTACGATGAAAATCTAGTAAGGTTTAAGGCTCCTAAAGATGGACATCAAGCTCAATGGCAGTGGGATATTTCTGAAATTAAGGCGCTAGGTATTACTGATAATGTAGTAGAGTTGATGGTGAGGAAGCTCAAAAAACTCCCAGCTACTACCCAGAAGGTGTTGCAACTAGCGGCTTGTATAGGAAATTATTTTAACCTCACTACTCTGTCCATTGTGTATGAAAAGTCCTTAACAGATACCTTTAGGGATTTACTGAGTGCTATTCAAGAAGGATTCGTGTTACCAACATCTGAGCTGAAAACTAGTGATGAAGAAATTATCGAGTCTCAACTGGTCATTCTCAATTTTAAATTTCTCCATGACCGAGTACAACAAGCGGCCTATGGGTTAATCAATCAGGAGGATAAAACCAACGTTCATCTGAGGATTGGACGGCTTTTGCGCAGTAACCTCTCAGAGACGGAGCGCGAAGAAAGGGTGTTTGAACTGGTCAATCATCTTAACGTAGCTCAAGATGCGATTGCAGATCCTACAGAAAGAACGGATTTGGCTCAGTTAAACTTAGAAGCGGGTAAAAAAGCTCAGGAAAATATCGCTTATCAAGCAGCCAAAGACTATTTTAAACTAGGCATCGCTTATCTTGAGGATAATGCTTGGGAAACTCACTACTCTGTTACCTATGGTTTGCATAAGGAACTGGCAGAGACCGAGCAATTGGATAGTAATTTCGAGCAGGCAGACAAATTAATTAACTTGCTCCTATCTCGGGTAGAGTCTGTAGTAGATAAGGCAGATATTTATTGGTTAAGTATTCGACACCAAACCATGATATCCCAGGCAGATAGGGCAATTGAAATTGGAAAAAAAGCTCTCAGTCTGTTAGGACTAGATTGGCCAGAAAAACATGAGCTAAAGACTATATCAGTATACTTAGAACGTGCTAGACAACAAATTAACCACAAAACTCAGGGTCAAGCCATCAGTGTTCTACTGAATGAACCAGAGGTGAAAGACTTGACTCAACAGAGGATAATTAAGTTATTAGATTTACTGCTAATTCCTTGTTATATTACCAAGGAAAACAAATTCTATTTTTGGTGTTTAGCGTGTAAAATTGTCGAGCTATCCTGCCAATATGGTATGCTAGCTGAATCAGCCTATGGATTTCAAGCTTACGGAATGTTGGTCGGTATGGAGTTAGGGGATTATAAATTCGGCTATGATGTTGGCTGGCTTGGTTTCAATTTGAGTAAGAGATTTAACCAATTAGATAAACTGGCTGAGGCTTGTTATGTATTTGGTAATAATGTGTTTCCTTGGGTAAATCCCTTAAACAAATCGGAGCAGATTTTAGATGAGGGACTACAGGCCGCTTTAGCTTCAGGAAACGCTATGTTTGTCGGTTATATACTGATTTATAAATTAATGAATCCCTTTTATTGGGGCAAAAACTTATCAAAAATTCTAGAGGAGTTACCTGAGTACTTAAGATTAGTTCAAAAAAGTCATAATCGTTTAGCTGAAGATTCAATTTTGGCGTTAAAGCTTGCTCTGTACAACCTTTTTGGAAAAACTAGCGATAGATTTTCCTTTGATATCGAAGACCTCACCGAATCCCAGTATCTAGAAAATTGCCACTCTCATGATGCTGACTATGCCCTTTGCCACTATTACATCCTCAAATCTATACTTTTTTATTGGTATGACCAACCCAGTCAATCCCTTGATTATTCAGAAAAAGCCGAAAAAGGTATTGCTGTGCTGACCGGTAAGTTTCAGGTGGCTATCAAAAATTTCTACGAATCCCTGAGTTTAGCTAGTCTCTACCCCTCGGCGTCAGAGGTTGATAAAAAGCACTATTGGCAGCAGCTGTTAACCAACCAAGAACAAATGAAACGTTGGGCAGATAACTGTCCTGAGAACTTCCAGCATAACTATCTGTTGGTAGCAGCAGAGATGGCTCGTGTATCTGGTCAGCATCTAGAGGCAATGGAGTTATATGACCAAGCGATCGCTTCCGCTGAAGACCATGGGTTTATCCAGAATCAAGCCCTAGCTAATGAATTAGCCGCTAAGTTTTGGTTAAGCCGAGGCAAATCAGAAATTGCTAAAATTTACCTCAATAAAGCTCACTATAGCTATCAGCTTTGGGGGGCAATACGTAAAGTCGAAGATTTGGAACAGAAGTATCCCGACTTACTGGTTAAAAGAACCCAGCAGTCTTCTGTGTCTTCAACCCAAACCATTAGCAATACTACTACCAACAGCACTAGGTCAGACCTGATACTGGATTTAAACACAGTAGTCAAAGCATCTCAAGCTATTTCTGGGGAAATCGTCCTAGCGGATCTGCTCAATAAGTTGATGGAAATTGTAGTAGAGAATGCTGGAGCGCAGTTTGGTTGTTTAATTTTACAACGAGATCATCAACTGTTCATAGAAGCAACTATTGATGTTGAGTCAGTTGACCAGACTCGGTTGCAGTCAATCCCAGTCGCCACCAGTGAGCAGTTACCTAAAGCCCTGATTAACTATGTGGCTCGTACTGGGGAGAATTTAGTTCTCAATGATGCTGGTGCTGACTCCAACTTTGCTAAGGACCCTTACCTACAGACCCGTCAGCCCAAATCTGTTCTCTGTAGTCCGATCTTAAACCAGGGCAAGTTGGTCGGCATTCTCTATTTAGAAAATAATTTAACTCCAGGAGCCTTTACTCCAGACCGATTAGAAGTGTTAAATCTGCTGACTTCTCAAGCAGCTATTTCCTTAGACAATTCCTTATTGTATCGCCAATTAGAAGATTATTCCCACACCCTAGAAGAAAAAGTAGAAGAACGCACCGTTCAACTAGCGGAGTCTAATCAACAACTCAAAGCTGCTAAACAAAAAGCCGATGCGGCTAACCAAGCTAAGAGTGATTTCCTCTCCAATATGAGCCATGAATTGCGTACTCCTCTTAATGGTATCCTTGGCTATGCTCAAATCCTGAAGCGGAACCGAGACCTAGGCACCAGGGAAATCGATGGTTTAACGATTATTGAGCAAAGCGGCAATCATTTGTTAACTCTGATCAACGATATTTTAGACCTATCTAAAATTGAAGCTCGCAAAATGGAACTCTACCCCAGGGATTTACACCTCCAAAGTTTCATCGACAGTGTGGTAGGTATTATCCGGATGCGAGCCTTGGAAAAAGATATTTTATTCCAATATAATCCTGAGGATAACTTACCTCATGGTATTAAAGCTGACGAGAAACGACTGCGACAGGTACTGCTAAATCTATTAGGTAATGCTGTTAAGTTCACCGACCATGGTGAAGTAACGTTAAAGGTTAAGGTGATTAGTGCTCCCTCAAAAATAACCGTTGCTGATTCTGGGTATGATGTTGCCCCCCTAGCCCCCCAATTGTGGGGGGAACAAAACTCTGAAAGTCCCCCAAAGTTGGGGGATTTAGGGGGCTTGACCAAAACCAAAGGTACGCCCATTCATACTTCAATTCAGCAAGGCCCAAAAATTGACCAACCACAACAGACAACACAACAGACAAAACTTCGTTTTCAAGTAATTGATACCGGTGTTGGTATGACCGAAGAACAGTTACAGAAAATTTTCCAACCCTTTGAACAAGTGGGAGATACCCAAAGGCGTTCTGCTGGCACTGGTTTAGGTTTAGCAATTACCAAGCAGTTGGTAGAGCTAATGGGAGCAAAGCTGCAAGTGACAAGCGAATTTGGTTCTGGCTCTACCTTCTGGTTTGATGTTACCTTCCCACTGGTAGAAACATACCAACCACAGCAGCAACAGAGCCTCGGGCAAATTGTTGGTTATATTGGCTCTCGGCGCAAGGTATTAATAGCGGAAGACAAAGCAGCAAATCGGGCTGTATTGCAGAATATGCTAGAGCCGTTGGGCTTTGAAATAGTGATGGCAGAAAATGGCCAGGAGGAAATCGAACTGGCTCAACAGCTGCAACCTGACCTGATATTGACCGACTTAGTCATGCCGGTCAAAACTGGCTTTGAAGCGATCGCAGAACTGAGATCCCTACCTCAAATGCAGAATATCCCAATTATTGTGGTGTCCGCTAACGTGTTAGACACAGACCAACAGAAAAGTAAGCTTGTCGGCTGTCAAGGCTTTTTGTCTAAACCCGTGGATGAGCAACAGTTGCTGGAATTATTGGGAGAGTATTTGCAACTAGAGTGGATTTATGAAGAAGACTCCCAACAGACCATAGCAACAGCTAGAATTGACCAACCATTAGTGATTCCGCCACCAGAGGAAATGGAAGTGCTCTACGAATTAGCCATGCTCGGGAGTATGAGAAAGATTCGCCAACGAGCTACTTATCTTGAAGAACTGAATACAAAATATATCCCCTTTGCTAAAAAACTCAAAGATTTAGCCCAAGGATTCCAGGAGCAAAAGATTTTAGAGTTAGTGGAAAAGTATCTAGAGATGGACAACAGTTAATCGGTTAATGGTAGTAGGGAGTAGGGAAACGGATTACTATAACTTTATAACCTGCCAACCCTTCCTTATATCCCATGACTTTTTCCAATTACCCAATGACGGCGGAAAAAACGAGAAAGAGCAGACTCTTTTAAGGATAAATAAATGGGACGCCCGTGGGGACAAGTGCGAGGGTTTCTAGTCTTTTTCCACTGATCTAATAACTGCTGCATTTGTGACAAGCTCAGGGGGATACCATTGCGAATTGCACTGCGGCAGGCAGTTGCTACTTGAGCGGTTTGTAAGTCTCCTCCTAGACTCAGCTCTAATAGGGCTTTGGCACAATCGTCTCGCTCGCGCAACAGTTCTGGTGCATTCCGTACTGCCCACAGCTCTTCTCCAAAGGGGTCAACTTCGAAACCAATGCGCTGTAGTTGTTCAACCTGCTTAGGGGATAACTGCTGGAGAATGATGGGAGGTTCTAAGGGGACTAACTGCCAGCGATCGCATAATTCTTCATACAACACCCGTTCATGGGCAATATGCTGTTCAATTAACCAAATACCAGTGGGATGCTCTGCTACAATATACATATTATGAAGCTGAGCCACGGCTCGCAGTTGAATTAGCCCAATATCATCGGTTTTGCTATCAGTTTTGTCAGTAATTTCTTGAGTAGGTGCTATCCCTTGAATTGAACGACTGGTGGTGTAACCTCCTCTAGCTTCCGATGTTTTGAGTAACTGTTTTACCCTGTTCGAGTGAATCGCTTCTGGCAGAGTGGCTGGGGTGATCCGCAAAGCGTGCTCGATAGCTTCAGCAACTTG
Organism: Moorena sp. SS36440bin_2; assembly: GCA_011524395.1. Classification (GTDB taxonomy): domain Bacteria; phylum Cyanobacteriota; class Cyanobacteriia; order Cyanobacteriales; family Coleofasciculaceae; genus Moorena. Next base: position 10,521 of record WTKN01000401.1, read on the forward strand.
CTCTTGCCAGTAAGATACCGAGTGTAAGTAAATTTCGGTCTTGGCTGGATGACGATTCCAGTCGATTTGACTCGGACAAATCCGCAGGTGCAGGAAACAAATGGGATAGCGATCGCGAGGCAAAGTTCGAGCTAATGCTGTGATCATGGTTTGTTCCAATTCATGCGATCGCACAATTCGTCCATTAGTCGCTACCTTTACCCAGTCTGCACGTCTGCGATGGCATCGATCCGGTAATCCTAACACTAGCTCCATCAAACCATTTCCGATATTTCCCTTGGTGGTTTTATCCTGTTGTTGTTCTGTTGCGGAATCCGGTATGGGCACTTCTACCGTTAGCGGCTGCAAATCACTTTCCTTTAACTGCTTGATAATTTGAGGCAGAATCTGTTGGGCAGTATGACCAGGACAAAGATTAAACCATGGACGTCCATTTTGCTCCACTTGCCAGCTAACCTTGGGATGACACAGAGCATGTTGATGAATAATGGTTTGGACAGCACGCAACTGTTGTGCCATCGCCGGTAAACCCTGGCGACGCACGGGGAGCTTACCAAATAAATTAGACACGATCACAATCGTACCGGGTGCGATCGCAGCAGTTTCAATCTGACGCAGTTCACCTTGGGAATTATAAATTACTCGCCACCCCTGACTATTTCCTGGACATCGGCTCAAAATTTCTAACTCTGCCACAGCGGCCAAACTATGCAACGCTTCCCCACGAAATCCCAAACTAGTAATCTTCCACAGATCATCACTACTAGAGATTTTGCTAGTACTGTGGGCAAAAGCCGCTTTTTGCAAATTCTTGACCTCCATCCCTGTGCCATTATCTGCCACTCGTACCCGCCATTGCTCAGTCCACAGGGAAACGGTAATCCGAGTTGCCCCAGCATCAAGGGAATTTTCGATCAGTTCTCGCACCACTGCGGCTATTGAATCAATCACTTCCCCAGCAGCAATTAGATGAACTACGTTTTTAGGTAGGGTTTGAATAATCATTTAAGGGAATCGGGAATTGGGAGTAGGGAATCGGGAATCGGGAATCGGGAATCGGGAGTTGGGAATCGGGAGTTGGGAATCGGGAGTTGGGAATCGGGAGTTGGGAATCGGGAGT
>WTKN01000401.1:11740-12261 GCA_011524395.1 Moorena sp. SS36440bin_2
TGGGAAAGAATTGTACCTCATAAGTAGGATAAACGCTATATAGTGAATTTTTAATTAATTTTGTATAAAAGACAAACTACAACAAACAATTTTACTATAAATAATGTTATTAAACGGATTTACCTTAGTTCGATAGAACCAACGTGATCCAGGAATTAACAATTTAGATGATCGCGTCATTCAAAAGGAATTAAAAATTATTTACCGAATAATTTTTAATTGAGCAGCGTTTGATCAGCCATACAATTTTCGATTATATTTAAACAATATTGATAAGTATACTAAGTAAGTAATTATGGTTATTTATTTTAACAAAAAAACTGCGTTTTTATGACCTATAAGTGAGATTTACTGCTATAGTATGTTGTGTAGATAATCAAAAGTCTTGCTGATATAGCATAACCCTAAAAAAATCTCCGAATGAGTCTGATAATTTCTAGATGAGCTACAGTCAATTTTCTGCCCTCTACTCCCGATTCCCGATTCCCGATTCCCGATTCCCGATTCCCGATTCCCGATTC
>WTKN01000221.1 GCA_011524395.1 Moorena sp. SS36440bin_2
GGGCAAAGTCTAGTCAGGCCTTTGGGTGGTGCGTTACGGGACGGATTGTTTTAACACTGGCTACCAAGAAAATCAGGGCTCGCCCGTCCCTAACGCACCCTACGAACTTACGACTTAGCTATCAGACTTAGGAATTGCCATCCCATCATGGGGGTTAAATAAATGAATCTTCTCTGGGTCTATAGACAGCCAAATTTCGTCACCTATTCTGACAATTTTATCTGGTGGCACTCTGACCTGAAGAGGGCTAGAGTCTTCAGGGATACTCACAGATAGATAAGTATCGTTCCCTAGGGCTTCCACTAGATCAACGGTAACCACCAAATTTTTGGGAGCAGGAGCACTGATACTCATATGTTCCGGACGAACTCCTAAAGTTAAGGATTGACCATCATACTGGTGCAGTATGGGTTCCCAAACTTCTGGAAGGGTCAGGCGGAACTGAGAATTACACACTACCCGAGGGGCTTTCACCTGAACCGGGATAAAATTCATCGGTGGTGAACCAATGAATTCCGCCACAAACCGGTTAGCGGGTTGATTATATATTTCTAGAGGGGCAGCAATCTGTTGGATGCGACCGTCTTTCATCACCGCGATCCGATCCCCCATAGTCATCGCTTCCGTTTGGTCGTGGGTAACGTAGATCGTAGTTGTACCCAACTGCCGCTGTAGTTTCACAATTTGGCTGCGAGTCTCTGCTCGGAGTTTAGCATCCAAATTAGACAGGGGTTCATCCATTAAAAACACCTGGGGATTACGGGAAATTGCCCGTCCCAGAGCAATCCGTTGTTTTTGTCCCCCAGACAGCTGCTTTGGCAAGCGATTCAGCAAGTGTTCTACTTGTAGCAACTTAGCTACTTTGCGAACCTGCTGATCAATCTTTTTCTCTCGTTCGGACAGGTATCGCAGTTCCCGAGGAAGCGATCGCGTCATTGTAGTTAAAACATTTTCCAGATTTGAGCGAACTTCCCCATTCAACATGCCTGTAGCCACAAGCCCTTGCCTGACTTGTGGTGGCAGATTCTTTCCCCAATGCACACTATTAGAGTTACCATTAGAGTCTTCTGCCATGTTGAATTGCCCATAGCCAGTTCGTCTGAGTCCAAAGGCAATGTTTTCATAGACACTCAGATGGGGATAGAGGGCATAATTTTGAAACACCATAGCGATGTCTCGTTCTTTGGGTGGTAAATCATTAACTTGTCTGTTCCCCACCCAAATTTTGCCCGCAGTCAACTCCTCTAGTCCAGCAATGATCCGCAATAGAGTACTTTTGCCACAGCCTGAAGGACCAACCAGCACCATAAACTCGCCATCGTTGACTTCCAGATTTATGCGCCGCAAGATATTAAGGGTTTTAGGTGTCTGTGCAGACTTTTCTCCTTCAAGGCTTGGTGACTCTTCTTTATTTGTCACTTTAGGTTCCGTTGTTACTGGTGCAACAACAGTATCCCCTTTGCGGGCGGGAACACTTTTATAAACGTTTTCCAGAATAACCTGTGCCACGTTGGTCAATATCCAATTACGCTTAATTTTTTCTTTACTGTGATCGTTTCCAACTCTGATGCCGCAATTTTTCCATACTTAGGGTTACCACACCTAACGTTACCAGAAACAATCCGATAATTTCCTGTAACCCTAAACCTTGTTGAATAATCCCCACGGCTAAGACGGTAGTTAACACTGGTGCTGTTGACCCGATAATCCCAGCTGGACGCCCACCAATGAGCCTGATGGCAAAGTTTTGCACCAGATAGCTCACTAATGTTATCACCCCCAACCCCAGACAGCTGAGGTATACAGCCATTCTTTGGGTGGGTTCAGCAAAAAAGCGCCAGGATTGATCTAGGGGAAATGATAAGCTCAGGCTAGAAAATACCAAAATTAATGTAAAATTAATAAAGCTATAAGGAATAGGGTTGAGCTTTCTAGCGCTGACTTGGGTCAGTATAATGTAAACAGCGAAGCTCAAACCCGCACCAGCAGCAGCTATAACTCCCAATGCAGAATCAGGCTCCTTAGCTAGAATACTAGGTAGGGAAATAAGCAACGCTCCACCCACAACACCAACTATTACTAGAGCACGAACTAGGTGTTGGCGAACTAGATGTGGGCTAAATAGATCTAAGGGAAGATGTGTTCGATTACCAAACAGCAATCCTGTCAAGATTACCGTCACAATAGGATATATAAAAAAAATCGTGATTGCTACCCCTGGTTGAATAAGACCTAATGATAGGTATATTAGCACTTGGGATAAAAATAAAAAGAAGCTACTCGCCACCACCTGGCCAAATAAAGGCAAGTCACCCGAGAGAGCACAACGCCTAATATCTCGCCACACCGATGGGTAGAGTAACCTAGCCACAAATGCCATCAACGGTACTACTACCAGCATCTTTAGCCACAGAATCAGTAAGGAGTTGCCAAATCCAGGAGCCACCAGGCCTCCCACTTGAACATTCTGTATACCAAAGAGCCAAGATTGATTAAAGATTACATATATGATTATATTCTGAAACGATAAAATTAGGCAAGACAGTAAGGCCAAAAGCACCCCAATTAAGATTTTATTTGGGATTTTTACAGGACTTTTATGCGATCGCGTCAGCTGGTGTGGGATAGCTTTATCAGCAGCACTCCTCTGTTTTGGGGATACCATAAGTTTGTTGGTGTTGGCAGAGATAGCAATATAAACATTACAGTCTTTGATGCTGTATGCTAAAGAGTCGCTTAAAATGAATTGATCATAAACCCATGAATACCACAATCAAGTCTGCCACTGATTCCAACCAAGGTCTAGAATCGGTCAACACCCCTGATTCCTCTGGCACTGGGCTAACGCGATCGCAATATCAACAAAAAATGCAGCGACGCAAAGAGATACAGGAACAACGCCTAGCTAAAGCCTCCAAACAAAAAGGGCTGATTGTGGTTAACACTGGCAACGGCAAAGGCAAGACCACAGCTGGCTTAGGCATGGTCTTGCGTTCCCTTGGTCATGGCTACCGAGTTGTGATTGTACAATTTATTAAGGGTGCTTGGGAACCCGCCGAAAAAGCTGCCTTAGAGCACTGGACAGTAGGCACTGATAACAATCCCCCTCAATTAGAGTTCCATGCCATGGGGGAAGGCTTTACCTGGGAGACTCAAGATCGAGAGCGAGACATCGAAAAAGCCCAATCCGCCTGGGATGCCGCCTTAGGGTTTATCCGTAACCCTGACATTAAGCTAGTGCTATTGGATGAGATTAACATAGCCTTGAAACTCAACTATTTAACCATTGAGCAGGTTTTGGCTGGACTAGAGGAAAAACCCACTGATTCCCATGTCATCTTAACCGGTAGGGGAGCACCAGCCGCCCTAATTGAACGAGCTGACTTAGTCACAGAGATGACCTTAGTCAAGCATCCTTTAAAAGAGCAGGGGATTAAAGCACAACCTGGTATCGAGTTTTAATAGTGAGTTTTACTATTAAGTTTTTATTAAGTTTTAATCCTGTTAACCAGGGGAGTAGGGGAGAAATTTTTGAACTATTTTTCAACACTCTACAATCCCCAAGTTTTATGGGTTTAGCTTTTCGACAGTTGTCACACCAATAGCATGATCCCAAAAAATTAGGGCGTTTTCTGCAAATCCGGTCGCTCTTCTGGTATAATTGCCCCCTCTACTGGACAGACTTCGACACAAATGCCACAGTCAATGCAGCTAGAAAAGTCAATCCAGTACCAGTCACTCCCCAGGGCATTTTTCCCTGGTCCTGGATGAATGCACGCGACTGGGCAACATTCAACGCAATCAGCAATTCCTTGGCAAGTATCGGTAACAATCGTGTGTGGCAAAGTGTTTTCTCGCTTGTGCTAGTTGGTCGGATGTGGATCTTTCTTAATTTTATAGTTAGGTAAGTTCCCCCTAGCCAACTCCAACCAATTACTTCCAACTCTTCAATTAGCAGTGGCAGTTAATGGCGCGTGTCTAGACATCACGACCCCTATCAGTTCGGTTATCTCACTTCGTTGTATCTATCTATTTCCTGATTATTGGGTGATTATTTTAATGGAGGGTATACCTGAGGCTTTATCTCCAAAGCACTACCATGGTCCGATGTCCTACCGATGTAATCCACGCACCGTATCCCTATGATATTGCGATTTTTTCCTCAAGGCAAACAATTGTTGAACCTTTTCAGCTTTACCGGGGTCTAAATATGTAATACAATGGGGCTAAGTTGAAATCATAATGACTTCAACTTAATCCCAAACTGGTTAACCATATAGTTAACCCTTACTAAAGGGGATTAACATAAAGAGCTCAAACCACCTGCGGGAGGCGGGTTGCTGCCAGAGTAGTAGGAAACTACTACGGGAGTAAGTGCTCGATTAGACAAACCTCCGGACGCTGTATAAAACCAATCTGTAAATAACTTATATATAAGTATATATCACCTATAAATACTTATATAGCTACAGGGGGGCAGCGGCAGATGAAACATCTCTTGCCCTCAATCCCACATCGCGCGATTTGGTTGCGGGTAAAACACCAAGGCCCCAAGAGTATGAGCTAAGCGTGCCTGGTCAACTTGTAGGAGTACCATTACTGGGGAAAACCCCAGACAAAACCTAGAAAAACTTGACTTAGTATACAGCGTCAATGTTACCGTTAAATCTCTTTCTAACGAAGGAGGTAGGTGGTTAAGACCTTTTGTAATAAATGTAATGCAATCCATGGCGCTGCGGATCTCAACGGAAAGAGATTGTAGTTACTTGATGGAGTAAACATCCGCAACAGAATCTACTACACTGCTTGTTTTTGGAGTCACCACTCACCCATGCCCACTTCTAAAACCAAAACCAAAACTACCAAGCCTACCAAGCCTACCTTCTCAGCAGATATGGTTCGTACCTATCTTCATGAGATCGGTCGCGTACCTCTGCTGACCCATGAGCAAGAAATTGTTTATGGTAAACAAGTGCAGCAAATGATGGCACTTTTAGAGGCAAAAGGCACCTTGGAACAGGAGCTAGAGCGCGAATCGACAAATGAAGAGTGGGCTTCGTCCATTAATAAGACCGAAGCAGAACTGAAAAAAGCCATAGACCAAGGTACTCGAGCTAAGCGCAAGATGATTGAAGCGAATCTGCGCCTAGTAGTAGCGATCGCTAAGAAGTATCAGAAGCGCAACATGGAATTCTTGGACTTAATCCAAGAAGGTACCTTGGGCTTAGAGCGAGGGGTTGAGAAATTTGACCCAACCCGGGGCTACAAGTTTTCCACCTACGCTTATTGGTGGATTCGGCAAGCGATTACCCGTGCGATCGCTCAGCAAGCTCGTGCAATTCGGCTGCCTATCCACATTACTGAAAAGCTCAACAAAATTAAGAAAGTACAACGGGAGCTATCCCAGACCCTAGGTCGCAATGCTACTCCCACCGAAATTGCTAAAGAGTTGGAATTAGAACCAGCTCAGATTCGGGAATATTTGAGCATTGCTCGTCAACCCATCTCTCTCGACGTTCGCGTCGGAGATAACCAAGACACAGAGCTGTCTGAGCTGCTAGAAGATGATGGTCTAACACCGGTTAACTACACCACTCAGGAGTCCTTGCGGCAAGACCTAAATCTGCTGTTAGCAGAACTTACCCCCCAACAGCGGGAAGTGCTAGCGCTACGCTTTGGGTTAGAGGATGGCAAAGAGCTATCTCTGGCTAAAGTGGGTAAGCGACTTAACCTCAGTCGTGAACGGGTACGCCAGTTAGAGCATCAAGCCTTAGCACAGCTACGGCGTCGCCATGCTAATTTCCGGGAGTACATCGCTAGCTAGCTAATGGTTGAATGTCTTCCAAGCATGAGTGGTAGCCAGAAACGGTTACCACTTATTTTTTTGTAAAGAAATGTAAAAAACCCCGAAATCTCTGTTCTTACCTTTGGAGTATTTCTATAGTGGGAGTAAAACTTACATTCACTGTATTAAGTTAACCTATAATTTCACAAAATTTTCACATCAAAACGGGAGAGTGAGGAGGTAAAAAACCTGGGGGAGCCATTTAAGAAGCAATTTGTAAGTTAACCTGGACGAAAAATTATTCTAAGGGTTGAATAAAAGATGAGTCTAGATTCACCTATTTCAGCAAAAGGTCACTGTCTTGATGCAGTCGCTCATAGTTGCTTAGAGCAAGGGTCAACTAGCTGTGTGAACGCTGGTAGTCAAGCTTCAGCAAAATTTCCGGCTATGACCAGCGCCAACTGTGACAGTTGATAAACCGTTCAACAAAGGAACAAACCAAAGCCTAGTTTAGGCTTAAATAGGATTATAACCTCAAGAGTTAACATAACTCTGGTTTAGGAAAAATTAACTTTTTCTGATTGATTATGGCTTCATGAGTTGATGCTCTAAACTCTCAGAATTTTTGCTTAGGGTGTATTACAGTTTTTTTTTAAAAGGGGGTAAGTATGATGCTTAACCAATTAACTGGATCGTTCTTGTCAGCACATCAACTGCTAAATATTAGAAAACTACCCCTGACAAGGCTATTGCTAACCATAGGATTGGTAACTACCTCATCAACTATAGCAACAGCAGCACCTCAACGGCCAGATCAAGCCATTGATACTACAGGTAGAGCGTACACTCAAGCAACCAGTCCAAATGCATCAATGCCTGATGATGGCATCTACCTCTATGGTGAATCCTCACAACCAGGAGAGATCGGTAAAGAATATCTAGTATTTGAAGCGGATCAGGGCAACGTGCTTGGTGCGGTATATATGCCTCAGTCAGAATATAGCTGTTTTTACGGCACCCTAGATTCAAAACAAATGAATTTGACGGTTATTGATCCCTACAACCAAACCGCTTTGTCCCATACCATTGCCCGTCAACAACGTTCAACCATTGCTGCAGTTGGTCAACAGCTAATCCTTGACCATCGCTATAGCGCTATGACTTATCCTTACAAGGTTGGACTAGAAGGATATCAACCAATTAGTTCTATTAGTGATGGTGACCAGGAAATTTTGAGGGTTTGCCGGGATAACTACCAAGGAAGAGTCACCGAGTGATTAATGCTCCCCTTGGACTAATACTAATTGTTAGGTAATTCAAGTTTGACTTGACCATTAACAACCTTGGGTTAGGGGTAAGTCTTAATTTAGGGAGCATTAAATCAAAAACTCAATCTCTAAAATTTAAATGCTAATTACACTCTAAAATTGGCACTGTTACTCATAATCCAGCAACCAAAGCATTTAGCTCAGATTGCATTTGAGTAGAAACTTGCTCGTAACAAGCATCAACATAATCTTGATCCCGAGCAGCAACACGACCATAATGCTCAAAAACAATCGGAGGACAAACACGAGTTGTAATGGGTATGGGCAAGGGTATATTGGGTAGAGGACCAATCGCCAATCCCCAAGGCAAACCGAGATAAATTGGGAAAACTTGTGGGTCAAGACCAAATAACCAGGGCATCCCCAACTCATGGAGTTGTCGTGCCTGTTCATAGCAGTCACCTAAGACAATCAGGGTATCATGGGCACCGTTGGATATAATCGGAACTATAGGAACTTTTTCTCGTAGTGCCAGTTTAATAAAGCCCTTACGTCCAGCCAATTGAATTTGATGACGCTGGCTATAGGGACGGAATACATCTTGGGCACCCCCTGGATAGACTAAGACACTAGCTCCCTTACGAAAAGCAGCGATCGCCATTTGGGGATGAGCCATGACTGCCCCCATCTTTGCCGCTAGCTGCGCCAGGTCTGGATAAATTTGCCAGGCATTGGAATGCATCAGACCATAAACTGGACGCTGGGTGCCAAAGCGGCGAAACCAGTCATACATCATCATCACCATATCAGGGGAAGCTAATCCACCATTGTGAGAACCAACCAACAGCACCTTACTCTCAGGAATGTGCTGCCAGCCATCACTTTTAACCCGAAAGTAGTAGCGATAAAACCATTCCCACTGGGGCAGATAGGATTCAATTACTTCTGGATCTCGCTCTTCTAAAGACCAACCAAACCGATGCGTCAAGGCTATACTATTGAGTTCACTACAGTTAAATCCTATTCCAAAAAACCTCAGCTATAGGTTAAGTTGATCACTAATAAGGTCTTACAAGCGATGTTACTGTATTCGTAAGCATATGTGCTACGCGCACGCTGTGCGAACAGCCGTCAGCCGTGAGCTTTTAGCTCACGCTACTTGAGGTGCCGTCAGCCTTGGCCAAAGACCACGCTAGGCGAATTGCTGATAGCTGATAGCTGATAGCTGATAGCTTTGTATTGTTTGTTACACTGTCGCTTTAGCGCTTAGTGTATTAATTTCCTCTTGCTCCGGGTCTCGGTCAAAAATGAGTATATATTTCATGTCAGGCATCAGTCTGCGCAGAACTTGTAGATGAGCCTCAGCGTCAGTTCGGCGACGAAAGCGAGCGACAATAATTCGCTGCATTTTAGGAAGTGGCTTGATAATACACCATGGGCTTAGTCGATCACGGTAGGTCATAACACCCTGCTCCATCATGTTTGATTGATTATTCTGATAATTTTGATAAATAGATTAAATCTCTTTGACTAAACCTACAGTTATAAAACTACAGTTATAGCCGTTAGAACCTTAAGCAGTTGAACACTTCAAGACAGTGCTTTTAGCGCCTCTACTGTCTAGGATGATCTAACCGTGGTGAGATCACCTGAAAAGTCTGCTTGCAGTTGATCTGCTTGTATAGATGTCCAACCCTCCGACCCTATCTATAAAAGCAGCTACAGTAGAATGCTGTGTTGCCAAATTGCCGATTTAAATCAAAAAGCTTCCGTTATCTGTTAGCTATTAATATCATTTCAGGATAATTACCCTGTCAGCCATGCAAAGCGCGAGTGGGGGAAACCACGGCAATAGCGAGTGGCGCATGGTTCTGTGTGCGGAACCTGCGTCCGCACCGCTGTTTGCCCCGTGGGAACCCCCGCGTGAAGGCGCTGCCTCCCCAAGACCGCGCTGCCTCCCCAAGACCGCGCAAATCACGCTTAATAAAAATCTCCCCCATCTCCCCATTTCCCCAGACTTCCCACACTTCCGACCCTCTTCCGTTAATTATGGGTATTCAAGCAGACTTGATATAACCATTACCCATCCCCGATTTGCTGTTGATGATAAGGACATAGCAAATTCCTAATTACCTGGGGAATCTCCTCAAAATGCTCCAAGAGAAAATCCATTAGGGCAAGATGGCGCAAATCAATTGGCTGGGGACGGCGATAGTTGTGACCGCTGGAAAACCAGCGCTGAACGGTGGCAGTTGAGCGCGAGCAGATACTAGCGATTTGTTCGTAATTCACATCCCATTTATGATAGAATTGTCTAGGAGTCATACCCAGTTGGCAGTTGCTGTAGAGTTCAATTAGATCTTGCTCTCGTTGAGTTAGAGTCCGGGGAGGGGTTCTATATTGATCGTCGAAACGGTATCTCCCAGAGGGAGTTCGTAGTACATTGGGTGATTTCAAATAATTTCGAGGGCCAACAGCCTCAGTGCAAGTCCAAGAATAGGAATCTTTATAGTTGGTTGTTAGCTTACCCTTAGGATGCCGAGGTTCAATGTCTTCTTCCCAAGCGGTGTCAGCAACGATCCAAGCCGCACTAGGGGAGTCTTTGTCAAGCCAGATCAGGTAGCAAATTGCCCATTGGCGTTGATGCCTGGCGTAGGCGTAGAAGAATCCAATCACAACACCCCAGTCCATTTGACCGTTTAGAGGTCGCCACCTAATGGGTGAACCTGTTTGATAACGGGGTGTTGCTGTAGGGTTCCAAGTAGCTGGGGGGTCTATTGATGGTGGCGCAATTTCTGTTTTAATGGGGTCAAACAGTAGATCTGAGTCTACCTGGCGGATGGTATTTAAATAACTGGCTATCAGTTTTCCGGTCAGATTCTCAGTTAGGTGCTGGATTAGGACGGTAGCTAGAGTGTTTAGTTCTGGTTCTTCTATATCCATTGACTCTGCATTGAAGTCGGCATCGCCGTAGTGCTTCAAATGGGACAACAGTTGTGTGATGCCGAATTCGTCTAAGGCTTGCTGATAGCTAGGAGGCTGATCGCTTTTGTCTCTAACTGTTTCTACCATAGGAAACTTGCTGGTAATTACATCAATAGTATACTATTATGTATATAAAAGATACATTTTAAGTACAAATAAGGTAAAATTTGACATCAACTAACAGGTGAACTTATAATAGAGATTATGAGCAAACGTATACAAGTAACCTTACCAGACCGGATTGCAGACGATTTACAGCGATGGGCTGATTACGATGGACGGCCTCTATCAAACCTTGCTGCTTACCTTCTAGAACGTGCTGTTACCGAGGCCAAGAAAGAAGGTGTTGAATGGGACAAAGATTCTTGATCTCCACCAACGGTTGATTAGGCCATGAGCAAGAGCGCCCTAATCGTGCTTTATTTTAATCACTAGTATGGCTCAAGTAAGGGAGTAGCAACGCCTTAATAATCCTCATTAAGGCGTTGCTGAATATAGTATTCTCAAACGCCTAAAAACCAAATACTTTAGCCGCAACGTTAATCCTCTGGTAGATTTTCTCTGACCCATTTACGCCAAGCTAAAATCATCGTAGTGTCATCCTGGGTTTCTGCCTGCTGCAAAAACTGATTGATAATCTCTACAGAGAGAATATCAAAGGTGAAATTGTCCTGACAACGAACATAGTCTCCATTTTGCAGCCGGTAAATTTCTACAGTCTGTCCTATATAACGCCAAACTTCAGGCACTCCTATCTGCTTGTAAATCCCAAATCTCCGACTGGATGAGCTGGTAATATCGACTTCAATCACCAAGTCTGGTGGAGGATCAGTGGCTAAATCTACTGTCCTGCCTTGAATACAGTCAACATTGCCGATGTAGTAGCAAGAGTCAGGTTCTGCACCATGCTCTAAATCCTCCCGATTCAGGGTTGTAGAAGCAAACCCTTTGACCCGAAGATTCAGTTCTTCGGTTAAGGTATTCACCATCCGTTCTAGCAGCTGCTTGTATGTCTCATGGCGATCTGAGGGCATCGTGATTTCTAGCATTCCTTGAGCATAGGCAAGACGCGAGGCTCGATGATTTCCTAAGTCTGCCAATAGCGCCTTGTACGTCTGCCAACTGACGTTTTGTAAGACAATTCTCTGGGTAGTTTTAACAGGTGAATCCTCATCTGAACTAAAATTACTGACCATTGATGCAGTGATTGTGGTGAAAATGCGATTGGCCGTAGGCCACGCGGGGCGCGTTCGCACAAATCCTTAACAGCGATGCAGCGCGGTAGCGCGGTCTTGGGGATCCCCCCCATTCGCGACTGCATCAAGACAGGAAGGGAAGTCATAGGTATTGTCGATTGTGAATAACTCGATTTATAGTTGTATATCTTGGTTCCAATAATAACCTCCTGGTAATTGAGTTAAATAGTCATTAATAAATAAAGGTAAATCCTTTTTTGAATGGAGGTATGTCAAAGCCAACAAATCTTGAGTTGTTTGCCTCAGCTGAGCTCTATCTACTAGTTTTGAAAGTTGAGCTGGAGTATAGGCACCATTGAGAACCTCCACACTCGCCGTGGAAATTGCTGCCTCTAGTTCATTGTCAATCAATGAATCCCATTGATCAGCATTGATAGTATAAGATTTTTGGTTATCTTTGAGATTCAGTTTTTGGATTTCCCGAATGAAATCACGAATTGAAGCTGCCCAAGAATTTGCCAAACGCTCCTCTACTTGGTTTTTAATCAAGTTAATTAATGCCTTATTTAAATAGGATTCAATCTGATGCAGAGTTGCGCGTTTAGTCATCTGTTCCAAATCATCTACAATTGCTAAGGCATCTGCGTAGCGTCCCTCTAGGATACTTATTCTGAGATCGATTAATTCCTGAGTCATAACCCAGTCCTCACAGATTTATCGTTCTCTTTAGCCTATCGAAGAAACTGCACAAGTCATCTGGAACGCATATTAACTCAATAAAGTCAATAGCACGGTGCTAGGAAAATAGCTTTCAGAGCAAAAGATTGGTAAGCAATGTAGCGCGGTCTTGGTTTTGGGTCTGTGTGCGGAACCTGTGTCCGCACCTGTCAGCCATGCAAAGCGCGAGTGGGGGTTCCCCCCAAGACCGTAATGGTGCGCTTTCCGCATCTAATTATTAAATTCGCCACGGGTCGCACCTGAG
>WTKN01000435.1 GCA_011524395.1 Moorena sp. SS36440bin_2
TTGCTATACCTGTCTAAACCTTATTCTTTGTCTTTTTAAAAGAGCCGCACCCATATCAATTTGAAAATAATTTAATCTAAGCATTTATCTAAGCATTTATCTAACTATTAGTCTAACACTTGTGGCTTTTGATCCTTTTATCTTTTACTTTAAACCTACCACTAGGGAACGCCTAGGGCAAACATTCTTTAACCTTAGACCCCTGCATGACCAATACAACCCGAGAGCAAGAATTAATTCGAGCTGTGAAAGAGGCAGATTCTGCCTATAGTTTAGTAAAAGCAGTGAGAATCCTGGCTAATGCCCATATAGAAGCGGCAATCCCGACTTTAATTGCAGTTTTTAGCTACAATAACCCAGGTGCAGCAGAATTAGCTGCCGGTGGAATAGTGCGATTCGGGAAAACAGCAGTAGCGCAATTGCTAAACCTAATTGATGACTATAACTACGGAGGTAGAGCCTGGGCAATCCGCGCACTATCAGGAATTGGCGATCCTAGAGCCTTCGATACGTTAATCGAAGCTGCTGAAACTGACTTTTCTATGAGCGTCCGTCGAGCTGCGACAAAAGGTCTCGGCAATCTGGACTGGAAGGATATGCCTAAAGATAAAATTCCTGCTGCCCAAGAGCAAGCTTTTAAAACACTACTGCTAACCTGCCAAGACTCAGAATGGGTAGTTCGTTATTCTTCCGTAGTAGGATTGCAAGGTCTAGCTACTGCTGTAGTGGTCACCTATCCGGATCTGGCTGAGACTATCAAAACTCATTTAGCGCAAATGTTCAAGACTGAAACCGATGTAACAGTGGGCACCCGCATCCAACTCGCGATCCAACAACTTGCATGAAGAATGACTAATATAACTAATCAAGAACGCCGAATATTAAAACAACACCAATCCTGATTCTTCCAGAGGGTGGCGACAATCCAGTTATTTTGTTCTAAGGTATCAGCAATCGGTTTCACCTGATCTAATAACACACCACTGATAACTCCCCAGCTGGTGGGTTTCGCTATAGCATTCATTAGTGGAATTAAATCAATAATTACTTCTGCCAGAATATTGCAGAGGATGCCATCTACTGGTTCACCATTAGTAAGCTTAGACAAGGTTTCTAGACTACCCTGTTCTATCACCAGATCCTGGTCAGACATGTTGTTAAGAGAGCGGTTGTTGCGGGCAGCACCCACTGCTAAGGGGTCAATATCCACGCCATAGACCCTTTTAGCCCCTAACAACACCGAGGCAATGGAGAGAATTCCCGAACCACAGCCAATATCCACTACCACATTCTCCTGATCACCGAAGCCGAGACGCATCTCTAATGCTTCCAGGCATAACTGAGTGGTGGGATGGGTACCTGTGCCAAATGCTGCTCCAGGATCAAGGCGTAACAAGATCCGTTCGGAAGGGTCTGGTAAGGGTAGCCAGGCAGGATATATCAAAAAGCGATCGCCAACTTCTTGGGGTTCCCAGTATTGTTTCCAACTACTTGCCCAATCTTCCTCATCAATCAGGTGCCACCGAGTTATGGGTACTGGCAGCCCTACAGTCAGGGCATCCTGATTTACCCAAAGGGCAAGGGCTGCGAGATCCAACAGCTGTGCTTGTATTTGGGGTAAGTGAGCAAGCACTAGTTGAGAATGTCCCTTAAGCTGGCTGGACATTCCTCGACAACCAAACTTTTCTAGTCGCCAAAAGATTAAATCCTCTAAGGCAGAGTCGCACAAAATTTGAATTTCCCACCAGCTGTTTGCCATATTTTAGTTCCGAGGTCGAGAGTGCTGAGTTTAAGAGTGGGGAGTCAGCAGGGAGAGGTACGTGGTCTAAACTTAAGGATCAAGATTGTTTGTACCTATAACCTTTTCCCCATATTCAGCACCCAGCACTCAGCACTCAATAGTGAACGTATTCAGTACTGAACGTATTCAGTAGTTAACTTATAAAGTTACCGTGTGAGCATCCCTGATCCCTGGCACCTTCATAATCTCTGTTAAAACTCCCTCCGGTAAGGGGTCATCTAGACTAAGAACCATAACTGCGTCACCCCGCACAATTTTGCGACCCACCTGCATACTGGCAATATTGACATTAAAACTACCCAGCTGAGAGCCAATTTTACCAATAATTCCCGGCATATCCCGGTGTAGGGTAAACAACATATAGTGAGTGGGAGGAACATTAATCGGGAAGTCGTCGATACTGGTAATGTGGATTTCCCCATCATTTAACAGAGCACCCGTTACAGAATGTTTCCCCATGGAACCGGTGGCTGATAGATGTATGGACCCAGAATAGTCTCGCATCGAAGCATCCCTGGTTTCAATGACCCGAATGCCCCGCTCTTTTGCCTCAATGGATGCATTCACATAGTTTACCCGCTCTCGCAGTGCCTGGGAAAGTAAGCCTTTGAGGGCAGCAACTACTAAGGGCTGGCTTTCGTTGGTAGCTAACTCTCCCTGTAATCGGACATCAAGTAATTCAATGCGTCCCCCCGCCAGTTGAGCAACTAGCTTACCCAGAGTTTCTGCCAACTCCATGTATGGTCTGAGTTTTTCAATCACATTGGGTGACAATCCAGGAATATTAACTGCTGAACGGGCGGGTAACCCTAAGAGGACATCCCGAATTTGTTCGGCTACATCAACAGCAACATTAACTTGGGCTTCTGCGGTAGATGCCCCTAGGTGGGGGGTCAGAATGATTTCTTTCCCCAATTCACGCAAGGGGGATTCTCCTAGTGGTTCTGATTCATAAACATCCAATGCTGCACCAGCAATTTTACCCTCTTTTAGTGCCTTAGCCAGAGCTTGTTCATCAATAATGCCTCCTCTGGCACAGTTGATAATTCGGGCAGTTGGCTTCATCTTAGCAATGGCTTCGTCATTAATCAGATGAGCAGTTTCTGGAGTTTTGGGGATATGGAGTGTGATGTAATCAGACTCCTGCAACAGCAAATCCATCTCGACTAAACGACAGCCTAGTTGTTCCGCCCGTTCTACGGAAATGAAGGGGTCATAGCCCAGCAACTTCATTCCCATTGCTCGAGCGACAGTTGCTACATGGGAGCCAATTTTACCCAAACCAACTACACCAAGGGTTTTTTTGTAAACTTCTGTCCCAATAAAAAGCTTACGCTGCCACTTATTGCTTTTAACTGACTGATTGGCATCAGAGATATGGCGAGATAGGGCTAGCATCATCGCCAGGGCATGTTCGGCTGCAGCTATAGTATTTCCTTCCGGAGAGTTAACCACTACAATTCCATTACGAGTTGCTGCTGGGATATCGACGTTATCAACCCCAACACCAGCACGACCGATGATCTTGAGTTGCTTGCCCGCCTCAATTACCTCTTGGGTAACGCGGGTTCCAGAGCGAATCATCAGAGCATCATAGTTTGGGATAATTGTCAATAGTTCTTCCGGTGATAGATTCGGATTGAAATCAACCTCAGCAACTTGGGAAAGGATATCAATGCCAGCTTGATCAATTGAGTCAGAAACAAGAACCTTAGACATGACCAGAAGATAGGTTAATGGGCTATACACACGGTGCTGGAGCTATGCCATGAGAAACTCAGATCAACCCCAAGAGTGCTATTTGATGAACCATCATCCAATAGCACTTAACTACAACCAAATGTAGTTGAACAGGTATATTTCTTCACATTCAGTAGCTTTGACCGCAGTATGCTATCTTAACTGCAAAGGTATCCCTCGATAGCTACTGATCTAAAAGATTTTAAGTTTCCTCCATCTTTAGTGCGAAAATTTATCCAAACTCCGTGGAAAACCCCTGTGCTGGAAGCAGGGAATCAAAAGTAGCTCAAGGAATAGTTCAAGTAAACTTCAAATGTAGATAATCAGCACAAGTGGCGATGAAATATGTGATTGCTGTATTCCCCAACCGCATTAAGGCAGAAGAAGCTTATACTGCTTTGGAAAAAGAAGAGTTACCGATGGATCGAGTAAGTATCTTGGGTAGAGGATATAAAAGTGCTGATGAGTTTGGATTCATTGACCCCAAACAACAGGGAATCAAGGGAGCCCGACGAATGGCATATTGGTTGCTTCCCTTTGGCTTTGCGGCGGGTTATCTGTTCAACGTGCTAACTGAAATAAAACTGTTTGGCTTCTCTAGTGAAATTGGTAACCATCTCCTGGGAGGGGTATTTGGTACGATCGCAGCAGCAATGGGTAGCGTTTTCGTTGGAGGTGGGGTTGGGTTGAGTGTTGGTAGTGGTGATGCACTGCCTTATCGGAACCGTCTGAATCAAGGAAAATACTTAATTGTTGTTCAGGGATCCGAGAGTTTGACAGAGCTAGGAACTAAAATTTTGCGTCAGTTCCAGCCAGAGACTATTCAACGGTATGAGTTCCTTTAGACTAATTAAGGGTTGCGCAATTATTTTGGTGGCAAAAATCCCAAACGCGGAAAAAGTGGCAAGTAACTAAGCCTAAATGTAAATAAAAATAAATAAAATTTAAGAAAGATAAATTGTATAGTTATGAATGGGTAATAGATGGTAAAGGAAACTAATTACCTATTGCTAAATCCTAATTACAATTTGAGTAAATAATTATTTAGACCATTATCTAAAATCAAAAGTATTTAAAAATTTGTAAGGAATGCTACCTAGAGAAGAACTTTTAAAAAGTGTAGAGAATAGAGAAGATGTGGCTCGTGTGATTGACCAAGCTGATCAAGCAATTAAGACTTGGGAGGTGGTATTGACTGATTTTCTATCACCGCCAGTTTTGGTAGAGGTTGCTCAGCAGTTTGAACGGTTGACAGAGGTGCAATTGCTCAATTGGGGGGGATATCCTCAGGCAGAACGACAACGGTTAGGGATCGCCCGTGAGGAATTGCCTCTGGATAAATCTCAGGTAGAAGTGGTGGGTTTGGATATTGCTGGGAATTTTTTGTTTGATACGGCAACTCACCGGGATTTCTTGGGAGCAATTCTGGGCACTGGATTGGTACGAGAGAAGATTGGGGACATTATTGTCTTGGGAGAGCGAGGTGCTCAGGTAATTGTCGTACCAGAGTTGGTAGAGTTTCTGGAACTGAATTTAAATCAGGTGCGTTCGGTACCTGTCAAAACTAAACGGATTGATTTGAGTGAACTCAAGGTTAAGGAACCGAAAAAGAAACTCAGAACAACAACAGAAGCTTCCATGCGTCTAGATGCGATCGCATCGGCTGGGTTTGGTATGTCCCGCAGCAAAATGGTGGATTTGATTACTACTGGGGATGTGCGAGTTAACTGGAAAGAAGTCAAACAATCTAGCTATACAGTGAAATCTGGAGATTTGATTGCCATTCGTGGTAAAGGACGCTTGGAGATTGGGGATGTCTCTATTACTAAAAAACAACGATATCGGGTTGACTTAACGCGATACATCTGAAACAGAGTTAGGCTTCAACATTCCCTGTGTTCAATCCCCTGTGTATAAGATAAATTTAGAAAGGTACACATAAAAAGTCTATAGGTTGTCAGCACCCCATACCCTGACTGGGACTAAAGACCCTGACTGGTTTTGCTTTCCCCGTCGCCTATAGCTGGGGTTTCCACAATACCTAGCATTTGTAATGAAAATTTATTGATGATTATTACGACTTCCGTGCTGCAAAGCTTACTGCAAGCTATACCTATACTGCGGTCACAGGTGTACTTCAAGTCTTCTTTGACCGCACTTTCCCATGCCATGGAAGATCAAGTATTAGCTGGCTCAGAGCAGCCGTTAGTTATTGCTAGCTTCCAGCGAGAGCGTTTCTACCGTCAGGAAGCTCATCGATATCGACGCATTGCTCAACAGACTCCCCAAGTTTATGTACTAGCAGCACCGGAAACAGAATTTAAGAGCAGTTCAGAGTATCACGAAACCGTGGCATTTGAACCCAACGATACCCTCTCTCAAGAATGGCATTTGGTAGTTATTGGGCAAAGCTACACAAATTGTTTGATTTGTCAAGAACGACCCTCACCAATACTAGAGGTTACCAATGGGGAAATGGACTCATCCCGACGTTTTGAAGGCATCTGGACATTTGACCGGAACGTGAGTCAAAAAGCAGCTGAGATATTACTCAATCGCATTCAAATTTACCGACCTGAACTAGCAGCTAAGATTGAACAGGCCAAATCTCAGTATTTAGACGATTCATTAGTAGTTAGTGCTCAATTAACCCAACACTCTACCAGTAATCTATCCCCTCTCGACCAAGCTCAAAGTTCCGAAAATTCTGACCCTTTTGTCCAGCGCTTGGTGACTTACCTACAGGCAGGTCAGTATAAATTGCTCAAAGCCTATCGCTCCATTGCTGCTCAGGGAAAGAAAGAATCTCTGATCAACTCTATTTCCAACGCCATTAGGCGATCCCTTGACCCCAATGCCATTCTGGAAGTTGCTGTGCAAGAGTTGGGTAAAGCCCTTCAAGCATCACGGTGTCTGATTTATCGCTGTAAAGGAACAGATACCACTACTATCATCAATCATGAGTTTTTAAAGCCCCCTAGTAAGGGGGAGCAACCATTACTGCCCACACTAGGAAAGAGATGGCCATTGCAAGACAATTGCCTATTCCAAGAGGTTGTCCAGAGTGGAGAACCGATTTATGTAGAAGACACCCAGACAGATCCTCGGATTAACGCTACTAATTCCACAAATAAAACTGGTAATCGACGATCAAAAACCTTGCACAATCTAGTTCAAGAGTTTGCCATTCGCTCCTGGCTGAAGGTACCACTTCTGTATCAGGGTCAGTTATTGGGCATGTTAGATATACATCATTGTGGGTCACAACCTTATCAATGGGAAAAGGATGAGTTAGCCTTAGTGGATGCGATCGCAACTCAAGTCGGTGTAGCTTTGATTCAAGCCGAAGCCTACGCCAACCTAGAAGATTTGAATCAGCAGCTAGAAGCCCTTGACCGCACCCGTAGCAATTTAGTTGCGATTACAGGTCATGAACTGCGCACTCCTCTGTCCACAATTCAAGTATGTCTTGAGAGTCTAGCTAGTGAGCCAGATATGTCCCTAGAATTGCGTCAGGTGATGCTCAATACTGCCCTCGCTGACGCTGAACGAATGCGGAAACTGATTCAGGACTTCCTGACTCTTTCCCGCTTAGAAAGTGGTCGTGTGGAATGGCACCCAGAATCCCTGTCCCTAAGAGAGTGCATCGACCTTGCCCTGAGTAATGTTTGCGCTCGGCGTTCTGAAGATGAACGACCTCGTTTATCCGTTCAAGTTCCAGAGAACCTTCCATTAGTGAAAGCCGACGGGGAGTGGCTAGTTGAAACTCTAGCTAGACTTCTCGATAATGCTTGCAAATTTACCAGCCCACAAGGAGAAGTAAAAATAAGTATCCAAACACTGGATGATTCCATGATAGTAGTTACTATCGAAGATTCTGGACGTGGTATTGAACCCAATCGGCTGGAAGCTGTCTTTGACCGCTTCTATCAAGAAGAAGGTGCTCTGCGGCGAACTACTGGGGGAACAGGGTTAGGTTTAGCAATTTGTCGCCAAATTGTCAAAGGCTGGGGCGGTAAAATTTGGGCAAACTCAGCTGGCAAAGACCAAGGTTCTCAGTTTTACTTTACTGTTCCTATTATCCAAACTATAAAGTCAAAGCACTCAAAAGCTCGGCGTAAACGTTAGGGGATTCGAGATATCCAAGGTTTGGGAGTGCTACAAAAGTAGTGATTTTAGCTGCTGTTACCTTGAGCAGACCCTAGCCCAATCACTATATCTTTACCACTACCAACCCAGGTTCCGTACACATAACCCAAACCACTCGCGCTTTGGATCAAGACAATTAAGACCACCTGACTAAGGGGACAATCGTTTAATTACCCAATTCCCATCCTTACCACGATTGTAGAGCAACCGATCGTGGAGCCGACTGGGACGCCCCTGCCAAAACTCAATTTCTGATGGAATTACCCGAAACCCTCCCCAGTGGGGTGGACGAGGTACCTCTTTATTTTCATAGTCCTGCTCCAGTTGCTGTAACCGTTGCTCCAACACCTCACGACTAGGGATGACTTGGCTTTGATCTGACACCCAAGCCCCCAGCTGAGAACCCTTGGGACGACTGTTAAAATAATCATCAGACTCAGCGGCTGTTAGCTTCTCGACTCGCCCCTCAATCCGTACCTGTCGTTCTAACTCAGCCCACCAAAACGTGATGGCAGCCCAAGGATTCTCGATTAACTGCTGCGCCTTGTTACTTTCATAATTAGTGTAAAAGACAAACCCCCGCTGATCGTAGCCTTTCAGAAGTACCATCCGGGCGGAAGGTTTACCATCTGGTGTTGCTGTAGCTATAGTCATGGCATTCGGTTCTGGCAACTCGGCAGCCACTGCCTGGTCAAACCAAATTTTGAATTGCTCGAAAGGATTTGGGTGGACATCGGTTTCACTCAAACCCTTCAATGTGTATTCCTTACGGAAATCA
This sequence comes from Moorena sp. SS36440bin_2, assembly GCA_011524395.1. GTDB lineage: Bacteria > Cyanobacteriota > Cyanobacteriia > Cyanobacteriales > Coleofasciculaceae > Moorena. The sequence goes on from WTKN01000435.1 coordinate 8,469, forward strand.
GCTACTCTAGTATTCATCTTTCTTGCCTTACAATTGACCAGTTTTGGTGGTATATTTCATATCTCCCTAGCAAGCAGGTGTAGGCTTGAAGGGAACTCCAACTGCTGCTATACTGCACACAGTCATAACCTGAGCTAATCCAAGCTCCCCCCAGCCCGCCAAAACAGCGGGGGGAGAAGAGATAAAAAGTTCAGTTGATGACCGTGCCAAGTAGATGTCCTTGACCTGTGCGCGTTGGGACACCTGTGCACCTTCGAGTAATCGGCAATTTAAAAAAGCCGATTTTTCGTGTTATCTGTTGTAGAAGTAGGAAGCAACTGCAACGGTTTTGGATTAAGCTGATGCGACAGATTAATTTTTTGCTGATTTTCGCTCTATGTCTGGCACTAGTCTTATTTGGCTTGGAAAATACCCAATCTGTTTCCATTAGGATTATTGATGGTATCCAGGTTAAGGCTCCCTTGGCGATTGCACTGATTCTATCCATGTGGCTTGGAGCAGTTATAGCCTGGTTATTCAGCTTGTGGACGCGATTTCTCAATTTTCTAGGAACTCGTAAGATGGTTGGGCAGATACACTCAAAGGATGAACAGATTAGACAATTAGAAGACGACATTCAACAATACAAAATTGAGATTGAACAGAAACAGTTGCTTTTATCGGCATCTGACCCATTGTCAGATAATCCACTATTAGACTAATTTTAGTATCGCTATTGGGGATTGGGAAAATGTCAAGGAACTGAATATCCCCTATACGCTATAGGATTGAATTCCTGAGCAATATTAGTCTAACAAAAATGTTGTTGACTCTTGTAAGCTGTCGGGCATTTAAATTGGGATTTTTGAAGCCTAGACCTCTTACAGCAAGGCTTGTGAGCGATCAAAATAAATGCCGAACAGCTTAAGTAACCTGTAATAGTTTGCCCTAAGTACGCACAAAAAGTTCTTAAAAGCAACCTTGAGACCAGGATCAAAGAGTTAACTATATAAGCTTGCCCGAATATGGACTAATAAATTATAGAGATGGAAGTAATGCAAGTCCATGTACATCTTTCTATCGAAGTTAACCCTAAGTTTCGAGTTTATAACCCAGTCAAACATTAAAGATATGTCTTCTATATATCTCAGAAAATAATTCCAGCAACTTCGCTAGCTAGAGACTGCCTAGGCTTGGGACTAAAAGCTATGGGGGTTTGTACCGTTTGCGGTGGGTCTATCGAAGTTATTAATAAGTACATCGAAGACCAAAAGCGCCAGTAAGTTGTTCTATTTGAGTAGTTAACTTTAGTCCCAACAAACAAATATAAGGGCTACCAATTCACCCCAAAAAATCGCCAATTTATAGTGTCCATTCAGATAAATCCTGTTTGTTTCAGAGGTTGTATTTAATGTATCTACAAGAGTCAAAATTTAAGAGGTAAAATTTAAGCTTTATTATTTTAGTTATCTTATTTGTCCTTCCTCGAAATCATACAATACCGATGCTACCGGAGTTGATATTACCCCTTACAGGACTTCCTCAGTAACTCTACCTGTAGGGGCACTAAGCGTACTTATAGCTGATAGCGTTTGGTTCCCAGTTTTGTGTAAGTCCTGCCGTCAGTTAATTGACCAACAGTATAAAACAAGACATGGCTATATATCTTGAGTCAATAGACAAGGGTCCTATAGATGACTACAACACCTGCTACGGAAGCGATCGCTATTCTCATTGATGTGGCACAGCGGGGAGAAATTGACCCATGGGATGTTCAGGTAATTGATGTCATTGACCGCTATCTAAGTACACTAACATTAGACAGTGATCCAGAACTCGGATACCGTGACACGGACTTGTCTCAGTCTGGGCAAGCGTTTCTATGGGCATCCATGCTAGTTCTACTGAAAGCGGATACCTTGGAACGTTTAGAAGAACCCGAGGAGTTGGAGGAATCGGAAGAACTGGATGGGTCCGAGGAAATTGATGGCAGGGCAGATAGAGGTTTGCCTCGCAATCTAGAACGTCATCTACGCCGTCGCTCTGCTGCCCGACCCCCTAAAAGACGCCCAGTAACCCTGCCAGAACTAATTCAACAGTTGCAAGAGATGGCAGTCCAACTGGGTGAAAATCCCTTACCTTCCCCTAAAAAAGGGACTCGCTCTACTGGCCGTAGTCAGGCAGCTCGTATTGCCCATCTAGCTCATGATGAAAACCTGACCGAGATTGCCACACGGCTGGAGGAATTTCTATCCCGCTACTGGTATCAGCTAGCGGCAGACAACGATTGGCTGAATTTAAATCAGTTGTTAGAGTGGTGGACGTTATCCCCCTCATCGGTTGCATCAACTTCCCTTGGTTCTTCTTACCAGGAGGACAAACTCGGAACAGCCAAGATGTCGGGAAAAGCTGACACAGAAATAGCGATCGCTCCTATTGAATCACTAATAGGGGACAGAGTTAGTGTTTTCTGGGGACTGCTATTGTTATCTGCTCAGTCTAAAGTTGAGTTATGCCAAGAAGAATTCTACCAAGATATAAAAATTCGTAAATTGGAGTAATGAACCCCACGCTTAAAAGGGGTTAATTATAACATCAACTAGCCTTGTCAGGAAACCAGTAATTCTCAGCTGGGGTCACTCAAAGCATCACTCAAACCATAGCTTACAGAAAATTCCAGCTTGTTTGCCCCTGTGTAATAGCGGTGGGTATGAAAAAAAGTTAGGGACTCAAGTCCCTCGTGCTAATCGTGGGTGAGAGTTAAAGGACTAGTTAGAATCGTACTCAATTGCCCACATCAACCTCTATGGATTTAGTTTAAGGAGAAAAGATACATGAAAGCCATGATTCTGGCAGCTGGCAAGGGAACTCGCGTTCGCCCTATCACTTACACTATTCCCAAGCCATTGATTCCCATCCTGCAAAAACCAGTAATGGAGTTTTTACTAGAACTATTACGACAACATGGCTTCAACCAAATTGTGGTCAACGTCTCTCACTTGGCTAACGAAATTGAAAGCTATTTCCGAGATGGGCAGCGTTTTGGCGTTGAAATTGCTTATTCCTTTGAAGGTCGGATTGTTGATGGTCAACTGGTTGGGGAAGCCCTCGGCTCAGCTGGTGGCATGCGCAAGATCCAGGATTTTTATCCCTTCTTTGATGATACATTTGTGGTGCTCTGTGGTGATGCCCTAATTGACCTGGACTTGACAGCAGCACTTAAATTCCATAAAGAAAAAGGAGCAATTGCTACCCTAGTGGCAAAACCTGTACCACGAGAACAGGTTTCTAGCTACGGTGTCGTAGTTACAGATGAAACTGGTCGAATCAAAGCTTTCCAAGAAAAACCCTCCGTGGAGGAAGCCCTCAGTACCAATATCAATACAGGAATTTACATTTTTGAGCCAGAAATCTTTAACTATATCCCCTCTGGTCAGGAATATGATATTGGCGGCGAATTGTTTCCCAAACTTGTGGAAATTGGGGCTCCTTTCTATGCGGTGCCAATGGATTTCCAGTGGGTTGATATTGGTAAAGTGCCAGATTACTGGCGAGCTGTTCGAGGTGTGCTGCTTGGAGAAATCAAGAATGTACCGATTCCTGGTAAAGAAGTCGCTCCCGGAATCTATACTGGCTTAAATGTCGCAGTCAATTGGGACAAAGTAGATATCAAAGGTCCGGTTTACATTGGTGCTATGACCCACATCGAAGATGGGGCAAAGATTATCGGACCAACTATGATTGGTCCCAATTGCTGGATCTGTAGCGGAGCAACGGTTGAGAATAGCGTAATTTTTGAATACTCTCGCCTTGGAGCAGGAGTGCGTCTAGTGGATAAGCTAGTGTTTGGACGCTATTGTGTTGATAAGACTGGTGCAGCTATTGATGTTCAGGCGGCAGCCCTAGATTGGCTGATTACTGATACCCGCCAGAGTTTGCCTGTGACTGAACCAGCAGAACGACAAGCGATTGAGGAAATCCTGAGCAGCAATATTTCATAGGTTCAGGTAAGTCCTCGTCCTTATAGAAGGCGGGGATTTACCCAGCTAAATAGCTTTAAAGAAATTTTCCAATTCAGGATCACCGCAAGACGATCAGGCGTATTTGGTAGTTGCTACTTTGAAATATTGAGTATAATATAAAAAACAGATAACTGCAAGGGGCCTTAATGGTTTCGACGTGTTGGTGAAAGCTGACCCGTGATTCAGGTCGAGAGTGAGTCTTCTCTCGCAAATACCGGACTCAAAAAAATTGTAACTGCGAACAACATCGTTCCTTTTGCTCGTAAGGCTGCACCTGCTGTTGCCTAAACACCTATAAACAGGTTCGAGCGTCTGTAGTTTGACTCCGTTAAGGACTACGGACTTAACCCCAACGGATGCTCTAGTAAGCTGTCTTTGGTCGGTTTGCTAGCTAAGACTTCACCAAAGCATCCTGTCATCCGGGATAATGGATGATCCCCGCTCCGAGGGTTAAAGGAGCTATGCCTGTGAATGAGCGATAAGTAAATAACCAGGGCGGACACGGGTTCAATTCCCGTAGGCTCCATTAAAAAATGAATAAGCTAACCCGACCTCAATCAAACATTCTCAATCAAACATTGTAGATAGGGTTAGCTTATTCATTCTGTTCAACCTGGATTTAGTACTATCGGCTTAACAGCTTATAACCTGATCTTAATAAGCACCATGCCTATTAAAGATTACCATTATAGTTTTAACAATCAGCTTCAGGTCGTAGGCGATAGACCACTTAAGTTGGTAATCCAAGTCCATAAGAACGATATCTTCAAAGTCAGTCACCTTTGAACGACCATTGGCTTGCCATTCACCAGTGATTCCAGGTTTAACTCTTAAACGCTTGTAGTGATGGCGGTTGTAGCTCATGACTTCATCAAGGGTAGGAGGACGAGTTCCGACTAGGCTCATCTCTCCCTTGAAGACGTTCCAGAATTGGGGAAATTCATCAAGACTGGTGCGACGTAGAAACCCTCCGATCCGACTGATACGGGGATCATTTTCGTTTTTGAATATATGACCTTTAGCTTGGTTCTCTACTAAGTGCTTGAGTTTGTCTGCACCCACGATCATTGAGCGGAATTTCCAGATTCGGAAGGGTTTTCCATTCAGACCACAACGGATCTGACTATAAAATAATGGACCGGGATCGACTATCGACATAGCGATCGCAATGGGAATTGCGATGCTCACGGTAATTAATAATCCAACCAAAGCTCCAATAATATCAATTAATCGCTTAATATTATTGTTGGCAGACTGATGAACCTCTTGCTGAAATAAACAACTGGGTATTCTGTTATCCCAAATTGGTGAATCAATCGAGGTATAAGCAGAAGACTTGGAGATAATCACGGCTTTCTATTAGTTATCTAAATTTGATTAAACGACGGAATAATTGCTTTAAATCCCCAGGCTGATAGAACAGTTATGCTCAAGGGAGCTAACTTGCTTAGGTAGTTTTTGGCCAAAATTTACGGAATAGTCTCCTGCCATTTTTTTTTTAATTGGTAGGAACCCACTAACCCTAAAGTCTTTGTTGTCAAATAAATAGTCTATTAATCAGACCACTTAAAACTGTAAAAGTTCCCGCTAAAGTATATTTTTTTTCAAAAAAAGTAGCTTATATATAGGTAGATGACCTAGTCATTTTTATTGACCGCCTTATTAAGAATTTTTAATCGAAGCCTCTGCTCATAGTATTTGGATTTTTCAAAAAAAGAGTAGTATATTTTGTATCATTTCATTGAACTTTCACATTTTATCGGCCAATTCGTGAAGGAATTGTGAATTGGGGTTGAATTAATTGACTTCCAGTCTGAATTTTGGTAATAATAGTCCCCTATTATTAATCAACACATAAAGGAAAATGATTAGAGGCAAAAATAATGCAATTGATGTTATTTAGCTAGCTATATATACCTAAATAGTACCTATTATCCCAAATCCAAGTTAAAAACCTCCTTTATCATCAAGTCACGGGGCTAAGCCTTAGGTGAAAGGCAGGTAAACGCAAGCTTATAGTAGTTGCAACTTCCCTCTCGACTGAACTAAAAGGAGGCACTAAAAGCGGATTCAAGATCACAGATAAGTAAACACGGCTATAGCTTAGCCATGTTGCCAGCTTGGCAGCAATTTTCAATAATTTACCGAAAATACAACCGACGCGCTTCAACGGACACCCTTCATCCGAGTCTCGTAACAGCATCCCACGGATTACGAAGGGCTGACTCCCTGCTGCGCGAACACATCTGTTCTGTAATGAAAGAAACTTGCATCGTAACAAGCCACTATTTTTTTTGATCAAAGCTCTTCAATCTGCCGACCCACCCCAAGTCGCCGCCCAAACCCATATCCCACAAACCCCACAGCGTCTCAAACGCTCAAGCTAGTTATCACCCATTTAGGTAATCAACACCCATCTGTTCACACAAATCTGTCAACGCATTAATAGTAGCAATGACTTCTGAATGGTCAAGGGAGTCATTGCTCTGAGATGTATTTTGAGACTCTGGTGTAGGATCAGCTAAGTGCGATTGGCCGTAGGCCAATCGCAATGGTGTATTTTCTTCTGACAATCCTATCCCCCAGGATTGAGGCAACTCTCCTGTTGACCAATCCATTGGTGCTTCTTGCTTAAAATCTGATTGGCCTTTGGCCACGCTACGCGATTGGCCTTTGGCCACGCTACGCGAACGCTCAGACACTGTCTCAGTCATAGTCACAGAGTTTTTGGGCAATAAGGTTTCCGGATGTAATTGAAACTTATCCTTATCCTCAAGTTCAACCTGTACATCCGTTGGTTGTTGTGAGGAAGGCCATAGGCTTGAAGCTTCTCGCCCTAACTGCTGAGCTAGACGATTTACAAAGGCAGCAAACAACATTTCTCCCTGGATGCCTAAGCTGTGCATTTTTTCAAGTTCCTGAGATAAAGACTCTTGGTAACCTTGAAGATCTCTGTGTAGGGTCTCAAAAATCAATCGCTGGTTAACATCTATATTCTGTATGAGTTGATCAGATTGTTTTTGAAGCTGCTGTAGTTGCTCAATGACCTGTTGTCTTTGGACTACGGCAACAATCTCATCCTGATTTGAAGGCAATCGGTTGATTGAGTCGTCACTAGTGGGATTCTTTTTTAACTGAGCTTCCCAATTCGCTAAAATTTGAGATAGCTTTTGCGTCAAGCTTTCGACAAGGCGGTTGATTAGCCCTTGTGAGAAGTAGTCTGAAGCAAACTGCACATTTGCAGTTTGTTGTTTGGTATAGTAATCCAGCTGCTGCTTGGTACTCTCCAAATGCTGAATTTCTCGTACTAGAGACTCTCGCTGTTGCTGTAGAGCTTCCAACTCTACCTGCAATGGTTTTGTCAAATCGGTACGTACAAGATTCATTTCTTGAGTAACCGCTTGCAGGATTTGCTGCACTCCCTCCTGAACAGATGTGGTTACTCCTGTGTTAGATGGGGTGACTGTAGTAGTTGTCTTGTCCGATTCTACCCCTAGTTTTTGCTCTTGGGAAACTAGGTAGCTACGAACTTTCCGCAAAACCTGGTGTGCAGCCGCTAGGTCACCAGACTTGAACCATGGTAAAGGAAAGTCAGGCTTATGGAGGATGTGGTCAATATCAGCAATCAGAGATTGAATGTCGGTTTGAGCAGTCACTTTGAAACCCTTGACGAGAACAAATTGAGTCATACAGGAGTGAAAGTCAGCCCCCTGTGTCTAATGTTAAATTGCCAAAGTCACCAAACTATTACAAATTGTTCATCATGGAGCATAATAACTGTACTTACCCGATGTGATTATTGCCAACCCCTCTACCAGAATTAACCTACCTCAGCTTACCGCAAGTAGTGTAATAATCTTGATTTGTCAAGGCAATTTCACTCACATCAGTCATTGTCGTTGGTCTACCAAAGGTGGTGAGGTTAAGCAGATCTGTTTCATTGGCTTCTTTTAGTTGACACAGGCACACTCCCTGACTCACGTGATTTGACAGCGGATCATCTATCTATTCAAGGTGTTTACGAAGCGCTCATGATCCCATGGAAGACCGATACAATTCATCTGAAGTTAACTCTAATGTTCATGATTCGATGGCTAGCACTCCTTTTTTTGCTGGCTTACCAGATCCTAGTGTCGAAAAAGCCATTGCTAATATGGTTACCCGTCGCCATCCTCCAAATCGAGTGATTTTACTGGAGAATGACTGGGGGGGGTCTGTCTATTTCATCTTAGATGGTTGGGCAAAGATTCGCACCTATAACCTGGATGGGAAGGAGGTGACCCTGAATATTCTTGGGAAAGGAGAAATCTTTGGTGAAATGGCAGCGTTAGAGGAAGTACCTCGTTCAACAGATGTGATTACCTTGACCCCTACAACCATTGGTAGTATACCCGCTCAGGATTTTACTGAGTTAATTCATACGGAACCTTTGGCTGGTGTCCACTTAGCTCAGTTGATGGCAAAGCGTCTGCGTCAGGTTAACCGACGCCTACGCTTGCGGGAGTCAGATAGTACCTCACGAGTGGCAGACACGTTGTTGTTTCTCGCTGAAGGACAAGGCAAATTGAAACAAAGAGGAACTGAAATTCCTAACTTACCTCATCGAGAGATAAGTAGCCTGAGTGGATTGGCGCGGGAGACGGTCACACGAGTCCTGACAAAGCTGGAGAAGAAAGGCTTGATTATGCGGGATCACGATACCCTTTTTATCTGTGATCTGCCTGCTCTGGAAAAGATGATTATCTAGTCTTGAGATATAAGGTATCTCCAAATGAGGAGAAATTTGAGATGGGCTAAGATGCAAGGGTACTTTAACAGTATCTCTTCTGTTATCATCTGTCCCTTTCCTCAAGAGGTTACTAAATTTGCATGAGTGATTCTTTTGATGATGGTCAAGCGGCTTCACAAGATCTCTTTGCCCAATCTAAAAACAAACCCACAAAATCAACAACGGAATTCCCTAAGAGGAATGGTGATGTAACTGAGATGGGGGATCAATTAACTGGGCAGCCAAATCACCCACTAGAAAATAGGAAAACTAGGGCAGTCTACAAACCATCCACTTCTGCTCACTCCCCTAGCCTGAGTAATGGTCTAAACCCTAGACCTAAGACACCTATAACCATGGTAGAAACAGCGTTTCTGGCCAGTACCGCCAGCTTGATTTGGCTGATTAATTATTACTTTCCTCTCGGACCAATACTCAAAATGTTTTTCCCAGTGCCGATTGCTTTAGTTTACCTAAGGAGGGGCAGTAGGGCATCCTGGATGGCAGCACTGGTTTCGGGGTTGTTACTATCAGTGCTTATGGGAGTAACTCGCAGTATTATCTTTTTGGTTCCTTATGGTCTGATGGGGGTGCAACTGGGAGCTTTTTGGAAACGTCGAGCTAGCTGGCTGCTTTCTATTAGCATGGGTACGCTAATTGGTACAATAGGCTTCTTTTTTCGGTTTTGGTTGTTCTCAATTCTATTGGGGGAAGACCTCTGGGTTTATGTGATGACCCAGGTCACAGGATTATTGGATTGGTGGTTTGTCAAGCTGGGCTTGCTATTTCAGCCCAGTCTATTTCTAGTTCAAACCCTGGCTATAGTGATGATTATTATCAATAATGCCATTTATTTATTCGTGGTGCATATTGTAGCCTTACTCATGCTCGACCGATTAGGAAACCCGATTCCTAGACCACCAAACTGGGTAAAAGTCTTGCTGGATTACGATTAAGCTATTAGGCATTGGTCACTTGTAATTGATAAGAGGCTGTTTGTTATACTTTGAGCGGTCAGCTTACGCGCTAATTGAGGGCTACGCTTTCCGCAAACAGTTATCAGCTCTGAGCCCTTGGAGCTTAGAGCTTAAGCTTGGTCGATTACCTTTAGCTGACCTTATGCCCATGTAAAGTATAGCAATCGTTCTTTTATTTTATTTAAATTTATGGAATTATATTACTATACTAATGTGTGTTAAATAAAAAAAACTAGTTATATTAACTAGTTAAGTATTTACTTATTTATTTGCTAATTTTACAAAAATATTCTGTAACCTGATCCAAACTTGACTGTTAATTTTTACCATAATTTATCCTTAGAATAGCATTTGTTGATATTTATTTTTATATTTCAGATAATAACTAAACACTAAGAATTAAGGACTAATGATCCGAGTTTATACCCAGCAGGTAAAGGGAAAACGGTGGTTACAGCAGTATCAGGGATGCTCACCGGTATTTGCTTGTATTTTAGGATTCACTGCTACTGGGCTGATTCCAGGGATTTCTGCTGCTGGTGCTACCCCAAATGATCGTCAGTATACTGCGATCGCTGATGCTGAGTTTTTGGTCAATGGAGTTACTCGGCAACCTCAATATCCCCTTCCTCCTCTAACTGTGGGAGTATCCCCTGTCTTGATTTCCCGTGCTGTAGTTGAGGCATTTAACCTACCCATCTATCTGTTCAATGCTGGTTTACCTCACCCTCCGACAGTACCAACCATTGACTTAGCAGGAATACCAGCTAAGTGCCTAACTTCTGGCAATGCCTTGCCTCTAGAAACAGTTAAACGGTTATTTCACCAAGGTTTACAGTGGGGAGAAAAGCTAGCAAGTGTGGTTGGTGATAGCTATCTGATTATCAGTGAGTGTGTGGTTGGGGGAACTACCACCGCACTTAGCCTCCTCACTGCTTTGGGGATTGATGCCGCTGGTAAGGTTAACAGTAGCCATCCCCAGTGCAATCATGCTCAAAAGTGGAAGGTAGTGAAGCTGGGGTTACAACGAGCTGGGCTAGGGGGTAGGGGAACCGGGGAGCTTCCCGAAAGCGAACCTAGGAAGAAAAATTCGAATAAAAATTCACTGTCTCACCCCCACCACCCCGCACCTTTATACTCCCTCACCCCTTCACCACTTGATCACTTAAAGCTAGTGGCAGCAGTGGGAGATCCGATGCAAATTGCTGCAGCAGGTATGGCAATGGCAGCTAGTCGTCGCTGTGGCGTTTTACTCGCTGGTGGTACCCAAATGCTAGCAGTTTATACCTTAGCACAGGCATTGGCAGAGTCTGGTTTAGCCTACCCCAGTATTATTGAGGGTAATTCCCTAGCATGGCAACCAGCACAAGTAGTTGTGGGAACAACTCGCTGGGTCGCAGAAGACTCGACTGGTGACACGGTTGGATTAGCAAAAGATATTGGGAGTGTACCCCTTTTGGCAACACAATTGAGTTTTAGCCAGTCTCGTTATCCTCAGCTACATTCATATGAGCAGGGATATGTCAAGGAAGGTGTGGGTGCTGGAGGATGTGCGATCGCAGCCCAGCTTTATAAGGGCTGGAACTCGGCTGAATTACTTCAAGCCATTGAAAACTTAGTGGAGCAATATCGTCTTTCTCTGAGGTGATTGTTGTTGAAGCCAGTGAAAAAACACTTTACAGTCTGACCAAGTTAGTTAGAAAATCACAGAGGTGCTGATTTTTTTTCCCTATTAACCTTCAACCCTTAGACTAATCTGGATAAAACTGCCAATTAAGAATGAATTCGCTGTGCTAGGAGTTGTTCTTCTAAGGCAGCAATCCGATTGTAGGCTGCTGTAAGTTGGGCAGTTAAGCGTTGAACTTGAATATCGGCAGAGATATTATTGTTACTATTGCTAGAGAAACTACCTAGCCCAGAGTTACTATCAATCAGCACATCTTTATGTTGGGTTAGTAGGTTAATGGAACTTTGACTTTCTTTGGCCTGGGGTATCGGTTGCCCAGTTGGCTCAGGTTGCTTAGTTGAACTATTTTTGAGTTCAGAAAAGCCTTCTGAAAGTTTCAAACTTAGTTTTTCGATGGCTTCGCACAGAGTATCCACTCTATGACTTAGAGCCATGATTTGATTTTGATATTCATCCATAGGATTTTAAACTGCCATAACTTAGTTCTTTTTTTATCCTAGTCACTTAACGATCAAAATCTTATGAATTGCTGATTTATTTAACTATTGTCAAAAATCAGCTCTAAACTCCTTAGAGTCTGTTTTCCAGAGTGATTTTTTCAAAAATGCCATAGAGCCAGTGTATATCTTAATATTTACCCTGATTAATTCAGCTTTAATTAATAATTGTCTTTTATAGCAAGTGTTGCACTACAATTAGCACAATCGGTTTTTTCGGAATTAATTCCTTGGCAAGAGTAACTTTTAATACATAACATACGGATTATTTTCCTCATGTCATTACCTTCTCCAATTCCTAGAGAGATGGTCTCATAGCACTTGACAAGATAAGCAATAAGTGAATTAAACGCTTGATATAGATATGTCTATCCCCCGATCACTTTATCTTACAGATTTAGATTTCTTATAGTTAGGTCTCAAACAAGACTGTGTGTTGAGGGGGAGGACGGGGAGGAAAAGGGCGACATAGCTGGTGTTTTCGTTATTTTGATCATGCTTACTATTATTAAGAGTAAATTAATAATAGTAAAACTATCATTGATGTGAAGTGATGTAAAAGTGAGTTAAAAGTAGATTCAGATGCCTTAGTCCTTGACTTCGATTAGTTTTGTTAACGATACTATGAGTAGTTGTTAATTGATTAGATTGACTAGATATAGCAGATGACTGTTGGTCTAAGAAGTCACAAAAGTCAGTTCATTGCTCATAGCTATAGTAATTGCTATTGAGCCAATATAAATTAAGGTCAAAAAGTTGGTAACTAAAGGAAATTCAGAAATACTTATGAAGCGACGCTCCTTGATACTAGGTGCTAGTACCATAGCCCTTAGTCAGTTAGCATCTGGTTGTACTGGACAACAAGCCTCTTTAAAGGTAAGGCTGTTGCAAAATTCAATCCCAGTTCAGCTGTTGGGTGAATTTCGTAAGACCTTAACACTACGGGCTAAGCTAAATTTTGACCCGGAGAAACAACTATCTGCTTTATTCAAACTCCTGACAACCTTGAAAGAGCAAGGCAAACCCAACAATAATCAAGGTCGCTCCCTCCTAGATTTGATCCGGATTAGGTCTAGGAAACCGATAAGTCCTGATTTAGTTACCTTAGGAGATTATTGGCTCAAGTCAGCCATTGACCAGGAATTGATCCAACCTTTGAACATAGAAACTTTGCCAGGATGGAAACAACTGCTGCCACAGTACCAGAAACTTGTCCAACGTGACCAAACTGGTCAGCTAGACAATTCAGGAAAAGTTTGGGGTGCTCCTTATCGCTGGGGTGCTACTGTTATTGCCTATCGCCGTGACAAGTTCAAAGCCTTAGGCTGGACTCCCACTGATTGGAGTGACTTGTGGCGTGAGTCTTTACGCGATCGCGTTTCTGTATTAGACCACCACCGAGAAGTGATTGGTTTAACCTTGAAAAACCTAGGCTTATCCTATAATCAACAGGATTTAAATCAAGTCAAAGACTTGAAACCAGCACTTCAAGAACTGGCTAAACAGGTTAAATTCTACAGTTCGGATCACTACCTAAAACCTCTAGTGTTGGGGGATACCTGGGTCGCAGTCGGTTGGTCTACGGATATCCTGGCACTAAGAACACGGGATCGCCAAATTGAGGCAGTGGTGCCTCAGTCAGGAACAGCTCTTTGGTCAGATTTATGGGTAAAACCGGTATCAGTTAGCTCTGCTTCTGAGTCCTCAGAAAGTAACTCTGAGTCGGATTTAAGCAAAGAGTGGATTGAATTTTGCTGGGATAGCAAATCAGCCAAGCAAATTTCTCTACTGACTAATGCTGCTTCCCCGATTCTGGTTAATATGCCTCGGGAGAGGCTGCCACAAGACATCCAAACCTTACCTCTACTGCTGCCAGAAGCAGAAATTCTCAACAAGTGCGAATTCCTCCATCCCTTACCAGAGTCTACACAAAAGCAGTATGAATCCTTGTGGAAAGAAATGCGAAGTACTTGACAATTGTCTATTCTAGTTTTGTGATAATTGGCAAAAGGCCGAGACTTTCCCAGCTAAAGGGACTTGGCCAGGTATACATACTTCCACCTGGCACATGGAATTACCATCACAGGTATAAGCTCCTAAAGGTTTTCCTCGCTGGTTAAATACTCTGGTATTGTAGTCATAATCCCTGGCAACGTTTCCCATTTTGTTAATAAAAGCATATCTACCTAGATAGTTAAGCAGACTCCAGAGTTGGCGATTCACTACCAAATCTACCCGGCCTTTACTCGGATAAGCTAACCAATTATCCAGTAGCTTACCGCCAAACTGTTCATCAGCCCACCAGAAACTTGGAGTAGTGAGCTTAGTTTGAGAGATAGTATCAGCAGTAATCACAGACCCATCAATAGGAAGATTATCTGGTTGCAGTAAATTCAAATTCACAGCTTCTGTGTCTGGCTGCACTTTTACAGTCTTTTGAGCTAAAACTGGTTTAGGCTTCCACCCAACCAGAAAACAGCTCTCTAGAAACACAACGCACAAGACACAAGGCAAAAGGTACAAGGAATTTATTTTACTAAAGGTGTTTTTTTTATCCATCAACCAACCTTAAAGAATTAAGAATGTAGAATTGAGAATGTATAATTCTACATTCCGCATTCTGCATTCTGACAGACAACCTACCCTACACCGAACACGAAAGCCGCACAATCAACTCACCTTATCCCCACAAACGACGCCTAGGAGAACCATTAAGACGCTGGTGGGTATCAGAGAGTAAGGAAGGAATATCCAGTTGTTCGGGGCAACGGGGAAGACAGTCACCACACTGGGTACAACGGTTTCCCTTCACCCCCCTAAACCAATGACCAGCATTTTCAAACATTTGATAGCGATATTGACCAAACTCGGTCATGTCGTAAGCCAAAGCAAGATTGCGCAGCCGCAAGACTTCTGGAATGTTAATGGTTTCTGGGCAAGGTAGACAAGCGTAGCATTGACTACAGCGGTCAGTTCCTAGAGCATTGTTCAAGTGGGTTTCCAAACGAGAGAATGCTGCCACTTCCATTGGGCTCAAAGACTCCTCTCGGTTCGCCACACTTAAAGGCAGGGTCACCTCATCTGGGTTAGCCGGTCCAATACTAAGGGTGGTAATGCGACGATCGCTTAATAAAAACCGATAGTTCAGTTCCAGTGGCGAGAAGGGATGGCACAGTTTCTCTAACTTTGGTGGTGAGGTGTAGAGTTTGCCTCCTTTATCAGCAGGAGATATGATGAAGATACCCATATCCTTCTGATCAGCCAATTCAATCGCCGCAGCATTACGTTGAAAGAAGTAATAGTAATGCAGGTTGATGAATTCAAAAAAATCTGTTTGAATTGCCCCTAGAATCACTTCTATTGAACCGTGGGTTGAGAAACCAACGTGGCTTATACGTCCCTGGGCTACGGCTTTATGGACAGCTGCCATACAGCCACTGTCAGACTTTACCCAGGACAGATGCTCTTCAGTGTTAATCCCATGAATTGCTAAACAATCGACATACTCAAGCTGTAGGCGTTCTAAGGAATCATTAATCCACTGACTCATCAAATCAGCATCGGGGGTTGGTGGAATCTTGGTGGTGATATATAGCTGGTCTCGTGGTACTGACAATCCAGCTTTCAGGATGTTACCAAGGTACTCTTCACTCTTACCGTAACCCCTGGCAGTTTCCAGGTGGTTAATTCCTTGATCGATTGCCTGTTGCACTGTCTTCTGAGCATTTGACTCAGATGCTAAGCAACGCATGGTGCCGCAAGAAAATACTGAAAGCTGGAGATTAGTTTTACCAAACCGCCGATAATACATGTTCCCCAACTGCTGGAATAATCAAAGTCTTTGCTTAAAACCTTAGTTGCCCGAAAAACAGTTGCGCAAAAAGCTCAGTTGATAGCCATCGATTGTCTTGGGGTATAGCTTCGGGTATAGCTTCGGGTATAGTTTGGGTCATAGTTTGGGATATATCCATTTATCCCAACGCTCACTTGGGGTAGAGCATCAGGATTAGAGCATCTGGAAAACTCTCACCAATGGCTAAATGGTAAGGCTTTCAGAAACATCTCCATAATTTTTTGACAGAGCAATTAATATATTGTTGCTGTTAAATCCTGTTTAATCCCAATATTTTGGCTTTAGCTACCACGACTATATCCTCCACGGTGAAGAAAATCTTCTGGGCGGATATTAGATACAAATTCCCGAAAAGCTCGACGCTCCTCTTCATCCTTATCTTGGTCTACAGGTATCGAAGCATCAGCAATAACTTCTTCCATCACCCAAATCGGACTGCCAGTACGCAGGGCGATAGAGATGGCATCACTTGGTCTAGCATCAATTTCTTTTTTTGTCTCACCCTGACTAACACAGAGGCTGGCATAGAATGTGTTATCTTGGAGAGAGTGTATTATAACACGATCCAGTGTTATGCTCCACTCCTCTAGAAAATTGACCATTAGGTCATGGGTCAGGGGACGAGGTGGTGTTTGTCTTTCCAAAGCACTGATAATTGCCTTTGCTTGATCTTGCCCAATATAGATTGGCAGAGCACGCCGATCTAAGACATCTTTGAGTAACACGATAGGGCTACGTGTTACAGTATCTACTGCAATGCCAGCAACTCTCATTTCAATCATCAGCTTAGCCTCTAGAATACGGTCAGCATCAGGGGCATCAAAGCGAAGCGGTAAACTAGTACTGTACAGACGGGCACCGAAACTTGCGCTTGCCAGATCTGTTCTTTTCACGTTACCGGTCAACGGTAAGATTAGCCCTTGAGAATCCAATTCGGTGAGATCAACAAGATTGTATTCTCCAAGTATGCCTTAGTCTCAGGAAATTTGTTTGGCCACTTCACTAAAAAAACACAAACCTATGCCAGCTCTTTTCCTACTAACAGTCTAGTTGCACCAGTTCATCCTCTTACAGAAGAACAGTATAAACAACAGTGTTTACAGGATTAATTCAAGCTCTCGGCACAATTGGACCAATCGGAAGCGATCGCTTTATTGTCTCCGGTACCTCTGATGCTATGGATGTTATCTTACAAGATTTAGAACCGGGTGATAGTGTAGCAGTGGACGGAATTTGCCTAACGGTAGAGAAAGTTTTGCCCACAGGCTTCTCGACCACTGCTTCGGATGAAACTCAGGGGCGCACCACCCTTGGACAAAGGCTACAGACAACTTCCTACGTTAATTTGGAAACGTCTTTGCGTGTGGGTAGCAAACTAGGGGGTCACTTTGTAACAGGTCACATTGACGGTATTGGCTGCTTAACGGAATCTTTACAAACACCAAACTCCTGGGAAATGTGCTTTACAGCACCAGCTTCTTTGATGGATGTGTGGCAGCATAAGATAGCTCGTTATCTTGTTCCCAAAGGTAGCATTGCCGTCAATGGGGTCAGCCTAACGATTGCTGAGTGTGATCCCAAGGGCAGTTGGTTCAAAGTAGCGGTGATTCCCCATAGTTACAGCTATACGAATCTTAGCCACTTACGGACTGGCAATTGGGTGAATATCGAAAGTGACATTTTAGGGAAATATGTCGATAAGTTGCTGGGTAACCGAGTGCCAACGCCTAAAGGGATGGATGAAATTTCGCCGGAATTTCTGCTAGAGCATGGGTATTTGACCTCCTCCCCCGGCTGAAGCCTGTAGGGCTGTTTCATTACTTGTGAAAGATCAGGGAAGGCAAAGGTGAATAACTAAACAACCCAACCTTCACACTTCACACTTGAGACTTCACATTCTATTGGATTCCGACCTCTACGGAAAGGGAGGCTCAACAAGCACAACCCCTAAAGTACTTTTCCCCCTCTTCCCTTTCCTAGCAAAAATTTATAGGCTGCAAGAGTTTCCCTTGCCGTTCTCTCCCAAGAGAATAGCATTGCTCTTTCCTTACCCTTTCTAATCAATTCCTCCCGCAATTGAGAATTACTGATAACCTTGACCATAGCATCTGCTAATTCAATAGGCTGATTAGGGTCAATTAAAATTGCGGCATCTCCCGCTACTTCAGGCAGGGATGAAGTATTAGAGGTAACTACTGGAGCACCCAAAGTCATCGCTTCTAAGACAGGTAGACCAAACCCTTCATAGTAAGAAGGATACACAAAAACATCGGCATTTGAGTAAAACCAGGCTATCAGTTGATCGGATAAGTAGCCCAAATGATGAATATGGTTTTTCCAAGGGGAGCTAGCAATATCCGCAAAAATAGATTCATAAGACCATCCTTTTTGCCCAATCAGTACTAACTGATGCTCAATTTGATGGCGTTGTTTTAAATAATTAAATGCTGCAATCAGAGTATTAATATTTTTCCTCGGCTCAAGAGTACTCACAAATAAAATATAGGGTTGGGCGCAGTCGTAATTAACTGATGTCAGCAAAGACTCAATCTTGGGATTCGGTAAATTTAGTGTATTCGGTAAATCTAAAGTAGAGTAACGGCTAGCTTGAGGAATAACTTGGATGTTGTCAGGATTAACCTTTAGGTAATTGACGATATCCTGTTTAGTAGACTGGGAAACAGTAATTACTAAATCAGTCCACCGTAAACATTGTTTTACCCGAGCAGTATAACTTTTAACAATTGAGTTAACATACTGAGGATATTTAATAAAGGTTAGGTCATGAATTGTCATAACCCGCAAGCTTTTTTTACAGGGATAAACCACATGGTCAGTACCATGGACGATATCAGGAGTACCTAAGTATTGCTCACAATAAGGTAAGATCGGATTAGGTAAAGTGGCTAGTAAACTAGAGATTGTAACCGGTAACGGTATAGTTTTAATATCTATATTCTTAATCTCTAAATGCCTAGTTAGCACTTCAAGAAATGACCAATCACGAGATAACCATTGTCTTACACTTGGTTGATAGGCGACACTTAACTGAAAGTCTTCCTGACTTTGTAGCTTATGGAGTGCCTTAATTAAATTTAAGGCATACATGCCAATGCCACTTAACTTATGGCGAATTGGTGTAGCATCAACAGCAATTTTGATCATTAGTCAAATAAGAATTGGTAATTGGTCATTAACTAATGACTATAGATAAACTCTGTTCCGGTCAAGATGCCATCACAAATAACATCTAATCCTTTACTTTTACCAGGAATAAATTCATTGAGATCACATACCTGAAGTTTAAATTCCGATGGATTACTTGCTTCGGTGGTCATCTCTAGGGGAATCATGCGCCGGAAGAAAAAGTGATAGGCATACTTTCTTGCTCGTTTTATGATTGCCTCAGGTAACCCATCTCCTAGGGGTAACTGATCTAAATACTGAACATACTCTTCTACAGAACTCGCATCCATAGTGATGCCTTTATTACGAATCCACGCTTCTCCTGCAACAATTACAGGTATGCCCATGCTAGTCAACTCTACGCCCATTTTAGTGCCGTAGATCAGAGCCGCATTACATTGGAGGATAGCAGCATAAGTGCTAACGGGACTTTCTGGCGGAATGACAAACACATTTGGAGGCAGAGTGGGGAAAACCTGACAAATTTCCTCAAACAAGGGTTGACGCGATCGCAAAGTCCCTCGAATTTCTGCTGGGTGGATCCGAATTAACAACTGTAACTCTGGTCTTTTAGCAAAATAACGAATAGTTGTCAATACCCATTCCAGCATATTAGGAAAAGCATTGACTGGGTAATGGAGTTGAGCATCCCACATCACATTAGTCAGTAACCCAATACAAGGACGAGAAAAGTCTACTCCTACCGCATCAGTAATTTTGGTAAGGTCAAACTGAGGACTTTCATGGAACCAAATCCAATCCTGAGTTCCTTGCCAGCGACTTTTCAAATAGTCCATCAACTCCTGTTCCATCTGGGAAGTCCACGGTATAGTTTCCCAATTACTTACTGGCTCCCACATCAGCTGGTGATGATAGGTTTCATGGTGACTAAAGATAAAGCACTGTTTGCGATAAGCAGGATTCCAGTTCACCACCCGCACCCCTTCCTGACGGGCTACTTCACCAGTCAACCCCTGAGGAACATAAATGCCATGATTAAATACAGCACACTCAACCTTAACCGTTTGGAGCAGCCGACGGGTTGCCCAAGTGGTGAGGATTGCCGCTTGGAAGTAACGCTTGAGAATCGGCTCAGCATTGGGTTCCCCTTCCAGGGAAGCACGAGCATAAAATCGCAGAGCTCCAGCTAAAGCGTGTTCTCCCACAGCTACCCCATCTAGGGTGTACTTTTCAATGTCAGCAATGGTTAGACTACTAGCTATCTCCTTGGCCTGTTGGTAATCCGTATCTGTGAGAAAGTCACTGTAGCGATGGATAGTCAATCCTAGGGGCTTATAGATCCCATCGGCTAGGGGAAAGCAGTCGTTACACAAGTCACGTTTAGGACCATGGTTTACAAACAAGTCCTGTTTGGGATAAAAACTGACATCACACCAAAAACAAGCTGGTAAAATACCATCACAAAGCAAAATGTGAACTTGAGCACCCCTGAGGGTTAACCCCACTGCTAGTAGACTTTCTAAAGTGATGGAATGAATTTCCCCACCCACACTAGTAGCTACCAGAATCTTAGAGCCAGTTTGGGCAGCCTTTATGGCATTTTGCCATTGGTTTAGAGACCCTTTCAAGACCAAATCCCACCTGGGCTGATCTCGAATAATGCGCTGTCTACGCTTATAGAGCTTAACCCTGCGATGAAGGGATTTGTTCCGCTTGAGAAACTCTTTGATCATTTGATGGTTGACGGTTGAGTGTGAACAAGTGACAGTCAGCTAAGCCGGATTACTAGCATATTACTTTTACCATAGAGGTTTAGAGATCATTGCTTTTGTATTTACTTTATGTAATCGTCACTGTAACCCCAAGCCAAAACTATGCGAGAACTCTATCCCCCCATCGAACCTTACAACCAGGAAACCCTAAAAGTTTCTAACCTCCACACCATTTATTTTGAAGAGTCCGGTAACCCACAAGGTCAGCCAGTAGTCGTATTACACGGAGGACCAGGAGGTGGTAGCCAAGCGGTTTATCGTCAATACTTTGACCCACAGAAATGGCGAATTGTCATGTTTGACCAACGGGGTTGTGGTAAAAGTATCCCCCATGCTGAACTTGAGCAGAACACGACTTGGGATTTAGTTAGTGATATCGAAAAACTTCGAGTAAAACTAGGTATTGAGCAGTGGGTAGTTTTTGGCGGTAGTTGGGGTAGTACTCTTTCTTTAGCCTATAGTCAAACCCATCCTGAACGCTGTCTAGGACTGATATTGCGTGGGATTTTTATGTTCAGGCAAAAAGAACTTCGTTGGTTATATCACGAGGGGGCAAGCTATATTTTTCCTGATGCTTGGGAAGACTATATCAAACCGATTCCAGAAGCGGAACGCCATGATCTAATTTCTGCTTACTATCGACGGTTGACCAGTCCGGATCCTCAAACCCGCAATTCAGCAGCTCGGGCTTGGTCAATTTGGGAGGCAAGTATCAGTAAACTCTTTCAAGACCCAACCCTAATCCAAAAGTTTGGTGAGGGGGAATTTGCTGATGCGTTTGCCAGAATTGAATGTCATTACTTTGTCAATAAAGGCTTTTTTGAACGAGAAGACCAGTTACTGAGGAATGTAGACCGGATTAAATCTATCCCTGGGGTGATTGTCCAGGGACGCTATGATGTGGTCTGTCCGATGGTATCAGCTTGGGAATTACATCAGGCTTGGCCAGAAGCTGAATTGATTGTGGTACCTGATGCCGGTCATTCCATGTCAGAACCAGGTATCCGCAGTGCTTTGATCGAAGCAACGGATAAGTTTTTAACCTGACTGGTTAACAAGCAGCCTTGTTAGCCTTACAGGAGGAACGAGTTAAGCATTCAGCGATCAACGATCAGCGATTAGTTATCACCTTATGGGTTAATCACTCTGATTGGGAAAATCCGAAAAATTGGGTTGGCAGTAGCAATTCCCTGTGGGAGTATCTCTCTTGTAAATTTAGTGAAGACATAAACCCCAAAATACCATTTCAAAATTACCAAATTGTTGAAAGATCTAACACAAATCCTGGCAAGACATCTTCTCCAGACATAGTATCAGGATTGTTGATAATTTCTACAGCTTGATGGGGACGAGAAATTTCAGTTTTTCGCTGTTTTCGGTTAATCAACCAGCCAAGTCTTGCCCCGTTTTCCATGTATTCTCGCATTTTACTACGGGTTTTTTCGAGGGAATCGCTAGGAGACATTAACTCTACTACGAAATCGGGACATATGGGGGCAAATCTTTCTTGTTCAATGGGGGTTAAACAATCCCAGCGCTCTTGCTGAACCCAAGACGCATCAGGAGAGCGGTCTGCACCATTGGGAAGTGTAAATCCAGTGTTAGAGTCAAACACTTTACCCAGATTGTTCTGGCGACTCCAGGCTTTGAGTTGATAGATTAAATCAGCATTTCGTTCACCTGTGGTGCTACCTGTAGGTGACATAATAATTAATTTTCCAGTCGCAGTGCGCTCAAATCTCAAGTCGCTGTTGTCGTGACATAGTTGCCAGAATTGTTCGTCCGTTAAGTCCAGCTTTAATTCTAGAGTAGGGGGTAAGGAGATAGTGGTAGTATTCATGAAAACTCTCTAAATATTGAAAGTTTATCTAGTGTGTTTGTAAAGGATGCCTGAAAACTTTAATTAACGATTAACGGGTCTTAATTACCTAGTATTTTAAGGGAAAGCTTGAAACGAGGAAAACCCTTAACCCAATTGAGTACTGATCTTAGAATTAATAAGATTAAACCTGAAATCCCATAGCCTGAAGTCCCTGACGAAGACGTTGAGCTTCAGCTGGGTTATGGGTTTCGTGAAGTGCGATCGCTTTTTTAAATGCCGATAAACTCTGATCAACGTTGCCCAATTTAAGCCAAACCACTCCCAAGTTTTGATAAGCCTCTCCATACTCTGGGTTGAGTTGAATCGCTTGCTGATAGGATGCGATCGCATTTTCCATCTGACCCAAAGCCTTCCAAGTCATGCCCAGATTATTATGTCCAAGGGCAAAACTTGGGTCTATATTAACTGCCATTTCATAAGCAGTTTTGGCGTGATTCAACTCCCCTGCTGTTAACAACAAACTGCCCAAGTTATTGTAAGCTCCTAATTTCAACTGGGGCAAAATCTGTTGTTGAATCGCCTGTTGGTAATGTATTGCTCCTGAATTCAGCTCTCCTTGGCGAGTATAAGCATTCCCCAGATGGTAGTGCAGTTCAAATAATACCGCTGGCTCTAGCTCCGTGCTAGTTAAACCACGCTTGAGTAACTCCACACCCTGGTCTACTTGATTATTTTGAATATAAAGCGCCCCGAGTTTACTACACACATAAGCATCAAACGGATGACTAGCCAGATAGCCTTCCATCGCCGTAAGGGCTCTAGTCAACTTATTCCGTGATGCGATCGCATCATAGCTATAACCGTAGTGTAAAATTCCCACCTGGGACAGAGACACCACCTGCCATTGGGGTTCTCGTTGTAAAACTTGCGCTACAGTATCATCGACCATAGCATGATAGGGGCGAGAAAAGCGAATCTCTGGGTGATAGCGAAATAAACGGGACACCAGAGAATAGGGAGATTGAGTAGCACCCACTTCTTGCCGGACTAGATTAATAACTAGATAGGAACTATTTTGGATAGCCTGCTTAATTTCCGGTACAACCTCCGGTTTCAACACTTCATCAGCATCCAACACCAGTACCCATTCCCCTTCCACATAACTCAACGCCTGATTGCGAGCAGCTGCAAAATCATTGCACCATTCAAACTGATAAACTTTAGCGCCATAGCTTTCCGCCACCTCAATCGTCCGATCCGTTGAACCTGTGTCTAGGACGACCATCTCATCCACTACATCCTTGACACTACTCAAACATTGTGGTAAAGAGTCTTCTTCATCTTTAACAATCATGCATAGGCTAAGCATGGCATTAGTCATTGGTTAGGAGGTTGAACGCGCAAGCGTGGGCTGTTGGCCAAGGTTAGACGGTTAATGGTTGAAGATTAGACGGTTGAACGCGCAAGCGTGGCCGAACGCGCACGCGTGGCCTAAAGGCCAAAAGGCCAAGGTTGAAGATTAGAGCCTTAACAATTAAAACCTGGATTGATAACATTCAACATTCAACCTGCAACCTTCAACCTTCAACCTCTAAAATCACCAATATCAAACTGTCACCGAAGCTTGAGGTCGAGCAAAAATCATCCTACCTGCTGACGTCTGCAACGCTGAGGTAACAATAACTGGCAGTTCAACACCCATGTGTTTATACCCTTCTTCTACCACTACCATTGTGCCATCATCGAGATAACCAACTCCCTGGGTAGGTTCTTTACCCCCCTTAAGAATTTTCAGCTCTAGGATGTCACCCGGTAGATAAAGAGGACGCACAGCTTGGGCTAAATCATTGACATTCAACACTGGCACCTTTTGGAGCTTAGCCACTTTACTCAAGTTGTAATCATTAGTTAAAAGAGTGCCATTAATTTCCTGGGCAAAACGTACCAATTTGGTATCTACAGTTTGTAGGTCATCGTAATCAGCGGAATGGATCACCAAGCGTTCTGGGTAAACAGCTTGCATCCGATTTAGGATATCTAGCCCCCGCCGTCCCCGAGTTCGCTTCTGATCATTGGCAGCATCCGCAAGTTGCTGCAATTCTAGTAAGACAAACTGGGAAACCAGAATTTGACCTTCGATAAAACCCGTCTCAAGCAGTGCTTCGATCCGACCATCAATGATACAGCTAGTATCTAGAACTTTACTTGAGGCTGGTTTGAGAGTGCCTTCTGCCACTAAAACTGATTCAAGGCTGTTAGGATTGATCAGCTGCAAGAAGGTGCGACCATGGGTATCGGCTAGACTAATCCCCAAGAAGGAAAACATCACACTTCCTAAAATGGCAGTCAGGGGTTTGATGAAGGAAAATTCCGAAGGGATGGGCAGTAAGAAAATTGGAGCTAGCATCAAATTAGCTAACAGCAGTCCCAGGATCAGACCAATAGCCCTGGTCAAAATTACCTCAATCGGCATTTTTCTCACTTGGGCTTCTACCCGACGGTAAGTTACTTGGGCCATTAACCCTAGTGCTAGCCCGATAATGGCACCAAAACATGCAGTAGTAGAGCGTAAAGCTGTCAAATTGCTGACTTGATCTTGCACATGACCGGGTAGCAATTCCACACTGTCGAAGCCTATGCTTGCTGCTGCTATGATAAATAAAAGTATAATGACGAAGTCAAGCATTCTTCCTTTCCAATTGGTTTTGTAGTTGGTTTTTTAGGAAAACTTTTAAAACGATTGCATAAACTGTCGTCAACCTGATAGTCAACAACTATATTTAGTATATCGTTTACATCGCTGTCTTTTCTGATACGACTTAGCTTCAGTAAACCGTTGAATTGCCTAGGCTAACCGAGGAATAGCTTGGGCAATTCTCTGGGCTGGAGTTATCTGCTCAAGGGAGTTACAGGGTCCCTACTGTTGACTCTTCTTAAGCGGGTAATCTCGCTCCGGAGGAGATTGAGGTTAGCCAAAAGATGATCATAAAACTAATAAAAAATTTATTTAATTAATAACTGTTCATCCCAGGGATCGGATTGGCTTACCTGATTAAAGTATTACCATAAAAAGCCAGTGGTCAATTTATTACATAATTATGAGAAATTATGAGAAATTATGAGAAAGTTTGCGATTCTTTAAGAGTCAGTGCTGCTTATGTTCATATTCCGTTTTGCCGACGTCGATGCTATTACTGTGATTTTCCAGTCTCTGTGGTAGGGGATAAGGCCACACAGGGTACCTCTAGCATGATTGACCAGTATGCCGAGGTGTTATGTCAGGAAATTAATATAACTCCACTAACCACAAGCAGTTTAGACACGGTTTTCTTTGGGGGTGGAACCCCCTCCCTGCTCACAGTTGAACAACTAGCAAAAATCCTAGATACCTTAGACAGGCGCTTTGGAATTGCGGCTGATGCGGAGATATCCATGGAGATGGATCCAGGAACTTTCACCAAAGATCAGTTAACGGGATACCGAGATTTGGGGGTCAATCGAGTCAGCTTAGGGGTTCAGGCATTTCAAGATAAATTACTGAGCAATTGTGGCCGTACCCATGACTCTAAAGATATCGTCACTGCTATCGAACTGATCCATCAAGTAGAGGTTCCCGAATTTAGTCTTGATTTAATCTCTGGTCTACCGGATCAAACCTTAGAACAATGGCAGGAGTCTCTGGAAATAACGGTCAAGATTGCCCCTACCCACATTTCTAGCTATGACCTAGTGCTTGAGCCTGTCACTGCCTTTGGCCGCCAATACACTTCTGGAACTAAGCCGTTACCGACTGATGAAACCACTGCCGTGATGTACCGCTTAGCACAGCAGGTGTTTACTAGCGTGGGGTACGAACATTATGAAATTTCTAACTATGCCTTGCCTGGTCATCAATGCCGTCACAATCGGGTGTATTGGGAAAACCGCCCTTATTACGGTTTTGGCATGGGTGCAGCTAGCTATACTCAAAGGTGTCGGTTCACTAGACCACGGACGAGGCGGGAGTATTATGCTTGGGTGGAACAGTTGGTAGAAGCGGGTGGGGTTTCCGATGGCTCACCCACGAATTCAGAGGATGTTTTGTTAGAAACCCTAATGCTAGGTCTACGCTTGGCAGAGGGGTTGAGTCTGTCTATGCTAGCTCAGAGGTTTGGGGAAAAAATTCTGGAACAGATTTGGACGGCTTTGCTGCAATACTACGGTTGTAACTGGGTAGAGGTTGTGGGAGATAATGGCGAAAGGGTTAATTTATCCGATGGTCAGAGGTTACCAGTGGCAGGACGGTTGAGATTAACTGACCCGGAAGGGTTTTTGTTCTCCAATACCATTCTGGCTGACTTGTTTAATCTGTTGGGGTAGGGACTGGTGATTTGTTGATTAACCGCAAAGACGTAAGGATACGCAAAGAAGACAAGTGGGAATGCTTTATGTGGTGGGAACACCAATTGGTAATTTGCAGGATATGACGTTTCGGGCAGTGGAAATTCTGCAATCCGTGGATTTGATTGCTGCGGAGGATACGCGCCATACCGGGAAGCTATTGCACCATTTTCAAATTAAAACGCCACAAGTGAGTTACCACGAACACAATCACGACCAGCGTTTACCGGAGTTGTTGAATCGCCTGGGTCAAGGAAATACCATTGCGTTGGTGACGGATGCTGGGATGCCAGGCATTTCTGATCCTGGCTATAAATTGGTGAAGGCTGTTATTGAGGAGGGGATATCGGTAGTGCCAATACCAGGTGCTACTGCTGGAATTACGGCATTAAGTGCTGCGGGATTACCGACAGACCGATTTGTGTTTGAAGGCTTTTTACCCACCAAGGGTCAAAGTCGAAAAAAACGTTTAGACTCTCTCAAGGAGGAACCAAGAACGTTGATTTTGTATGAAGGGCCTCACCGCGTGCTTAATACGTTGCGAGATTTGGCAAACTGTTTGGGAGAAAATCGTAGAATTGTATTGGCTAGGGAATTAACCAAACTCCATGAGGAGTTTTGGCGGGGAACTATTGGAGATGCGATCGCTCATTTTACTCAGCTAGAACCCAAGGGAGAGTTTACCCTAATCATTGGTGGAGCTTCCCAACAAAAGCCTATGTTATCAAAAGCTGAACTAGAAGCTCAATTGGCAGAGATTATGGCTCAGGGAGTATCGCGATCCCAAGCGAGTCGTCAGTTAGCTAAGCTAACTCAACTTCCCCGACGTGAACTCTATCAGCTAGCGTTGACAATTCCTTCATCAGTTTTTCCGGTCAAGGATCAAGACTAAGCTTGATTGGTAAATCTTTCTCAATGTCTTGATTTTTTGTTGATTAACGATTAACACTTAACAAGTAGCAATGAACAAGTAGTAATTAACAATTAACAATCAACAAGTAGCAATGAACAAGCAGCAATGAACAACTAGCAAGTAATGACTAATCCCTAAAGAAAGCTGCTTTCCTTGCGCTTTAAGTTAAACAACGCCATCTATCTATTCGACATCTATTCGAGTTATGATTTTCAGGATTCACTCCCACTCATCAGGCTCTAACTATAAAGCTAAATTAATACCATGGGTGACACTCGTTTTAACACTAACTCTGATGTTTGGTTACAAAAGGATTGAAAGCTATTTAGTGCAACCAAAAGTTGCCTTAGTTTTAGGGGGATCTGAATCCCGGGAGAGATTTGCTGCAAAATTTGCCATCAAGCACCCAGACCTCCACATTTGGGTATCTTCCGGCAGCCCGAAGGGATATGCTAAACGGTTATTTACTCGGGAAGGAATTGACGTCAGTCGGCTCCACCTAGACTACAAAGCGGTGGATACGGTCACTAATTTTACCACATTAGTGGATCAGTTAGAAGCTCAAGACATCGATAGTGTCTATTTGATTACTTCTGACTATCATATGCGCCGTGCTCGCTTGATTGGTGATATCGTTTTTGGCAGTAGAGGAATTGTTCTCAAGCCCTTACCTGTTCCTTCCGAAAAGTCTACTGAACCCCTTGATAAAGCTTTGCGAGATGGGGCTAGGGCTTTGTTTTGGTTGATGACAGGTCAGACAGGGGCTGAATTAGGGCAAGCCTCGAAAAGGTTAATCAAGTGAAGTCCGTTAAGAGTTCTTGCACCAGTACGTAGGGTTGTACAATCAGAGCCTGAAACCGCTTATCCTGGTTGCTGTTCCAATTAGAGAGTTGCTCAAGCAAAGGCTTGTGCATTAGCTGCTCACTGATCCAATGTTGGACAGATAGCACATCATCATTTGCGATCGCTACCCCAACATCCAACAAATCCAGTCCCTCATTCACCACCAGTACTGCATCTCGTTTCACATGAGGAATCAGTAAGTCCCAGGTTGTTTCATCCAAGGATTCCGCCAATTGTACTCTTAAATCCATGTTTAATTCAAGGTTTTCTTAACAGTTCTTTAAAAATACAGCAAAATCGCTCCGATGGTTTGTTTTATTTAACCATATTCACCAAAGCTCTTATCACCTCAGGCTTCCACCTCAGCCTTCCTCTAACCATTGGGTTATAACGGTTCTCATAGTAATGAGCTACACAAGATTGTTGCCCTGATGAGAAATTCGATTAACATCATCAAACAGAAAATGTGGTTGAGGCTAAATCCCAAACATCGGCGCGCTGTAAAACTATTCCTTGGCTTGGCGCTGCTTGGCATCACCGTGCGATCGCTTCCCTATCTTGCTCCCATTCGTGCTAAAGATTTAGTTCAGGATGACCTAGCGGTAGAATTTCGTGACCGCAATGGTTTATCCCTCGGCACAATCCTCAGTCGAGACCAAGACCATACTGCGGTTGTCCCTCTCGATCAAATGTCCCCGCACTTTATCCATGCTATTCTCGCCGCAGAAGATGGAGAGTTTTATCACCATGGGGCATTAGAGATGCGGGCAATTATGCGATCGCTAATTCAAGCCATTGAGGCGAAACGCATTGTCAGTGGTGCTTCCACCATCACCATGCAACTGGCACGGATGCTGGAACCCAACCCCCGCACTCTACCTGCCAAAATCCAAGAAATTTGGCTATCCTGGCGATTAGCAGCAGGGATGAGTAAATATGAAATCTTGGCAGCCTATATCAACCGACTCCCCATGGGTGGCAATATCTATGGCTTAGAAGCTGCTGCTCGGATTTATTTTGGCATGCCCGCCAGTGAACTCAATGTTGCTCAAGCCAGCCTATTAGCTGGTCTACCCAATAATCCCAATTATCTCAATCCTTATTATTACTGGGATGCTGCCAAACGGCGGCAAATCTATGTGCTCAAGCGCATGGTAGAAGATGGCTATATCACCGCTACTCAAGCAGACCAAGCCTATTCCGAAGCCATTTCCCTACTACCTCGACAGCAAGGAATAATTGCCGCGCCACACTTTTTATTCTTGGTTGCCAACCAATTACCATCAGAGCATCCCTCCCAAATTCGTACTACTATCGACCGTCCCCTACAGGAATTTGTTGAAGCCCAAGTCCAGCAAGTAGTTCGCGAGCTTGCCCCTAAAAATGTCCATCACGCTGCTGCTATTGTCATTGAAAATAAATCCGGAGAAGTATACGCCTATGTTGGCTCTCCCGATTACTTTTCCGAAGCTGAATTAGGACGCAATGACGGAGTCCAAGCCCTACGTCAACCCGGCTCCACCCTCAAACCTTTTTTATATCAACTAGCCCTAGAGCAACGCATTATTCGTCCCAACACCGTCTTAGCCGACATCCCCACCTATTACCCGATTCCCGGAGCTAGACTCTACAGTCCCACCGATTACAGCGAAACCTTTCTCGGACCAGTTCGCATTCGTGTTGCTCTAGCCAATTCCCTTAATATCCCAGCAGTTAGGGTATTGGAAAAAGTTGGAGTATCAAACTTTCTGTTGCACTTACATCAACTAGGCTTTGAACACCTCACCCAGTCTCCAGAACATTATGGATTAGGATTAACCCTAGGTAGTGGTGAAGTTAGTCTTTGGGAACTAGCTCGCGCCTACCTCTCCGTAGCACGACTTGGAGAATCCACATCCGTTGTCACTACCCTATCTAGCCCTTCGCAAAATGGGGATGATTTGTCGGTTTATCGAAAACAAGGAAGACAGGGAAGACAGGAAAGTAAACAATTGTCAGATCATCAAGCAAGTAAGCAAAGACCACTATTCAACCTACCCTACTCGAAGGCCAAAGGCGAACAAACAAATAACCTTAAACATTCCAACCTTGAACTTTCAACCCTTTCAACCTGGGCATTAATCACAGATATACTGAGTGACCCTCAAGCTCGTGCTCAGGGGTTTGGTGTCGATTCAGTACTGAATTTACCTTTTCCCGCTGCCGTTAAAACTGGCACCTCTTCTAATTTCCGAGATACTTGGACTGTGGGATTCACCAAAAACTATACCGTTGCCACTTGGGTAGGCAATTTTAATGGTGAGCCCATGGAACAAGTGTCTGGGGTGATTGGTGCTGCTCCCCTCTGGCATCGGATTATGTTACACCTGCATCAATCTCAAGAACCTACTCCGTTTCAAGCTCCTCCCGGTTTAGTCCAACGTCCAGTGTGTGCCCTTTCCGGTTTGCGTCCCACTCCTGCTTGTCCAAGTGTTGTCCAGGAATACTTCTATCCAGACGACCTCCAGGATTACGAACGTCAATCCGATACGTTTTATCAGATGACTAGTGTTGGAGCTAATCAGCAATCGCCCCAGTACATCGTTAATTTACCTGATGAGTACAACGAGTGGTTAGCAAGACAACCCCAAGGAAATATAGCGCCAGGGAAAATTAAAATTTTATCTCCTCGGGAGGGGGATTTGTACATGCTATACCCTACTGAATCGGATCAAGATAGCAACAGTGCTGTTCAACGACTAGAGTTCAAGGTGGCTGGGCTAAAGTCTGAGTCGCTGGAGTGGTGGTTGAATGGTGAAAAGCTAACTACCAACTCATCCAATTCCTTCTTTTGGCCTCTCGGTCCTGGGGATTGGACATTGGAGGTAAAAAGTGGTGACATTAGCGATCGCGTCACTTTCAAGGTGCATTTAGCAGAAAATCCACCAACTCGCCGGGGGTTTTCTATTGCTAGTCCTAAGTGATTGGTTAATTGTCAATAGTTAATTTACAATCTACCTGCATCCATCGCTTATATCGGGGAGTTTCAGTGGTTCGATTTTCTATGACAAACTTCAGGAAATATATCTTGGCAGCTGCGATCGCTGTCTTACTAATCCCAGTCCTAGTACTAACGAATTATACTTATACTCGGGAACTAAAAGCAAACATCAATGCTAGTGAAGTTTACAAAATCCGCTCTTTTCATAGCAAAGATGGCATTGGCAAATTCTATATGGGTCGAGAAATTGCTAAAGTCATGGGACATCAGGAAATGTTGTGGCTGGAACGCCCTAGCAGGGAATCCCAAGAGCAACCTTCTGTAGTTATTGATGCTCTTAATTTACGACCTACAGATACTGTTGCAGATATTGGAGCAGGTACTGGTTATTTTAGCTTCCGAATCGCTCCGTTGGTATCGGAAGGAAAAGTATTAGCAGTAGACATTCAGCCAGAAATGATCGACGTCATTGACTTTTTAACAGAAGATAACAAGGTTAATAACGTCGAGACAATATTAGGAAGTTTAAATGACCCTAAAATTCCGGAAGATAGTATTAATTTAGCCTTAATGGTAGATGTTTACCATGAGCTTGAATATCCCCGAGAAATTATGAAATCAATTGTTAAATCTCTTAAACCACAGGGAAGAGTTGTGCTAGTAGAATATCGCAAGGAAAACCCACTTATTCCTATTAAGGGCTTGCATAAAATGACTCAAAAGCAAGTAAAGAAAGAAATGGAAGCTGTAAATTTAATTTGGCAAGAAACCAAAAATGATTTACCCAGCCAGCATTTGATGGTTTTTCAAGTTAGTGATAAGTCATTATAGCGGTTTTCAATTAGGCGAGATAATTTCATTATGGGAGTAGGCAGTAGGCAGTAGCGATGCATCCCGAGTTGATTAACTATAGCAGTCCTAAATGATTCGTGAAATATATTGGCCAAAGCAAACGCTATAACCATTGCCCAGCAAAGATTCCAGATTTTGCTAATTTTACAAATGATTTATAATTGCTATATTGCTACCATGCCTATTGCCTTTTTTTAATAAATTATATTCACTCTTCAAAGAAAAATCCTATAGCTTACCTTCAGAATAATAAGTTGTTTTTTAAATTCAATGTCGGTGATAAAGAACAGGCCAGAAGTTGATTTATATCACAGCAAATTACTGAAAATGTATTTACATTGAATGAAATTAAATTCCGGAGGAATGAGTAGGTGCTAGAAAAGTTAAACGAGATTAAATCAACGCTAAAAGATGTAAAGGAAAAAGTTGATATGATAGCTGATAAATATGAGGTTGGAGTAAAACCAAACTTTGAGTGTTCTGTTGATCATAAGAGCATTGATGTTAAAAAACATAACAAATGTTCTGACCAATTAAAAGAACTTGGTTATAAGGAGTTAATTGTGGAAAATGATGGTTGTATTGGACCCTCAGATCTATATCGGTATAAAATTATTGATAACGACGGAAACAAAGTCATTGAACATTATTCATTAAAAGGGGTCAATGACTTTATAAAAAAACAGAATAAAAAGGCTTAAGCCTCGGATAATCTTGATTATAAATTGGTGATAATTTATCGTTTCAGGAATTTTGCATCTACAGTTTAATCAAGAGTTTAATCAAGAAATACGGACATTTTTGATTCAGCGGTTTTGCATCTACACTTTTACAAAAAAACATGACTCTGAATTAAATAACTTAATTAAATAACTTGCTTCTAGCCCAAATTCATCCCTTAACTTAATTGAAGCCACATCATCTCTAATTATAAAAGAATTTCAACCATAAGGATTGCCGACTCTCGACACACTACGCACTAGCTTTTGCTGATCCTGTTTTTGTTTTTCATCCCCACTATCATTAATAATTACTAGGATAGTAGAAATCTGATTAACATCAGAAGCATCAGGACAAGAAATAATACATAGATTCACACTATGTTCTGCTTGAGTATTATGAGATACTAAGGTTTGAGCTGAATAATCTTGCCGACGTTCTTGTTCACTCTTGGCCGCTAATGCTACATCAAACCATTGGGAGAAATTCCCATTTTTAATGTGGACCAACTCCGGTAAAGACTTTTGCTCAATATCTTTCAAACCAATGAAATCCTTAGCATGATCATTGGCAAGGATAATCTGACCGGTTTTATTGGTAAAAATTACACCACTAGATACATTAAAGACCAAATCTCGCTGCTCTAGCTGTTGTTGCTTGACTTTACTAAATAGCTTGGCATTTTGGAGCGCTACACCCGCTTGAATATTAAATGCTTCCATCAAGTCTTGATCCCTGCGATCAAAACTTGCCTTCCAGCAATCGGGAGGGTTAGGCCAATCGGCGGGATTGTATGGGGGAAAATTTCCCTGCTTCTTTTTATTGACTAATTGGGTAACAGCAATTAATTGATTATCGGCATTAAACACAGGCATCCCTAACAAACTACAGGTGCGATAACCGGTTTGACTATCAGTTTGTTTGGCAGTTTCTGAATTGGGATGGTCATAGAGATCAAAAGGAATTATCAATGGCTGTTTAGTGGTAACAACTTGACCAGCAAAGCCAGCTCCTTTGGGAATCCGAATTTCTTTTAATGTGCCA
The DNA here is from genome assembly GCA_011524395.1 of Moorena sp. SS36440bin_2. Classification (GTDB taxonomy): domain Bacteria; phylum Cyanobacteriota; class Cyanobacteriia; order Cyanobacteriales; family Coleofasciculaceae; genus Moorena. The sequence goes on from WTKN01000435.1 coordinate 42,725, forward strand.
TCAGCAACCGTAATTTTTGTCCATAATTCATCCTGTTCCTCATCTAACATCCAGACTGTACTGCGATCAGCAGACATTAGCTCTTGAGCCTGATTCATCACTTTATTCAAAGTTTCTTCTAGATCCAAGCTACTTTTACCCAGAGATTGTGTCGCATTTATCAATGCTGAAGCTATTCGTTGTTTCTGAGCTGCTTTATAAAATAACCGAGAGGATTTAAGAATCATTTGAATCGAGCGGGCGAATTGTGCAAAAAGTTTTTCATCCTCTGGTGTAAAGCCTTTGGCATCAATTTTATCAGCTAAGGGCCCGTCTAAAACTAGTGGTTGTTTTAACTTATTTAGTAATTGGACAACAGCCACTAAATCTCCTTGTTCATTTAGTAAGGGTAAAGCCAGCATGGTATAAGTACGGTATCCAGTTTTGTTATCCCATTCCTTCGCAGTATTAGAACGGGTATCGTCATATAAATCGTAAGGAATATTGACAGTTTTCTTAGTTTGAGCAACATAACCAGCAATCCCTTTATCCGCAGGCACCCGAATCTCTTCTGAGTCTCCTCCTTCTCCCTTTGCCACAATTGACCAGAGTTCATTTTTGGCTTCATCTAATAAAAAAATAGTCGTGCGGTCTGCCTTTAGTATCTCCCCAGTTTTGAAAGTAATAGACTTTAACATTTCATTGAAAATCGAATCAAACCCTTCTCGGTCTAGCAGAGTATCCATCATGGATAAGGTTTGATTAAAAACTCCTAAGTCTAATTCAAGGTTGGAAACAATATGTTTAAAACTTTCTGGGGTCAGGTGTTGAAGAGACTCATAGATAGTTTCCTTAGTCGTAGCCGCTAAGGCTGGATTCAGTTTACCTTGTCGTCTAGCTTCTGAATACCGTTGAATTTCGTCTAACGCCTTTTTAAATTCTCGCTTTTCCCATTCTTGGCTAGTGGTCAAAAACTGATAATCTTGATGAGTTAAGCTTTTCCCAAGCGCCCATCTTAATGCATTCTGTAACTTTTGTCCTCGCATAAGACAGGATTTATCCTGAAAATCGGAGTCTAACCAAGCAGCAATTTCATTACTATATGGTCGCAAATTTGCTAATTCTTTATCTACCCAATTTTGGTTAAAAACAGCTTGATAAATACGGTTATAAATTATTAATTTTCCTTGATTTTCAACCACTAATCCCGATAGCCGCAATTCTATTTGCTCAAAACTGTTATCAGAAACAATTTCTCCTTGTTGGAGAATTTCCTGATACAATCCCAGTAATAGCCCAACCCGTTGCTGATTCTTAAGAAGACGATCGCGAATAGTTTTAAGATGCTCCGGATTATCATGGGATTTCCAATCATCAATCACTTGCGATCGCACTAATTGATCAACCCACCCTACCTCACCACCTGTTGGGATCGTAGATACAGAATCCAACAGGATTTTACAAAGCTTTTGGGTCAAAAAAGGTTGACCTCCACTCCAGTACAATACCTGTTTCAGGACATCCTGGGGATTACTAATTTTTTCTTGTAATCCTTGCGCTAATCCCTGGGCTTCCTGCAACTGAAAGCCATATAGCTGAATCGCCTGACCAATATTAAAGGGTGTGCGTTTTTTATCTTGAATTAAATCTGATGGTGTGGCTACTCCAAGTAGCGCAAACGTAAGGCGTTGGTAGTCTGACTTATCCACACGTTGGTTATAGCAGGCGCGAATAAAGGCGAAAAAATCATCAGTGGGGAAATCGAGGCTAAGAACGCTATCAATTTCATCAATAAAAATTACAATATTTTGAGTAACTTGCTGGAGCAAAACCTCTTCAAGAAATTCTCTCAATCGCCGCACCGCAAATATCATTGCTCGCTCGCGCCACCAAGTGCGTAAATTAATATCTAGCTCAAAGTCTCTAGCCAGAGAGCGGACAATATTGGCATACCATTGATCGAGAGTAACATGCTGAGTACCATCCATGGATAAATCAATTACTGCACAGGCAACCCCCTCTGCTTCAAGCCTGCGCATTACTTGCACTCGTAAGCTAGATTTTCCAGTCTGTCTTGAATTCAATACATAACAAAACTGTCCAGCCTTTAATCCTTCATATAAATCATTATCTGCTTGTCGCTTCACATAGGTAAGAGCATCTGCTGGTAAAGTCCCTGAGTATATATATTCGTAGGTCATTTTATTTGTTAACTGTTGTTCGCGTAGGGTGGCCTTTTGGCCAAGGTTGACAGTTCCCTTTGGCATTACTGAAGGGTAGGTTGACCGTTGTTCGCCTTTGGCATTCGGTATAGAGTAGGTTTAAGATTTAAAGTTATATGAATACAGAATGTTTTAACTATTTATAAAGTCTGAACTGACCCACTCAGGATTCAGGTTCAATCCCCTGGCCAAGGCGAAGCTTCATCGCTAGCCAACGCCCTTCGGGCTAATCGGCTTCGCCGCGCCAAAGGCGATCACAAAAATACTTGTGATATAAATCACAGCGAGGCATGACGCTATTTCCTTGCAACTTTACTAACCCCATGCTGTATAACTTAAACGCTTGCTCCGATGGGATACTTACCCAGCCGTTTCCTTGAACTACCTTCTCCAAAGCAGTTGCCAATTCTCTAGACTGTTTAATATTCCCTAGATGGCGTCGCAGATGGTCACTGAATGGTCCAGCTTCTGTAGGTGCCAGATCTAACAATTGCCCTAGGGTAATGTCATTGTCTTGAATATAAGCTAAACCTTTGCGCAACAGATAAGGATGTCCTCCTACCATCACCATCAGTTGCTCGACTTCTCTGGGATTTCCATCGAGTCCATAACGTCTGACTAACTCCTGTACTTGCTCTGTGCTAAACTCTGGCAACTCAATTTCCAATCCAACGTTAGCCAGTGGTGAGTGATTGATATCCAAGGAGCTATAAATTTCTGTAGAATGTACTATCACCAACCGGAGTTTTTTCCAGATAGCGCTACTGCGATCGCCCCGCCTAGCGATGTCATACCAACCACGCAGAAGGCGACAAAAATCATCAGCAATAACGGGGTGTTCAAACACTCGATCAACTTTATCTATAACCAGTACAATATTGCTTTTTATTTCTGGCAATAAATACTCTTGAAAATAATCTGTGGTGTTACTATTACATCCAAAAATATCATCCCAATACTCATTCAACTTATTTGACAGCCCCAGATGCTGACCAACTCTGGCACAGAACCACCGTGAGAATTTGCCGAGGTCGCTATAGACGGTACTATCTGCTAACTCAAAGCTTAAGGTCACAGCTTGATAACCTTGCTTCGGGATCTCAGCCAGCACTCTTTCAATCAGGGAGGTTTTGCCCATCTGTTGGGGTGCTTTTATCCGAATTAGAGCACCAGGTTTGACAATTGCCTCTAACAACTGATCTTCATAAGGAATACGCTCGATATAAAAGTCAACATTGAGAGAAACGGGCTTTTGTTGCCCTTCTGACTCTGGCATCGGTGGGACGAGAAAAGATCTATATTTACTTAATAACTCTGGATTTACTAACTTAGGCTTATATTGGCTAAATAAGTCAATTAACTGATTACGGAGTGAGTAATGTTCACCTGGTGCATTTCTCAGCTCAAATTTCTCACACAGCTGTTGTACATGTTTTCTGACAGTAGCTTCTGTGATGTTTAGGGACTTAGCGATCGCTTCATCGCTTTGGCCCGCTAACATTTTATGCAAGACCTGTCGTTTACGTGGTGTGAGCTCATCAAATGCTACAGTAAAATCTAGTTGATTAAATTTCTCTAAGAACATCTCAGTCTTGCGGATAGAGATTTTGAATAATCGGTTTTTTCCCCTAGACATAGCGTTTAGGTGGTTATCAAGATGCACCCAAAAAAGATAGTATTTATGCTAATTCTAAACCAATCCTAACTAGCTTATCGAAAAGCTGAGCTAGCCATGGGTTTGTGAAGATTTTCACACAAATTATGGATTAAACGTGGCTTGTGAGCCTTTTTCCACAAATTACCCTGATGTCTTTAACGCAGTATAAAGTTTGATTAATGGCAATCAAACCTATACGAGGTTATAGATGTCTCAGTACTCTTTTGCCTTTTCCCTGAAGCTAAAACGCTGCGTCTGATGGCACTGAGTACTGGTCAGATCATATCACTCCCCGTTCCACTTGTATTACCCAAAATTGGGAGCTTGATGGGTTGTGTTGATAAAGCGATCAGCTTTTAGCTATCAGCTATCAGCTTGGTAGATACCTGATCCGAAGTGGGTGAAAACTTGACAAACGTAAGGTTAATACCTGGCCCCTTGTGCCGAACCGTTCCCAAGCTAAGTGCCTCAGGGCGAATGCTGAGGACTTTGATCTAGCCTTGATCTATATATAGGGATTGAGAGCTGCCAAACAAAACGTCGTTAGTAGTTAGTCAGACCAATGGCATGGCTGAATTAAGGAATTAATATCAGTGGGGTCGGCATTCTGCCTGGGAATTGTAACGGGCAAGATGCCCGTTCCACAGATGGGACCCGTGGCGACTTTAATAATTAGATGCGGAAACGCACCTAAAAGATGCCCATTCCATGCCTGATGCCCATTCCAAAAAACTATTAAAATCATTGCATAATTAAGCAATGCCAGACCAATTAACTAACTACTAACCCCTAACCCCTAACCTAAAATCCCCCGGATATGACCGTCGGGATCAGCTGAAATTTAAATCAGGAGTTGCTGATATGTCTACTACTATGATGTTTAATCCTACCGAGATAATCATTGATACCTGTGTTAAAAACCTAGAGACAGGTTTCCACAGCACTTATGGCAACCTTAAATCAGACTACTGTGAGCTGATTACTTGGGCTACTCACATGGCTCTGGAAAATATTGCTAATAGTGACGCTCTTTATCACAACATTGAACACACCGTCCTAGTCACCCTAGTCGGACAGGAAATCTTGTGGGGTAAGCACATTTGCGAAGGGAGTGTCTCCTGTGAAGACTGGTTACACGTGATTATCTCTTTGTTGTGCCATGACATTGGGTATATCAAAGGCATCTGTAGCCAAGACCAACCAGACCAAGGATTGTATGCCACAGGAATAGACAATTTTATGATTACTCTCCCTACAGGTGCCACTGATGCCAGCCTGACTCCCTACCATGTAGACCGGGGTAAGCAGTTTATTGATGAACACTTTGGTAATCACCTGCTGATTGATACTGAGCAGATTAAGCACAATATTGAATTAACCCGTTTCCCAGTACCTGATGATCAGGATCATCAAGACACGGTTAACTATCCTGGTTTAGTCAGAGCAGCAGATTTGATTGGTCAGCTAGCTGATCCCCGCTACTTACAAAAAATTAGTGCCTTGTTCTACGAGTTTGAAGAAATCGGGAAAAATCAGATTTTAGGCTATCGTCATCCTGGTGATTTGCGCCGGAACTACCCAAACTTTTACTGGAATGTTGTCTATCCTTATATCAAACCCGCATTGCCCTACCTAGAGCGAAGCCTTTCTGGTAAACAAATCCTGGCTAATCTCTATGCCAATGTCTTTCGAGTAGAACACCAATCCCAGGCTACAGCACACTTCAGCCATCCCTGTCGCTATAGTCAAACTACAGCAGAACTATGTACAGCATGATCACGGTAAAAGGCAAATCATCAAGGCAAATCAACAATGGCGGTTTTGTCTAAAGTTAATTGAAAATTGACCATTGATCATTGACAATTAACATTTAACATTTAACAAATGACCAATGAAAGCCATTTTAATGAACGCTCCTGGTACACCTGAAGTGCTCAAACTTCAGGATGTACCAGCTCCCAGAATTAAAAACGACACAGAAATCCTGGTGCGTCTTCACGCTGCTGGTGTTAATCCCATTGACACCAAACTGCGGCGTAGAGGCACCTTTTACCGTGACCAAATGCCAGCTATCCTAGGCTGCGATGGTGCTGGTGTGGTAGAAACTGTTGGTGCTGGTGTCGATAAATTCCAGGTCGGTGATGAAGTGTATTTCTGTGCTGGGGGATTAGGATTATCTGGTACAGGTAACTATGCCGAACTAGCTGTTGTTGATCAGTCCTTAGTTGCCCACAAGCCTAAATCCCTCTCCTTCCCTGAAGCCGCTGCTGCTCCTCTAGTACTGATCACTGCCTGGGAATCATTGTATGACCGAGGACGCTTGGAAGCAGGACAAAAGGTGCTGATTCAGGCAGGTGCTGGTGGTGTCGGTCACATTGCTATTCAGCTAGCTAAGCTCAAAGGTGCTGAGGTTTGTACTACTGTCGGTTCTCAAGAAAAAGCTAGATTAGTGCGTCAGTTAGGTGCTGACTATCCTATCCTTTACAAACAAACTAGCTTTGTCAAAGCTGCCTTGGATTGGACTGGGGGAGAGGGAGTAGATGTGGCGTTCGATACTGTAGGCGGTAAAACCTTTTATGACACCTGTGAAGCAGTGCGAGTATATGGGGATATTGTAACTATCCTCCAACCAGACCCAGCCGAAGGTAATTTGAAGACAGCGCGGACGAATAATTTGCGCATCAGTCTAGAACTCATGCTCACCCCAGCCTTGAAAGGACTCACTACAGCTCAACAGCACCAAACCGAGATTCTCCAGCAGTGTGCTAATTGGATTGATCAAGGTAAACTGAAAATTCACCTCAACCAACGGTTTCCCCTCAAAGACGCTGCTGCTGCTCACAACGCTATCGAAGCCGGTTCCATGACAGGTAAGGTAGCACTACTTATCAACTAAAGAAAATAGTCACTAATACAACTCATCTCTAATAATGATTTAAGGGTTCTAGCTTCATAGATGCCTAGAACCCTTGTTAGCTTACATGCGGTTTGCGTTGGCGAATCAAATTCGCGCTTAGGTGCCCTTTACGATGGGCGAGTCAATTCCCCTTGGGTAGCACCTTTAGATGCGGACGAAAGGACTTGAACCTTCACGTCTTGCGACACTAGAACCTAAATCTAGCGCGTCTACCAATTCCGCCACGTCCGCTTACTGTGCGGTTTCTATCATAGCATATATTTTAGCTTTTATGGCAACTGCTGGGGAAAATTTTCCCAAATTCCCCTGAAAAAGTCCCTTTATCACCTACACCTCAACTCTCACCCCGCCCTGGAAAGCAACATAGCCTTCCATAGGTTTCGCCTTCTCCTTGGTAGTTGGGTAATACCACGCTGTATCCTTAAGACCGCTTAGGTGCCCATTAGCACCTCAAGTAGCGTGGGCGTAGCCCATAGGCTTACCTACCATAGATGAGAATCGCAATTGAAGGCTAGAATCCAGTCAGGAATAGTTGCCAATCCACCTCAACCAAATCCATAGTTTGGTTAATTTTTCGCATCCTATTTCGACGAGCCCATTAGTAAACTAGTATAACTGGAGACCGCAAGTCAATATGTCTTTCACTGCTAGTGTCATTTCAGCAAAAGAATGGGGAGCTAAACCCCCAAAACAATGGCCAGATACTACTAGACCACGATATATTATTATTCACCATACTGCTACTCCAAATGCCCCGAATGATCTATCAAAAGGAACCTTATGGGGCTCCAGAAGTTTGGCTAGGAGTATTCAAAAATCCCACATGGATGGGTTTGGCTGGGATGACTCAGGTCACAACTTTTTGAATACCACGGGTGGACATTTACTCGAAGGTAGACAGGGTTCCTTATCAGCGATTAAAAAAGGACGTTCTGTCAGCTCTGCTCATGCTGGTAGTACTCTAGGTAACCAGTCACCGGGAATTGAAAATGAAGGCACCTTTATCAGCTACCGGATGAATGCCAAACAATGGAAAAGTTTGGTAGATTTATGTGTTTCGATTTGCAATACTACCAAGATTAGCCCAGACAATATTAAAGGGCATCGAGACTTTTCACCAACCCAATGCCCTGGGGACTGGTTATACAGTCAATTGCCTCGGTTGCGCCGAGAAGTTCGTCAGCGCCTTGACTCCTCAGTTGAAGACTATATCAGAGAAGGAGACACTGGTCTGAAAGTCAAAGAGCTACAGCAATCCCTCCAAACTCAAGGGTTTAGTCCCGGTCCAGTTGATGGCATTTTTGGTCCTGCTACTACCAAAGCAGTGATTTCCTTTCAGAAGTTTGAAGGACTAAATGCCAATGGATTAGTGGGTTCAAAGACCTGGGAAGCACTGAAAACTTCTTCTAAACCATCAGAGGAATCTCCTTCGGAACCAGGTAACAAGAAGCGGGAGCCTGTGCTGCTCCTTAACACCTACAAGTATTATCGTGGGTTACCTCACCAAAAACAAGCGATTGAGTGGCTACAAAAACAACTACCAAAAGAAGTCTTGGAAGAGTTTTCAGAAAGATGGCGTAATGATCAACCCTCATCTGCGTATCTTCCTTTAATTCAAGGAGCAGTTGGATCAGAAGTAGAGGAACTACAGCAGCTGCTCCAAACCCAAGGATTTTATTCTGGTACAACCGATGGTGATTTTGGCTCTCGGACAAAATCTGCTGTGATTGCTTATCAGAAAGCTAAAGGATTATATGCTGATGGGATTGTAGGTTCTATAACTTGGTCTACTTTGAATTTTGACTAATGGTAATGGGGAACTTGGAATTGGTGATTGGTAGTTTGCGATTACCCCTTAACCATTAATCTATACAAGAGGTGCGCTCTTCTTGGCGAATTTAATTCGCCAAGAAGAGCGCATTTAGCCGGTATTTGGGAATCCTTATGGTGGTCTTTAGTAAAGGCTACAACTGTAGGCTATGGTGATAAATCTCCCGTTAGTTTTGTGGGGCGTTTGGTGGCAATTGTTTGGATGTTTACTGGATTATTCGTGGTTGCCTACTTCACAGCAGCCATCACAGCTGATCGTCTTGAATCGAATATTTTTGATCTTATCGATCTATTCGGAAAACAGGTTGCTACTGTCGCAGACACGACCTCTGCCAGATATATGAATCAACAGCCAGTCAAGCTGATTGAATTTGAGCAGGTGGAAGATGCATACAAAGCTCTCAAAGCGGGGCAAGTGCAGGCTCTAGTTTATGATTCACCAACCTTACTTTACCAAACGTCACAAAACCGAGAATACCAGATTGTAGGTGAGTTGTTTGCTGAACAAGACTACGGCATAGTTTTGCCTCAAGGTAGTCATTATCGTGAGTCAATCAACCGAATTATTTTGCAATTACAGGAAGACGGAGAACTCACCAACCTAGAGCAAAAGTGGTTTCCTTCTAACCAGTAAGATTAGGTATGCTTAATCACGTACAATAGGGTCTATTCCATGCATAGTAATTGGTAATTGGCCATTGGTAATTGGTAATTGGTAACGTGACACAAGAGATACAGCTTCAAATTGAAACAATTGATCAAAAATCCCTGCACCTAAGGACAGTCAAGGCTTTGGGACGAGCACACGCAACCACTCTTGGTCATTTTCCTGAAGGAGCTTTTGATCAACACGCACTCGATCGTCAAATACTTGTGGCGCTTACTCCTGAAAAAAAGTGTACCGGTTATTTGTTATACCGGAAGGTGCGTAGACATAATATCATCGTTCTTGTTCATCTGTGCATCGAGCCATCATGGCGTGGTAACGGTATTGCTAGAAAGCTGGTTAATTATCTAAGTCAGAACACTCAGGACTTTTACGGCATTAAACTCAAATGCCGTCGTGATTATGAATTACATAAAATGTGGTCTCACTTAGACTTTGTTCCTTTGGCTGAAAAACCCGGAAGGAGCAAAGATGGAAAACTACTTACCGTTTGGTGGCGCGATCACGACCATCCCACCCTATTTTCTACGGTTGCTACCCAAAAACTTGAGTCTAAATTATGTGCAGTCATTGATACCAGCGTGTTTTTTGACTTGCAAGGAGATGAAGCTAGCTCAAAGACAGAATCCGACTCTCTACTAGCTGATTGGTTACAGCCTGACTTAGAGTTATGTATAACTAATGAAATATTTAAGGTTATCAATACTATTGATGATACTAAACAAAGGAATGCTAAACGCCAGTTAGCCTATACCTTTACTCAACTCCCTTACACTCCGAAAGACTTTCAAACAGCTTGGCGCTCTCTAAGCAAGATTTTGTTATCAACTCAGGGAACTATCAATAAATCTGAACTGCGTCAGTTAGCTATAGCCATAGCTTCAGATGCACCATTTTTTTTGACTAGTAATTCACAAATACTAGCGATCGCAGATGCTATCAATGAGAAATTAAACTTATCAATCCTTAGTCCTACTAGTTTAATTGTTAAGCTAGATTATCTTCACGAATATATTAACTATCAGCCTGTACGCTTAGCAGGAACAGGTATCACTAGACAACGTGTTCATAAATTAGATCAGGTACGTTTATTGAGTGAAACGTTTTTGGTCGAAGATCAGGAAGAAAAGCTTAATAAGTTTAAAAAACGGCTAGAAAATATTATTGTTAATCCAGATAAATTTAAATGTTATGTTATTCTTAATTCAGAAAATAAGCCCCTAGCTTTAATTGCGTATCATACCCATAAAAATCATGAGTTAAACGTGCCAATTTTTCGGGTTAGATCAGGTTCTATTGAAGAAACTCTGGGGCGGCACTTAATTTTTTGGTTTATATCTCTGTCAGTAAGTGAAAATCTGCCATTTACAAGAATTACTGAACCTTATTTGGATCAAACTATTCTTAGCGCTATTCAAGATGATGCATTTTTTCAAGTTAACGATGGCTATTTAAATGCCAATCTTGCGGTGGCGGTTACGGCGACAGAATTATCCGACTATCTCACTAATTTAGCTCATCGAAGTCAAGATTATAACTTTTGCCTAAAAATTGCTGATACCCTCAAAACTGATAATTTAACCAAAGCGGTAAAAACAACTCTAGACGTTGAACGCATACTTTGGCCAGCAAAAATTATTGATGCTGACCTTCCTACTATAATCATTCCTATTCAACCGAAATGGGCAAAGGAATTATTCGATGAAGACTTAGCTAACCAGCTCCTATGGAGATCGGAAACTGATCTGGCGCTAAAACGTGAACTGGTCTATTATCGAAGCTATCGAGGTAATGGTGGCTTAAAACCAGGGGTTGTTGGTAGAATTCTTTGGTATGTAAGCTATAATAAAAAGTATTGCGGCACAGGAAAGGTAAGAGCGTGCTCTAGACTTGATGAAGTAGTCGTAAACAAACCTAAAAATCTCCATCAACAGTTTCGCCGATTGGGTGTATATGAATTAGAAGATTTAATGAAGCTTACCAAAAATGATCCTAATAAAAAGCTGATGGCACTTCGATTTAGTGATACTGAAATTTTTAAAAATCCTATAGATTTGGCTGAAATTCAAGAAATACTTGGTAAGCGTTTAACACTTCAATCACCGTTGCGGATTGATAAGGAACAATTTACAATGATATATAGAGAAGGCACCCAAAATCAATAAAAATTACTCGTGTTAACAATGCCCAATGTGTTGTTATTATCAATTCGTCCTAAATATGCTAATCAATTATTCAAGGGAACCAAAAAAATTGAACTTCGTCGGGTGCGTCCTCGATTAGTACCAGGGGATATTGTTGTGGTTTATGTCTCGGCTCCAGATAAGGTTTTATCGGGTTTTTTTGAAGTGGAAGACGTTATTCAAGACCGCCCGGATATCCTTTGGTATAAAGTAAAGGACAATGCTGGTATAGAAAAAAAAGATTTTAATGAGTATTATGAGGAAGCCGCCGTCGGTTATGGGATTTGCTTAAAACTCATAGAACATTTTGAGCCACCACTAACATTACAAGATTTGAGAGCAAAATGGGCTAACTTTAGACCTCCACAATCTTATCATTACTTGACGACTAGTCAATTTGAGCATCTTAAGTCTATTGTACATAATAAAATGGAAATTATGTCATAGCCTTATATCAATTAGCTAAATATTTGCTAAGAAGGTATTTGGGAATGGGTCATGGAGAATAGATAATGGATAATAGCAATCCCATAACCCATTAGTGAGAATCAATGACTAACTAACTAACAGTCTCTAATGTCTCAAACATGTTATCAGGGAAAAAACTAGGTGGATAGTATGGTAGGGGAGAATAAAGCTGAATTGATAAGTCTATTTCAGGAATTTATCAGTTCATATCCCTACACACCGGTTGGGTTAAGTCACATGGCAACCTACAAAGAGCAGCGTCGCCTTTGGTGTCGAAATTTTGAAGCCATCTCTGCTATGGTGGAGTCTGGAGAAGCTATAATAGAACCGATACTATTTCAGCTATTCCCTGATAGAGAATTGGCGATTACTTTGAATAGTCAATATGCTGAGGGTGATGGTTCATGGATACTAACTATTCCTAGAAAATATGATAATTATTTAGAATTACAATTGCCGTCAACACTGACATACCAGCAGCAATGGATACAAAGGTTAGTAGAGCAGATTGGTTACGATATCCTTGAATTTGTTGGTAGCTGTACTAAGCATCCTAATCAGTTATCAGCAGCTTGTGATCAGTTTGCTACAGGGGAATACTCTAAAGGTTTTCCGACGGAAATGCTGACGAATCTCCTCAATGGGCTGCAACCAGATAAGTTTCTGTTAATCAATGATAATTCTCGACAGGTTATCAATTATTTTGTTAATACATCCTATGGAAAGAGACTGACAGATTATCCAGCGGCCAATGCTGCTGGATTGAAGCTGATTAAATCCTTAGATAACACTATGCATCAACCGGGTGTACCAGTGCTCAGGGATAATGATTTATTCGATATGTTTTGCTACTGGTTAGTTGCGGTAAAAGGGTATAATTTTCCGGGTAAAGAGGAGGTGATCGAATTTACCTCTGATGCTTCAAGGATGAAGTTACCAGAGGAGTATACCCTAAGCGAATGTGCTAAAGATACTGGTTTTGATATAGCAGAGTTAGAGGCATGGATACGTGCTATTGAACGCAAAGGACAAGGAATTTTTTACGGGCCACCAGGTACAGGTAAAACCTATAGTGCTCAAAAAATTGCTAACCATTTAATCAGTGGAAGTGATGGATTCACAGAACTTGTCCAATTCCATCCTGCCTATTCCTATGAAGACTTTATTCAAGGTATTCGTCCACAAAGTCAAAATGGGGAATTGAGATATCCTTTAGTTCCAGGCAGATTTATAGAATTCTGTAATAAAGCTGAGTCTCGGCAAGGAATTTGTGTTCTAATCATCGATGAAATTAATCGTGCTAACCTCGCTAGTGTGTTTGGAGAATTATTGTATCTACTAGAGTACCGGGATCAAAAAATTCCCTTAGCTGGCAGTAATCAACTATTCAGTATTCCGAAAAATGTTCGGATTATCGGTACTATGAACACAGCAGACCGTTCTATTGCTCTAGTTGATCAGGCATTTCGCCGTCGCTTTGCATTTATTCGGCTCTCTCCCAACTATGAAATCTTAAGACGATATCACGAAACAACGGATTTTCCAGTGAATGGATTGATTAAGATACTCGAACAAATAAATAATGCGATCGCAGATCCTAACTACTCCCTGGGAATCTCCTTCTTTCTATTAGAAACAATAGCTGAGGAAATTGAAGATATCTGGCAAAGGGAAATTGAGCCATATCTAGAAGAATACTTTTTCGATCGACGGGATAAACTAGACCAATTTCGCTGGGACACTATAAAATTAAGAATTAAGAATTAAGAATTAAGAATTAAGAATCTAGCGTTTCAAATACTTATGAAGTAAATTCAATGTTCTTACCCTTACTCCCTACTCCCTACTCCCTACTCCCTACTCCCTATTCCCTATTCCCTGGGCGTAGCCCTATAACAAATGACTATAATCAAACTAACGGAGTATCAGCCAGATAAGATTCCACGCTACCAGATTCCAGAATCGGTAATCTATCAATTGCAGGAAAAATACAGCAATCAGGTAACAGTAAATCTTGAATACTCCAAAACCGGGGATTACTGGCAACTAACCTCTCAAGGATGGGTAGGTTATATTCCCCTAAGCAATGAACTGAGCATCCAACTCCAGCCGAAAGTCCCAATAAACAATCTTTTCGGAATGCTGGACTATGCTTATAACCTTAGAAGCTTTCACATTCTAGAGGGGTTGATTGATTGTAAATCTCTAGAAGAATTTTACGATTACCTAGTCAGTATCCTCATTAATGGCATACGCGATCGCATTCGCCAAGGACTCTACCGCGCCTACATCCCCACAACTGGTCAATTAGCATACCTTCGGGGGCGTTTGGATGTACAGCAAACTATCCAGAAGCCATGGAATATCAAACTTAACTGCCATTACGACCAACACACTAGTGACATCGAAGATAATCAGATTATCGCCTGGACACTCCACTGTATCTGTCGCACGGGTTTATATAGCGCTAAGGTAAGTCCAATATTACGACAATCTTATCATGCCCTACCAAACCTTGTCACCCTACAACCTTATAGCCCTAGGGATTGTATCGGACGAAACTATAATCGGCTCAATCAGAATTACCAAAGGTTACATGCTCTTTGCCGCTTTTTTCTCGAACACAGCGGACCAAGTCATCAAACAGGTAGTAATACCATGTTGCCCTTTCTAGTTAACATGGCAAAACTCTATGAACGCTTTGTTGCTGAATGGTTAAAATCCCACTTACCTACTGGCTTTGGCATTAAGATACTCGAAAGAGTAGACATCGACAAGAGATTCTATTTTTACATTGATTTAGTACTGTACGAGATAGCGACTGAGAAAACATGCTGCATTCTCGATACTAAGTATAAAATCCCTATTAGTCCATCTCGTGATGACTTTAACCAAGTAGTAATCTATGCCATCACACAACACTGCCAAGAGGCAGTTTTAGTATATCCAGCTCCTTTAACTCAACCCCTTGATGTTAAAATTCGTGATATTCGAGTCCGGAGCTTGACGTTTTCTCTGGATGGTAATTTGGAAGAAGCTGGTGAACTATTCCTAAAGAAACTAACAGGATTTACTTAGAACTGGGAAGCACACCCTACAGGTAAAGTGACTAATAATTCAACAGACTTGATATCATTAATCATTCGCTAATTCCTCAACGCCCTGATGAATTACGATTGGTGTTCCTACAGAGGCCCAATCAAATAACCACTCAGCATGATCCACAGCTACATTTACACAGCCATGACTTACTGGCGTACCAAACTTACGATGCCAGTATGCTCCATGGATAGCATAGCCTCGGTGGTAATACATGGCATAAGGTACATTGGCCAGATCGTAATCTGCACCACGCATTCTGTCCTTGCGACGCTTGGATTGAATAGTGAATGTACCAGGATGGGTAGGTGTTGAATCTTTACCAGTGGAGACAATTATTGCATAAACCGGTTGTCTACCTTCCCAAGCAATCAGCCTTTGATTGGTTAGGTCTATCTCAATCCAGCGTTCTTCTGAATCTTGTAGTTCCATCACTCTGGTAGCGATTTGCTCACTCACAGGATTGGTTAACGCTGGTGTTGTCCAGACAGCCAAGGCGATTAGCATCAGTGGGAAACTGGCAAACAAGCTTCTTAAGGGATTTAGCCAGTGGAAAAACATATAACCTTAGCAGTCAATCAAATAAATCACCCATATCATAGCCTCAACTCAGAGAATCAGGGGTTAATCGTTGCTTGAGCTGTTTTGCTCGTTTTGCGATCGCATTCCAATTCCCCTTATCAATCAGGGATTTAGGAAACAAATTCCCAGAAAGACCCACAGCGATCGCTCCGATATTAATCAATTCCTGAGCATCGTCTATAGTAACACCACCAGTAGGAATTAACGGGATGTGACCGAGTGGTCCAAGTAAGGCTTTGATGTAACTAGCACCACCGACCGCCTGAATCGGAAACACCTTAACACAGCTAGCACCAGCATCCCAAGCTGTCACAATTTCTGTGGGGGAAAGTGCCCCGGGAACCACTGGCACATTAGCAGCTACCGCTGCTTTAATAACTGCTGTGTCTACATGGGGACTAAAGATAAACTGCGCTCCAACATCAATGGCCTGATGTAACTGAGATTGGTTTAATATCGTGCCAGTACCGATGATACAGTTGGGTAATTCGTTATGGAGCTGACTAATCAGCTCAGGAGCATCAGCGCTATTCCAGGTAATTTCAATTAACCGTATACCCCCAGTGGCTACCGTCTTAGCCATCTGCTCTCCTAGGGATTTCGAGGATGCTCGAATCACAGCAATTACTCGCTGCTGTCGTAATAGGTTTAACCAGTTATCAGTCCTCAATTCTAGTTACCAATCGCCCAGTATTACTTAGGCATATACCAACTCCCACAAAGATTACTACATATTTATCACCCGATTACCCCATGAACAATTGCCATCATCAACAATGGCAAATTATTTTGATACCTCAAGTGCTTATTTCGTAAGTATTCTGGAATTCATGCTTAAAAGCCCGTGACGAGGATTGAACTCGTGACCTCACCCTTACCAAGGGTGTGCTCTACCACTGAGCCACACGGGCTAGATTTAAATTATTATATTTACATTATTGGTTTTATTTTGCCTATTGTACTTTGGCTAAACTTACTTTGCCAAGGCATTAATTCAGCTTTTGATTTACCCACTGTAAACCTGCTATGGTGATTAAACAAGGGGAAAAATCAGCAAATTTTATGCTGACTTATCAAAAGCATATTTAGGTTATATTCCAAACCATTGTGGTGGGCCGGGCTGGATTTGAACCAGCGTAGGCATAGCCAACGGATTTACAGTCCGCCCCCATTAACCACTCGGGCACCGACCCTTTTAGCTCACATTTATAAATGTTACCACAGCTTTTAGGAATTGTCAAGTTTTTAAGAAAATCGACGGAGATTAGCCAATGCTGTAAGCGTTGTGCAAGGCCCACCAGATCAGAACGCTGATACTACCCAAAACCAGAATTGCTGAAATAACAACGGCTGTGGGGCTATCAGCTCCTTTAAACTTCATGATGCCACGATTGAGGTCTGACATAGTTTGTCGCTCCTGTTTGAGTTATCAGGGATCTAAGCCAACAAGTCGATTATAGCCAGGGCTAAATCAGGGGGAAATTTACCGATTAACCTTGGTATACTCAGCTTTGAGCGGTTATACTCGGCTTTTAAAGTGATCTCACTACTGAAAACCTAGACAAAACTATAGGAAAAATTTATAAATTATATAGGATTTTCTTGTGAAAGTATTGCTATTAACCTTGGCAGTGCTAGTCAGTTCCTTGGTAGCCCTAGAGGTCGGTTTACGATGGCTGCTCGGCTTCGGTAATCCCCTGATTTATGTGGCAGATGAGGAAATTGGCTACTTGCTAGCCCCTAACCAAAGTACCAGACGGTTTGGCAACCGCATTGCCATTAATGAATATTCCATGCGCAGTCCCAGCACCACTCCTCAGCCACCTCTATCCATGCTGCGGGTGTTCCTACTGGGGGATTCTGTTGCAAATGGGGCTTGGTGGACAGACCAAGACCAAACCATATCAGCACTGCTCCAATCTCAATTAGAACTATGGCTGACCAAAGACGTCTTACCAAGTCTAACCAAGGAGAAACCATTTGAAACAGTCGAAGTCCTTAATGCTTCTGCTAATTCTTGGGGACCACGAAATGAGTTAGCCTATCTACGACGCTTTGGCACCTTCAACGCCCATGTAGTGGTATTACTGATTAATACCGATGACCTGTTTGCTACAGCACCGACTTCTGTTCAAGTGGGACGCGATCGCAATTATCCCAGCCAAAAACCCCTCCTAGCCATAGCCGAGATCTGGAGTCGCTATCTCCTGAGAGCACCAGCTATTCCTGAAATGGAAGCAGTCAGAGCGGAACCAGGAGACCGGGTTGGCTTTAATCTCAAGGCCATTGGGGAAATTAAGACCCTAACTGATGCTGCTGGAGCCAAGTTAGTGCTAGGGATGACCCCCCTACTCCGGGAAATTGGTACCAAAGGACCTCGTGACTATGAGTTAAAAGCCCGTAAACGATTGAGTGGCTTTACTCAAGAGCACAACATTACTTATCTAGATTTTTTACCAGTGTTCAATAACACCGAAACACCAGAAATACTTTACCGTGACCACATTCACCTTAGCCCCCAAGGAAATCAGAAAGTCAGTGAAGTTATATCAAATCAGGTAGCTTCATCAGTGATCACACTTTTCAAGTAAATCGGAAAAGGGACAGGGGAAAAGGTTGATCGCAAATCCGGATTAAAGACCTCCTATTGAAGTCACTCTGTCCAGGCAGACTTTGTACTCTTCGAGAAGGCTTAACCTACCTATAGCTGCGACTTTTAGTTGCCAGGGCTAGAAGGGATTTATCAAAGCGGATTTGGCTAATTTGTTCCTTACCCCCTTAGGCTCCTCCTAATGTCGGTCAGTTACAAGTGCAACTGACCCCTAAATTATCAACAAAAAGCCCTTAACAGGGAACTGTCATAACCGAAGTATGGAGTTTATGATTCCCATTATCTACGTTGTGCCAAACTTGACCATCAAGAGCCATCTGCTCAATCAAACTTGCCAAGCGCAGTGCTTTTAGGGCTTGTTCACCCCCGACAGAAGGTTGATTACCACCCCGTACACAATTGACAAAGTGTTCTAACTCAGCATGGAGTGGTTCAATGTTACTGGTATAAACCTTCTCAATCAAACCATCCTGTCGGTAAAGCACTTGACCATAGTCAGTCATATAATTGGCAGTGGTTTGCCGATGAATTAGAATCTCATTATTCAGGAAATCAGCTTCCGTCAGAGAATTTTTGCAATGGGCAGCGATGCGACGGATTTTTCGGTGTGTCACTTTACTTGCCGTGACAGTACCAACAATACCATTGGCAAACCCCAAGGTAGCAGTGACGTAATCTAAATACCCGGAATCAGAAGCACGGCTGCCACTAGCGGTTAACCTTGTCACAGGTGAGGCTACCAATTCTAGTAATAGATCTATATCATGAATCATGAGATCCAAAACCACCGAGACATCATTGGCTCGGTCAGAGTAAGGACTCATGCGATGAGCTTCCACAGCCAGCAATTGTTCTGTCTTCAGAACTTTGCTCAGTTCCTGGAAAGCTGGGTTAAAACGTTCAATATGTCCAACTTGGAGAATACATTGAGACTCTGCTGCTGCATTTACCAACGATTCTGCCTCAGCAATACTAGCGGCAATCGGTTTTTCAATTAAGATATGCACTCCAGCTTGTAGACAAGTCATCCCGACTTCATGATGTAGACGGGTCGGCACTGCAATGCAAACCGCCTCTACATAGGGAAGAAGATCGTGATAATCTTCAAAAAAGCGAACACGGTACTTACTGGCAATATTTAAACCACGCTCGACGTTAATGTCTGCCACACCCACAATTTCAACGTCTTTGAGAAGACTCAAAACTCGGGCATGATGTTGTCCCATATTGCCAACGCCAATCACACCGATTTTGATTGGCTGCGGTAAGTTGCGCTGGACTTGATGATCTCGATGTCTTTGATAAGTACTATTCTGCACTCTTTTTTGCTCCTCCACCACTGGTAATAAGTCGATTTACTTAATCTAAGTCGCCTTAAACCATCCAGATAGTACCACAGCAACTATAAATGTGAAGAATTTCAAAGCTTTGTCCATTCCAGTCAGGCTAAAAGAACCTTTAAAACATGTGTTCTATATTTATTGTGGTTTGACGAAATATCGAACACTAACCTTATGTGTCAGTTTGTGGGTTGTCTGTTGACAGAGCAATGAAATTATTAATTGGTAGTTGTAGTAACAGTGCAAAACGTTTGATTAGGCATTATCCTGATGAGACTTGTGATATCTGGTTGGATCATGTCTAAGAAAGTAATTGTGTTGTTATCTGGAGGTTTAGACTCTGCTACAGTTTTGTATCAATCAGTAGGAGACGGTTATGAGTGTTATGCCCTTTCCTTTGATTATCAGCAGCGACATCGACGAGAACTCAAATCAGCCTACGCAATTGCTACTGCAGCAGGTGTTAAGGAACATCAGGTAGTCAGGTTTGACTTACGGCAGTGGGGAGGTTCAGCGTTAACCGATCATAACCTTGACCTACCCAAGGAGCGTAGTCTAGAGCAGATGTCTCAAGAAATCCCCATTACCTACGTTCCAGCCCGTAACACGATTTTTTTGAGCTTTGGCTTATCCTATGCAGAAGCAATTGGTGCTGAGGGAGTCTATGTGGGTGTCAATGCCTTAGATTATTCTGGCTATCCAGATTGCCGTCCGGATTATATCCAAGCCATGCAGACAGCTTTTGATTTGGGGACGAAACAAGGTAGAGAGGGCAATGGAATTAAAATTGTCACTCCTCTGATTGACCTGAAAAAAACCGAAATTATCCAATTAGGCAATCAGCTGGGTGTTCCTTGGGAAAAAACCTGGTCATGCTACACAGGTAACGATTTAGCTTGTGGTGTTTGTGATGCTTGTCGGTTGCGATTGGCTGCCTTTGCTGAGTTGGGATTGGAGGATCCACTTCCTTATCAGGAAGGCTGAGTGCCTCAGTGTGAAGGGTGCTGAGTAAGGTTAGTAATCAGTGTGTTGGTAGAACAACAGGAATTTTCATTCCTGTTGGATACTAGAAGAATTGATTTAGCCGATAGTTACGTCTGGCGTAGATACGGTAAACCCCTTTATCTGCCAGCAATAATTCTTGATCAATCACTAACTGGTAGCCTTTGCGTTGGAGTAAGTTTGTGATCTGCTTTAGTTTTATCCCTGCTGTAATCTGATCAACTTCCATCACAATTTGCTGAATTTTTTCCCAATCCTTTTCCTTGATGCCAGCCAGGATATCTAGCTGAGGTTGATCAGCATTAATTTTGAGTAAATCAATTTTTTCAATGTTATGTTGATGAATAATACTAGATATACTCTTTGAGTGCTTGGAAAGTCCAAAATTGAAGACTTTGGCATTGGAGCCATAGAGTGCTGCATTGATCTGCAACAGTTCAAAAACGTCTGGTAAGGCTTCAAAGGAGAATAGTCTGGCATTTTTGCAGATTTGCTGGGTAAACAGGGTGAACATACCGATGTTTGCCCCTATATCAAAAATACAATCCCCATCATGGATAGTTATGCCATGTTTAATGTAGGTCTTGTTTTCAAATATTTCTTGATATAATTCATCAGTTTCTTGCTCATTATCATGAACGATTACTAAATGATTAGGTAATTGGTAATCGTTATGATTGGCTAGCAATGCCTCGGCTTTAAGAATATCAAAATTGGTAGCTAACCCTAGGTTAGAGTAATTTGGGGATAATGGCTGATTGGCAGGAGACCTGATCCAGTCTTCAAAACTTGAGTAGATGACAGTGCCCCCATTTTTATTCGTAGATAGTAGACTAGATTTATAAAATATTTTTTCAACATTTTCATTAGATTTTGATAATTTTATTTTAGATGGAATATTTATATCTTCCATCCATAAGTTAAGAGATTGATTTAAGGGTTCTGCGGTCAGGGTAGCTGTTAGTTTAATAGTTATTTCAGATAGTTGATTTGCGTTTAATACCATAGGTATTTTCGTTAACTATATTGATTAAACTGCACAGTAGTAAGATCACTAATTATAACTAGTTATCTCGACACAGATATGACTGACTTACTTATAGTGTAGTAAAACACCCTGATTTAAATTTAGTTAATTAAAGCAATTTTAAGCAATCTTAATTTAAAATTCAT
>WTKN01000119.1 GCA_011524395.1 Moorena sp. SS36440bin_2
CAAAAAACTAGAGAAATAGTTGGAGTTTATATTGGGGATCGCACTCGCGAATCGGCAAATAAATTATGGAAGTCTTTCCCTCCAGTAGTTCGACAATGTGCTGTGTGTTATATCATGTCCGGTTAATTAGTTATAATTAAGCATCAATTTGACGCCACCAATGAAAACCTGTCAAGCCTTGAATTAAATCTTGCTGTTTGAGTAAAGTTTTGCAGCGTTGAAACAGAACAACTTCTAGCTGCTGCGCGAGTATCAAATGAGCGATTGGCTGTTGTGCCGTCAACCACAGTCCATAATCTTTCTGCTGGTTGCAATTGGTGGTGAGTGAGAAGGCAAAAATATTAAATGCAATCCCTCTGGTAATTCTACGCCCTTACTGGTATGCCATCCAGCTTGGTCAACAACTAAAACAATGTGTTTATCATCACCATTATTAAATTCAGCAGCAAATTCAGCCCATACCCGATTAAATAGCTCAGTATTGACATAAGGCAGAATCCACGCCTTAGTCTCTCCAGTACACGGGTGTGCAAAAGCATACAACCATAACCACTCAAATCTCCCATTGACATGGGCAATTGGCCACTCCCCTTCTGGTACATAAATGCGTCGAAGCACAGGGAAAGAGTCCCAGGCGATGTTCATCCTCACACCATAATTGCACATCTGCATTCGGGTAAGTGCTTTTGATTTGCTCAAGGTCGGCGGCTAGTTTTTTTTCCAGGCTTGTTGCTCAAAATAGTCACTTTTAGTATGAGCAGGTCTCGGAACCCTCAACCTAAAAGTCATTTGTCGTAGTATCTCCCATCCTCTTTGTCTGCTGATGGACTTGCCCGTCACAGATGTTAACCAGTCTGCCACTTTTCGACCATTCCAAAATCCCCCATCTGGAGCTTGTTCTTGCAAAAATTGCCATAACTGTGCTTGTTCGAAATCTCCTATTAATGGCTTGGCTCCTTGATTTTGTTTTCTGCGTTCGCGTAGCGTGGCTTTTGGCCAATCGCCTAATCCTTCAGCACCCAATTGGTTGTATCTTTTGATTAATGCATAAATCCAGATTCTACTGTAGCCAGTTATTTGGACTACTTCCTCTGTTTTTTTTCCTTGAGCGAGTAACCAGATCACCTGATACTGCCGACTTTCTATGGCACTTTTGGCCTGGCGGTAACCCTGTTGGAGTTCCTCAATGCTTAAGTGTTCGGTGATGGTAATTCGTCTTGGCATTACAAAGATGCTGTACTCTCCACTTTTATTATAAGTGATTATACGGACATGATATGATTTAACGGGGGAGTATGTCAAGGTCGAATCAACTTCCGTTCTGCCTGACGATACTCAGCAATCTTTCTAGCTCGTTGCAAAGGAATATAAGTAATCATTGCCACTAAGGGGATACCGGTTACTACCACAGCAGCTGGTACCAATGGATCAAGCAATCCCAGGATAAAAATTAGACCCAAACTACTCCCAAAAGCTGTACTCACCAGTGACAGCCAGATCGAAAAATGTCTAGTCAATCCCCTATCCATAAACTTTTCTACCACAATACCGATTGCTACCCCACTCATCAATCCACCCACTAGTCCAGCTACAGCGCCAACCACTGTTGTAGCTTCTGCTGTTGCTACCAATCCAGTCAAAGCCGTTACCCAGGTAACAATACCAACTAAAATACCAGCTGTTCCTCCTGCCATTGCTCCTGAGGTCCGACCAGCTGTTGCGGTTAACCAAGCTGCCAATTCCAAACCTACCGCTGCCCCAGCTAAGGTGCTAAAACCAGGTGTCGCACTAATTCCCATGAGAGTTCCGTAGATCAGCAGACTAGAGGCTATAATCCAATCAACAGCTACAGCAAATAGTAACAATAGAGCTAGGTAAGTGTAGGGGAGTTTTTTCCGAGTAATTGGGATAGGAGCAGTTTTGAGATTAATATCTAACGAATAGGTCTTAGGGGAAGAATTTGTGTGCAGTAAAACTTGTCTGTAGTAAGTTTTATCTGCCATCAACTTTCCAGTATCAATGCTGATTTTGCACTCAACTTCATTCCCTTCAAAGGTGGCTGGCTCAAAAGAAATCCAGCTATGGTGATCGGGGGTATGAGGTGGATCATGAAGATGGGATGCAACTTCCCACTTTCCAGTTAAAGTGGTCTCAGGTATAGGATTCTTGATCGAGATCGAGTGAGTCAGTTTTTTGCCCAAGCTAGTCCCGGTGAACTCCAGACTAGTGTGACTCAAGTCAACCTTTGGTAAACAAATCGGGTCAGTAGGTATAGCGGCTAAAGCAGCTCTAGCATTGGGATAGCGGTTTTCCAGTTGGGGTTCCACCATTTTTTCTAACCACTTCACCCAATGGGGACTCACCTTGGGAATTAAATGCTGAAAATTAACCTGATAGCGGATATCAACTAAATCATCAATATCCTCTGCTTTGGTATTACTCAATAAGCAAATTAATGTGATACCTACACTATAGAGATCTGATGCTTCGGTTAGTTGACGCCGAAATAATTGCTCTGGTGGCATAAAGCCTAAGGTTCCTTTAACCAGGCTACTAACCCCTACTTCTCCATCCCCCAGTCGGGCAAAACCAAAATCAATCAAATAGACATTGAGATCATCATCAACCAAGATATTAGCTGGTTGAACATCCCGATGAATTACTGAAGGAATACGGTTTTGAAGATAGACAAAAATTTCCAGCAAATAAATCGCAATTCGCTTAATTTCATCAGGACTAAAACTTCGCGGTTTGGCCAGAGATGAGGCTTGTTTATACTCCTGAACTAGGCAAAAGCCATCTTCAGTTTGGAACGAATCTAGATAGCAAGGTATACCCGGATGTTCCAATCCTCGCAGCACTTGAATTTCACGCTCGTATGTGTCATAATTTAACCAGTTTGTGTTATTTTTAATAAACTGAAACTGCTTAATCACAACATACTGTTGAGTTTTAATTTTTATCGCCAGGTAAGTGTCTTTGCCAACGGCTTGATTGCACTTTAACTCCCTGATGATATGATAGCCATGAATTTTAAATTCTAGACAATTATTCATAAGCTGATAGAAATTTATCAACACTTAACCTGCAGGGTTAAATGTTGATAAATTTAGTGGTTAAGAAACCAATAGCTATTACTGGTTTCTGTAACTGGTATAACTCTAACTGGTTTAAACTACATCACCTTTGATGGTATTGCTGGTTGATTATTGTCAGTTCTTTCCCAGGGGAAAGACTTGTATTTTACGTAGAAACCACCTAATACCACCAGTATGATAATAATCATACCAATACCTAGGGAGCTGGGTAGCCAAAATGCCACTTCGATATGGTTAATTTGACCAGGTTGCAGTGTCCAAACTAGCTGATGTCCATCATCGTAAATCTTGGGACGAATAGCATTGGGAGATTTCTCAATACTGTTTGCTCCCCAAGGGGTCTCTAGGCTAAACTGCAAATCGAACAGTGAACCAGTAGTGACCACAACCTTGCCATTATCAGAGTTGATTACCCCTAGGCTGCGCAAATCCAGGTCATAGCTTAAGTGATTTCGTTGCACCACAAAAAAGTTGTTTTGATCTAGGCGTAAATTAGAGTTAAAACTTGGGTTACTATCACTCTCTGCTGCTAATCGAGGATCTTCTGGGTGACCAACTGGGTTAAAAAACTGCTCAAACTTGGATACTAATTCCTTACCGTTGTTAAACGGAATTGCGATCGCAATTTCTCGGTCTGAGAGGCGCTGGGTTTTGCCCTGAAGCTGCTTTGCCCGACTTTCGAGACTTCTGAGCCATTCAGTGGCCTCAGCATCGCCCAACTTTGTCAGCTTTTCTCCAAGCTTGATCTGCTGGACAATCTTGCCATGGTGTTCACCGTCAAACCTGACCCCAAGATCATAGTTGACACAACCAGACAGTAGCACTGATACCAGCACAATCACCCCCAGAACCCGTAAATGCCCCAGAGTTCGACTAACCAACTGCCTTAAACTCACAAAATTTAACTTCACCAACCCTTCTCCTTTTTTTCTTAGTGTCTTTAGGGATGTATTAAACAATAGGTCGATTTGTTACATAATATATAACCCAAAACTGATACTATAGCATGTTGTAATCATGTTATATAATCTCATACACTAGCCCAAATCCTATGAATAAGCCTACTTTACGTAAATTGCATAGTACTTTAGCTCCAATCATCGTACTGCCTTTCATGATCACAGCAATCACCGGGATAGCCTATCGATTAGGGAGAGCCTGGTTTGGGCTTTCTAAAGATCAAACCCACTTTTTAATGGCGATTCATGAAGGAGAATATCTTGGTGATCAACTGAGGCCAATTTATGTACTTTTAAATGGTTTAGGATTAATTTTTATGTTAGTTACAGGTATAGTAATGTATTGGAAAAGTATCAGCAAGAAAGGTCTTTTCTCTAGCAAAGCGATTGATAAAAAAACCGCCCCAGATAGTTAATCAACTTACTCTAGCAGTTTTTAATTCGGTGAAGTACATTTTTCTAGGGAGCAGGGAGTAGGGAGTAGGGAGTAGGGAGTAGGGAGTAGGGAGTAGGGATTAGCAATGCAGCGCTGTTCCCAGATCCGCTGTTCCTTAAAACCAGAAAATATGTACCTCAACATATTGAAAAAAGCTAGATCAAAGTCCAAACCAAATCAATCCACCCAGGGTTAAACTCACCACACCAACAGCTAGCCAGACGAATTGATTATCCTTAGTGTTAATCTCAGCAGGATCTAGGGGTTCTGGTACCAAGCCTAGGCTAGGCTGGTTGCGTCCGCTAAAAGACTTATACACATAACTCTCCCGGTCGTCACTTTCTGCGATCGCACCTAAGTCAGGAATGTTGGTCATCCATTCTGGTGGTCTAGTAAGCTGAGGAGCTTGCAGAATATACAGTAAATCTTTACCTTGTTTGGAGGTGTCTAGGTCAGGATGGCTAGTCAGCTGTTGACAAAGTGCGATCGCTTCCGCTTTTTGCCCAGCTGCCTCATAAGCCATCACCAACCACATTTGCACCTCTCCCCCGAGCCCAGATGATAGATTTACTAAATTTCTGGCTGTGCTCAAATGCTCTATAGAAGCACGATATTCTCCTCGTTCAAATGCGGCTTTTGCTGACTGGTACTCAAGGTAAAATTTTTCATTAGCCATTAGTCATTCTTTAATGATAGCAATTCAACAACTTGTGATGTACAAATTTACAGTTTTTAGGGAGGAGGGAGCAGGGAATAGGGAATAGGTAAGTCGGAAGAGAGAAGAGGTAAAAAATAATTCGTACCTCATAGCTACGAGAAACTCTCTATTAATTTCTATTTTCAATTAAGGTTCTTCAGTACCTTTGATGGTAAATTTACAGTTAAAAAGCTTATAAAGCTTACTGTACAGGGGTTCTGAGGCTATTTAACTAGCAAAATTTTATGAATACCGCCTCTTCCGACTACTCCCTGCTCCCTGCTCCGAGGCTCCCTACTCCCTGCTCCGAGGCTCCCTTTGCAAAAGTGTTTATTTAGCATAACAAGTACGGAAGAGGCTCAATTAACAATTTCCTAGTTGCCATTTGCGACTTGTCCTTATTTGGTAAATGCGGAACCGACAATCATCGAACCGATTCCTTCATCGGTAAAGATTTCCAGGAGCAGGGCATGGGGAATGCGACCATCAAGAATATGAGCAGCACGTACCCCTTGGGCAAGCGATCGCACACAGCAGTTTACCTTAGGAATCATCCCACCAGACACTACTCCAGTGTCAATCAACTCTCGTGATTGTTGAATATCTAGCTGAGGAATCAGGCTAGATGGGTCTTTAGGATCCGTCAAAACCCCAGGGGTATCAGTCAGCAAGATCAGCTTTTCTGCTTCTAAAGCAGCTGCGATCGCACCGGCAACCGTATCAGCGTTGATATTGTAAGCTTGGCCAGTATCATCAGCCGCCACACTAGACACTACTGGAATGTAGCCACTATTAACCAAAGACTCTACTAGCCCCACATCCACACTGCTCACTTCCCCAACAAAGCCAATACCCTCTTGACCTTCTGGGCGTGCTACGAATAAGTTACCATCTTTACCACATAGCCCGACAGCATTACCACCAGCGTGGTTAATCCGAGAGACTAACTCTTTATTAACCCGACCCACCAGCACCATCTCCACTACATCCATCGTGGCAGCATCGGTCACCCGCAGACCATTCTTAAATTGTGGCTCAATCCCTAATTTCCCCAGCCAGCTATTGATTTCCGGACCACCACCGTGGATAACTACTGGTCGTACACCCACACAAGCTAAGAAGACGATATCCCGGATCACCTGTTCTTTGAGATTGCTGTCTTTCATTGCCGCACCACCATACTTAACCACCACTGTGCGACCAGCAAACTTTTGGATGTAGGGTAGTGCTTCACTTAGTACCCGCACCCGGGTTGCTTCAGTTTCCCTAATGTACTCTTGAGTATAGAGCATCAATCACTCAAATCTATAATCACATCCACAGCAGTGTAAATCATTTTCATGGCTTAGGGCTAGATGCCATGGCTCGCTCCTTAATAATTGGAACAGACAAAACTTCAGAGGAACAGAAGTAGAGCTTTTTTCTTCTCGTAAAAGATATATAAGTCAGATCCTCAGATGGTGATATAGGTAGAATTTTGTACCCGACTCCCTACTCCCAAGGCCGTAGGCCACGCTTCGCGATCAGCTTCGCTGCGCCGGCGATCGGTGCGCTTGACCCGTAATTAAATTCGCCACGGGTCCCATCGCTCCCTACTCCCATTAACCTAAGACGAGGTACCTTACCCATATATTGAAATCAGATAGTTTTTATAAAAAATTGCGGATTTATAAGCAAAACTCAAGACTAATTTATCATAATAAAACAAAGCTACCAGCTTAAAGCCGGGCTTTATATTAAATTTACCTTAATGAATAATTAGTAATCATTAATTTTCTCTCACTACTACCGGTCAATGACAGATTCCCATTAGCTCCTGTGTTAGCTTAAGTATATACCCTAAACAACAATTGCTTAGTTACCTGTTTCAAATCGATGCTGAAAATTATTCTCAAACAGCTGCGCCACGAACATTATATTATCTGGTCTAACAGCTTAATTATTATACTATTTTTATTGTTAAGTCTCTATGTCAAGATTCAGGACAGGGGTTATATAGTTGTAGGACTTTTTGATGATCCTTTTCTTCTAAATCGCCCCTACATCGGCACGTTATCAGCTGTGTCTGAATTAATGTGGTGCGTAGTAGTAACCATTTGTTTATGGTGCTGGTTCTTGCTAAATAAAATTCAGCCCAATAAACAAATAAATCGATTTATTTTATACTCTGCCCTTGGCATTGGAATATTATTAACTGATGATGTCTTCAGGATTAATTTAATACTAGCCAAGCAAGGGATTTCCAAAGCGCCGGTGTATTTTATCTATGGCATAGGTGCCATCGTCTATGGATTAGCTTTTTGGAGGATAATTCGAGCTACACCATATATATTGCTGATGATTGCGGCAATTTTATTTGTCATATCTGGTTTGGTGGACTCATCCCATTTGTCAGGACAAGGAACCCGCGCCATGCTAGAAGATGCCACTCGGTTATTGGGTATTATGAACATAACTCTTTATTTCAGCCAGGTATGTTGGCAGGTGATGCTGCAATCTTTGGATAGAAAGAGAAATCGAGCTTTATAATTCCCAAATTGGGAGTTAAAGTTCTCTAGCCAAAGAGTTATAGGGCAATTTTAAATTCCGTAATTTCACAGATTTACAGTTGCTGATCAAAACGTTAAAAATAGAATAACCAAGTGTGTCTTAGTGTCATCGGAGGTGATTACCTTCTCGATACCCAGTTCCCCTTTTAAAGGGAATTAACTCCAACGGATAAGTTGGAGATCTGCTACTTGGTACGAAACTAAGCTGGTTAATCTGACCATTGCTGTTACCTTCGGTGCTGCTGGAAATTCTTGCTCAATTGACCAACGGCATATGCTCAAAACCTTACAAGACATGTTCTCCGGTCATTATCTATCCCACGAGCATTGCTATGTCTGGAAGTCTGAATTAGTTGGACTTCATGGTGGATCAGATTTGCTAATTGCCCTATCCTATTACTCTATTTTGCTGTTGCTGATCTATTTTTGGTCTCAAAACCAAGATCTGCCATTACTGAAGATTTTATTACTATTTAGTGCCTGGGTTTTTTTCTGTGGCACCAGTCACTTGCTGGAGGTCTGGACAATTTGGCATCCCGATTATTGGCTCTCTGGTTTAGTCAAAGGCACTAGTGCCATACTTTCTCTGTTTAGCGCGATCGCACTAGTAGTATTGATGCCAAAAGTCTTAGCATTGTCTAGTCCAGCTCAACTGTACGCCACTAACACAGCTCTGGAACGGGAAATTGCTCAACATAACAAAACCGTAGAAGAACTACTGAGATCCCAACAAGCCTTGTCCCTCCTGGTAGAGCAAACTCCCCTTGGTTTCATTGAGTGGAGCCTGGATGGTCAAGTGATGCAGTGGAACCATGTAGCCGAGAAAATTTTTGGCTATAAGAAGATAGATGCCTTTGGGCATCGTGCCCATGAATTCATGAAGCCGCAATCTTCCGTAGAGCAGCTCCAACGAGTTCTGCAAGACTGTTTGAATTCTGATTATACCAACTGCATTACGGAAAACTACCATCCACAAGATGGCAGTAATATATTTTGCCAGTGGCACAATGCTCCTTTAATTGAGTCTGATGGTACCGTCATCGGAATGGTGTCCGTGGTAGAGGATATCACGAAGCGCAAGCTAGAGGACGATGTCCTCACCCAAGCCTATGAAGAGTTAGAACAACGAGTATTAGAACGGACAAAGCAACTAGCAGCAGCTAATCAAGTCTTAAAAGCTGAAATCAGGGAGCGCCGCCAGGTTGAGTCGGAATTAGGCAACAACCTAGAGCTGCTCAATCGATTTTTAGAATATGTACCTGCAGCTATTGCCATGTTCGATCAGCAGATGAGGTACCAGTTTGTTAGTCGCCACTGGTACTCAGAGTACAACATATCTGATGACAACATCATTGGCAAAAGCTACTACGACGTATTTCCAGAAACTCCTGAGCGTTGGAAGAAAATACACGAATGGTGCTTAGAGGGTTATTCAGCAGAGTGTGAAGAAGATTTGTTTATTCGCGCTAATGGTGAACAACAGTGGCTCAAGTGGGAAATCCGTCCTTGGGTTGACATTAGTG
This sequence comes from Moorena sp. SS36440bin_2, assembly GCA_011524395.1. Taxonomy (GTDB): domain Bacteria; phylum Cyanobacteriota; class Cyanobacteriia; order Cyanobacteriales; family Coleofasciculaceae; genus Moorena. The sequence goes on from WTKN01000119.1 coordinate 9,263, forward strand.
AGAAGATTAGCGGTATCATTATGAGTACTGAGGTGATTACAGAGCGTAAGGAAGCTCAAGAGGCTCTCAAACAACTTAATCAAGATTTATCCCGATCTAACCGTGAGTTAGAACAGTTTGCCTACGTGGCTTCCCATGATTTACAAGAACCGCTGCGAGCCATTAGTAGCTATACCCAACTCTTAGCTAAAAAATACGAGAGTAAGCTGGATGCTCAAGCAGAAAAGTATATCCATTATATCGTAGATGGCGCTACCAATATGCAGCAGTTAATCCAGGATCTGCTAAGTTTTTCTCGGGTGGGAACCCATGGTAAAGAATTAGCAGTTACTGACTGTGAGGTAGTACTGAATCGGGTTTTAGACAATTTAAATGTAGCGATTATCGAGAGCAATGTCATAGTTACCCATGACTCCTTACCTGTAGTTATGGGGGATGATATACAACTGAGTCAACTTCTGCAAAATCTCATGGGTAATGCTATTAAGTTTCGCAGCCAAGAGCTACCCAGAGTCCATATTTCAGCGGAACTGAAGGCTAAGAAATGGATCTTTTCAGTTCGTGATAATGGTATTGGTATTGAGCCCGAGTACTTTGAGCGCATCTTCACTATTTTCCAGCGCTTGCATACCCGCCGTGAGTATCCCGGCACAGGCATTGGTCTAGCAGTTTGTAAGAAGATTGTAGAGCGTCATGGGGGAAAAATTTGGGTAGACTCAGAGCTAGGAGTAGGCACAACATTTTACTTCTCAATACCACAGCATCATCAGGATTTAAACATTATCTAAAAATTTTAAGAATTGGCATCATGAACATTATGACAAATACTCAACCAATTGATATTCTGCTGGTAGAAGATTCGTCGAGTGATGCCGAACTAATTTTAGAGGCATTATGTGATAGCAACCTATCTAGTAACTTTCATTGGGTTGATGATGGTGCTAAAGCGATCGCATTCCTCCGTCAGCAGGGAAAATATCAGGAAGCCCCACGTCCAGCTTTAATTTTTCTGGATCTGAATTTACCTAAAAAAGATGGTCGCGAAGTTCTCCAAGAAATCAAGGAAGACCCCCAGATAAGTACGATACCAATTATTATATTAACCACATCTCAATCTGAGCAAGATATTATTAATACTTATAAACTAAAAGCTAACTGCTACATTTGCAAACCCATTGATTGGGAAAATTTTCTGTCGATGGTGAAGCGGATTGAAGAATTTTGGTTAGACCTTGTTAGACTGCCATCATATCAATAAATATGGACACCCATTCCCTGAAAATACTACTAGTAGAAGATAACCCAGCTGATGCGGATCTTCTCCAAATCATTTTAACTGATGCCCAAGAGATTCAGTGGTCACTGGTGCAGGTAGAAAAGTTACAAGATGCTATCTATTCCCTCAGTAAACATCATTTTGATATAGTCTTGTTAGACCTATCGTTACCGGATAAACAGGGATTGATTACGGTAACAAAAACCCACGAGGTAGTACCGGATTTACCTATTGTGGTTTTAACGGGTCTTAATGATAGAGTTACGGCTCTAGAAGCATTACGAAAAGGAGCACAAGATTATTTAGTCAAGGGCAAAATTGATAGTGAATTGCTGATTCGCACAATTCGCTATGCCATTGAGCGAGCCAATACTATGAAGCAGCTTCGACAAAGTGAGGAGCAATTGCAACGACTCAATGAGGAATTAGAGCATCGCGTTGCGGAACAAACCGATGAATTAAGGAAAAAAAATCAGTACCTGCAACAGGAAATTGTCAGTCGGAAGTGCTTGGAAGAAGAACTTCGTCAGGCGTTGAATAAAGAAAAAGAACTCAATGACCTCAAATCTCGGATTGTTTCTGTCGTTTCTCATGAATATCGCACCCCACTAGCCACAATACTATCTTCCGCAGAATTATTAGAACATTATAGTCATAAATGGTCTTGGGAAAAAAAGCAACGTCATTTTCAGCGGATTCAAACCACGGTTAAACATCTGACTAAGTTAGTGAGTGATGTACTGCTATTCAGTAAAGCTGAGGCAGGAAAATTGGAATTCAAACCATTACCTATGGATTTGTTAGCCTTCTGTAAGGAAATTGTGGAAGAATTTAAACTAACAGCTAAGCCTGGGTTGACTATTAACTTTACCTGTATGGATAATACAAAGGAAACCTCCTGCTGTATTAGTCAGGGTTGGTTTGACAAAGCTTATCTAGATGAAAAACTATTGCGGCAAATTCTGTCTAATTTGCTCTCCAATGGGATTAAGTATTCACCGGATGGGGGTGATATCCAATTTGATCTGATCATGAGTGATCATAGTACTATGTTCCGGATCCAAGATTCTGGAATTGGCATCCCCCCAGAAGACCAAAAACGATTATTTGAGGCTTTCCAGCGCAGTAGTAATGTTGGTACTATCTCTGGTACCGGACTAGGATTAGCAATTGTCAAAAAATGTGTTAATATCCACGGTGGTGAGATTTGTGTAGAGAGTGAAGTGGGAGTTGGTACAGCCTTTACGGTCACATTGCCATTACACTCATCCCGTTCTTCAGGTGTTAAGTCTTAGGTTAATGGTGGTAAGTCGTTAACCCTTAATATCTAGTCTAATATCATGTCAGGATAATTACCCTGTCTTGATGCAGTCGCTCATGGCGCATGGGTCTGTGTGCGGAACCTGCGTCCGCACCGCTGTTTGCCCCGTGGTTTCCACGGCAGTCGCTGGGGGAACGGCAAAGCGCGAGTGGTTAGAAGTTACCGTAAGACAGGCTACGGTCAGCCATGCA
>WTKN01000010.1 GCA_011524395.1 Moorena sp. SS36440bin_2
GGAATGGGGTGTGGGGTGTGGGGGTACAGACAAGCGATGCAGCAAGGGAACAGGGAGTTTCCCTTGCTGCATCGCTTCTTCGTTGTTTTTCTTTTCCTCTCCCTCTGGGTCGTCCCATGTTTTACCCTAAGGTAAAAAACCTACTCCCTACTCCCTACTAAAACCTTGCTCTAAATTTGCCATTGCTTAATAGCACACAGACCACAGACATCCCAACGCTGAAGTTCTCCTGGTGGAGTCGGACACTTACACTGAGGACAAAGTGGTAAATTTTGCGATCGCATCTGCATCATCTTTGCCCAATGTTTAAACGCTGCTTCGGGTCTAAGAGTTGTGTCAGTAGTTGTGACAGTAGTTGTTTCAGTGGCTTCACTACTGTCTATATTTTCTGTGTACTCCAATTCCTCAGAAACCAGTGATGAAGACATTGGCAAGATGCTGCTAGGATGTCTATGGCTTGGGGTCAACTCAGATTGTGAATAGCCATTGCCCAAAACTGGTGTTTTCTGCCACTGAGCTGGAGAAAAGTGGATGTCAACTAGGGGCTCAGACCAACGAGCATTAAGCCGTTTCAACAACATCCGGCGCTTAAATTTTAGTTCTTGTGCCCAAACAGAGCTAGAGGTAGCCACATATAAGATATCCCTAGAGATAGCATAGGGTCTGGTATGATTAGCTATGTTCACTCCCACTATTTCAGACCAAGACTTAATGAAGTATGACAAGCGTTGTATACCTTCCCACTCGGGCTGATGTGTAATCCTATCTAAGATCTGATTGAGTGACTTAAGCATATCCCCTTACTATAATTAGTTAATTTGACAATAGTTTTGATTGCTTCAGGACTTACTTCACAGCGTCCAAGCCTGTGCCACACTAGAAGCCTGTGGCACACTGGGCAAAAAACTAGCTTAGAGTTATTAGGGTGACCCTAAAGATAAAATGGCTGCGTAAGTCCTGTTGCTTGTTCTATAGCACAAACGACCTATATAGTACGCTACGCCATGAGCCAAAACTCCTCAGTTAATTCTTCCCCTAGCTCGACGGGTAACTACAACCTCAACTCAGTTTTACAAGCTGCTCTGAGTAGCCTTGATGTACAACTAGAGGAAGAATTAGCGCGCTACCGACGTCGAAGAGTAGGACGCCCAGTCATGACTAACCGTAGTCTTGGTCGTAACCGGGCACGTAAACCCCTAGATTTAATTTCTGTGGGTGAGGTACAACAGAAATCCTCACCATCACAGACACACAAGACAATCCCTCAACTAAATCAGCCATCAAGCATTCCACTGCCAAACCTAACGGCCAAGGGGACAACGTCTCACAAACAACCACAAGAGCCATTGGTTGAGCAGACTGAATCCCTAGATTCCCTTTTATCACAGTCCCCAAAACCTACTCAGCCACCAGTTGTCTCCCAGTATAATAATACTGAAAGTGCTAGCTTAGGTATTCAAAAAGAGGCTACGGAGCAACGTAACCCTCCTGCAAAATTACCTGAAAACTCAGGTAGTTTGATCAAGTTAGGGGCTAACCAAACCCAGCCAGAAGATTATCTCGAATCATCAGAAAAACTACTACAGAGTCTGGCAGAAGATGAAGAAGAATTTGACAACCAAAAGCAGGTATCTTACCAACTGCTGACTCCATTAAATGTTGGTTTCATGGTACTTTTGATGTTGTTAAGCGCTAGCCTACCCTATATCTTCTCCAATCCCTCGGTGTTAAGTAATCTGGATCTGTCGCAGCTGATTAGCTCCATCATCCCCAAGATCTCCAAAACTCCCCAAGAAATTAAACCAGATCAACCACAACAGACTGAGTCGGTTCCTAATTCTCCCCTACAGGGTGGTCCTAATTTGGCTTCTGAGGAATTTGTAGACTTGAACTTACATACCCTTTCTCAAGTGGAAGCTACTCCAGGACCCCAGGAAACACCTTTTTATACAAAAGATGTCCCTTTACCCAAGGTGGTTGAATCAGCTCCTAAGGTGGTAACTAGACCGATGCCTCCTAAAGGGTCTTCCTTATCTTCAGTACTTTTACCTTCCGTTCAACCACTCCAAAAGGTTCCCCTGTCATCATTACCAACAACCTCAGGCTCTTTAGTACCCCCAGGAAAACGGGAACAGTCAGGATTACTTGAACCAGCTATCTCTGAAACACTCCAGAATCAAGTGGCATCCCTAAGAACTGTGGTAGAGGAGTCTTTACCTGCTCGGGATCCTTTCTACTATGTCGTGATCAACTACGATGGTAAGCGTTCCTTACAGCAAGCTAGGACAATTGTTCCTGATGCCTATGTGCGCAAATTATCTGAAGGTACGCGCATTCAGATGGGAGCGTTCAAATTTGAACATGAAGCACAAGGTTTAGTAGAAAAACTCCAGGAACAGGGAGTTTCTGCTTCGATTTATCGTCCTTGACTTGAGTGTTAAGGACGATAAATCTTGTATTGCATCAGTTAAGAGCATCCGTAAAGATTGCCTAAGCCCTGATCATGTATGGAAAGCTGCCATGGGATTATTAGAACGTATGTTGAGAATTATTCGTGCTAGTCTTAATAGTCTGATTAGCCAAGCTGAAGATCCTGAGAAAATCCTGGAACAGGCTGTAGATGATATGCAGCAGGATTTAATTCAAATGCGTCAGGCTGTAGCTCAAGCGATCGCTACCCAAAAACGTACCGAACGACAAGGCTCTCAGGCTCAAGCGGCTGCTGAGCAATGGTACCGTCGCGCTCAGTTAGCCTTGTCAGCAGGAGACGACAACTTGGCACGGGATGCCCTGACACGGCGGAAATCCCACCAGCTGACCGTCACAACCATGAATGCTCAGCTTTCCCAGCAAGCTGAGCTTGTGTCCAAGCTCAAAAAAGAGCTGCGTACCCTAGAACAGAAAATCTCAGAGGCGAAAACTAAAAAGAACTTGTATATTGCTCGGGCTAACTCAGCTAAGGCATCTATGAAAATTAATGAGATGCTCGGTAACGTAGGTACCAGTAGTGCCTTGAGCGCTTTTGAAAAGATGGAAGATAAGGTAATGGAGCTTGAAGCCCGGTCTGAGGCAATGGCTGGGTTAGGTAGTAATCAACTCGATCAGAAATTTGCCGCTCTGGAAGCTAACGATGATGTGGAAGCTGAGTTAGCCGCGATGAAAGCTAATCTGATTCAAGGAACCAACACTCCTCAATTACCCTCAACTCAGGCAGAATAACCGAAAAATCCGGAAAAATTGGATAAATACTTGGAAAAAGTAATTAGTTTGCCCATGGTCACCTCAATAGGAGGTTGTAAACCTTGTCTCAAAACACCTTAGAGCGTTTACCCAAGGGGTTACTATACATGCAAACCTACAGGAAAACTACCCGTACTCTATCTTCTTTACAATAGTCGGAAAGGGAATAGGTAGAATAATACAAGGACGTTTTCCCAATACGATGGGACTATTATATCATAAGCGCCTCTCAAACCTAGTTTTTAACCCCTCCAACAGCAATCCCATAGAATCCCCCATGGTTCAGCCGCCAGAGAGTTCAACCTTTACCTTGTTGTCTAGCACTTTTTCCCAAGAAGTTTTTAAACTGGATGAAAGGCTCCCTGTCTTAATGGCTGGGGTATGGGTTAAGCCCGCGAATTGTCAGTTCCCCAATCAGACTTGAGACAGGACAGCAACAATTGCTTGTCCTTCAAGACAACTTAACTAGGCTTACGCACCAGCAAGCCGGTTTTCTACCTACAATGTACATTCCTAGAGGATAAACAGCGTTATGGGATTATTTGATCGCCTTAGCAGAGTGGTCAGAGCTAATCTGAACGATATGGTTAGCAAGGCTGAGGATCCAGAAAAGATTCTGGATCAAGCTATTGTTGATATGCAAGAGGATCTGGTTCAATTGCGTCAAGCAGTTGCCAGGTCAATTGCTGAACAAAAACGCACAGAGCAGCAATACAACAAAAACCAAACAGAAGCTAACAACTGGCAGAAAAGAGCTCAGCTGGCTCTGACCAAAGGGGATGAAAACCTGGCTCGTGAGGCTCTGGTGCGTAAGAAGACCAATGCTGATACTGCTGCTACCCTGAAAACCCAGTTGGATCAGCAAACTAATCAGGTCAATACTCTTAAGCGTAATCTGGTGGCTCTCGAAGGCAAAATTTCCGAAGCCAAGACCAAAAAGAATATGCTCAAAGCACGAGCTCAGGCAGCTAAGGCCAATGAAAAGTTACAACAAACCATGGGGTCTATCAATACTAGTGGGTCCCTAGCCGCCTTTGAGCGTATGGAACAGAAAGTCTTGGAAATGGAGGCTCGTTCTGAAGCTGCCCATGAGCTGGGTGGTGCTGACTTGGAAAGTCAATTTAGACTCTTAGAAGGTAATGATGTTGATGATGAGTTGGCCAATATGAAAGCTCAGTTGGCTGGTGGTTCTGTATCTCAAGGAACGTTACCAGCTTCAGAGGATAAAAAATCCACTTCCTCTTCCTCAGATTCCCCTGTTGACAAAGAGTTGGAAGACCTTCGCAAACAAATTGATAATCTGTAGTCGGAGCAAATCCGGTAAATTGTTAATTGGTAAGCATATGCGCGCTACGCGCACGCGTGCGCGAACAGCCCTCAGCTAAAAGCTCACGCGTGCGCGAACAGCCCTCAGCCATTCGCGAATGGCCAAGGCTCACGCTACTTGAGGTGCTGACGTAACATAGATTAAACCCTAGCTTACTTGTTTTATTCAAAACCTGAGAGCTGATAGCTCAGAGCTGATAGCTGATAGCTGATAGCTGATAGCTTACGTTAATTGTTAATTCTTAATTGGTTAATTGGTAATTGGTTACTAGCTAATTGGTTAATAGCTAATTGGTTAATAGCCAATTTTTAATTTTCAATTTTTAATTGACTAATTAATTACTTTGTGTTATTAAAAATAGTGAAATGATTAAATTTGCTAATTAAAATGGTAACTTGTGGTACAATTCAGTATCGCGACCTAGAGTATTTCTAAGTAACAGCAACTTCCAAGCAATCGGTGAAAAAGCAATCGGCGAAAAACACTCAGGAAACAATAACTTAGCGGCACTGAGCAACTTACCTCGTTTAAGGGCTACTAAACCCCAATGTAATCTCAGATAAGCGAGCAGCTCCCAAAGTAATGGGAGTTTACCTTGGTATTTATCACTGACTAGTCCATAGATTTTTTCCTTAATGGAAATATGGGTTTTAAGACGTTTCTGGAACGAAAACTTATGATTATAAGCACCAGACCAAATCGTCCGGTAAGCTAAACACTTATTGATAAAAATAGCATCCCCAAACTGAGCAATTTGAATCCAGGAATCAATATCATCAAAGTTGGTATCTAAACTAGAATCCCAACCACCGGAACTCAGAAAACCATCACGGGAGAAAGCCACTTGCGCTGGGGTTCCAAACGGTACCATTTCCAGAAGCATTCCATAATGAATGTCTTCTTGGGCAATATATAACCTTTGGGATGAACCCACTCGCCGTGTTATACTTAGTTCTACTCCTAAGGTATCTACTTGAGCCGATTGACAAGAGCAAATTACGGCTGTTGGATGTAATGCGATCGCATTAGCCATTTCTTCAATGCAGTTCCTGGCTAAGTAGTCATCATCATCCAACAGCTTGACCCAATCACCAGTTGCCCACTCTACCCCTTGATTTACCGCTTTCGAGTGGCCCATATTATCGGAATTTCGGTGATAAACCAAGCTCTGCTCACCAGCACGTGTCAAGGCTTCACTGCGCTCTTGAACATAACCTTCGGTTCCATCAGACGAAGCGTTGTCAACGATAACAATTTCACAAGGAAAGGTCTGAGCCAGTGCGCTTTCAATCGCACGCTTGAGTAGCTCAAGGCGATTATAAGTCGTGATGACAACGCTGAATTTCATCTGGCACCCCTGAGGAAAATTCTGTGATTAGCTTAGGTTTAATCATGAAGCTTCAATCCTATAATTCCCCCACAAGCTTAATAACTAATAAGTTTAGCGTAATCATCTCTTCATGTTGGTTAAAAGTTTAACAAACCTGATTTAACCAAACAACCTTGGCCTTTGGCCACGCTACGGAACTGTTCAACCGTTCAACCAAATAACCTCCAACCTTCAACCTTCAACCTTTAAACTTAACCGTGATTCAACCCCAGTCCCAGCAACTCAGAAGTCCAGCTACCGTGTAAACCGTAAGGGATATGATGCTTCAAGTGTAGTCGTGCTAGCGGTCCACTAGTTAAATCACAACCATCTAAAATTACTAGATCCGATCGGTGATGACTAGCATCATATACTAAAGTCAACACCCAACCATCATCTTCTCGTTCCGCATTGGGTCGTGGCACAAACATTGGTTCATTAATAAAACCCTTTGGCGCAGCACTCCAGAATTGTTGTGTTTTTGTGGCCATATCTATTTTTAGAATCCCTTGTAATGGAGCATTACGGGTGGGATGATCAGCAGCTCCGATAAATAAGTAGCGATAGGGATTTCCTACATGATTAGGGTTAATGGTAGGAAACTCGCAACAGCGCTCTTCTATTAACTTACTCCCTACGGTTTTCTCAGTTAAGTCCAAAGTAAAGCGCCAGAGTTGCCCTGGTGCGTTGCCATTAAAATCAACCTTCCGGAAATCACTACCTACGTCTACTGCTGATAATGACTTGTAGCAAATAGAATCGACATAAATCTTGCCATCTTCCTCAAAAGCATTAGCGTGATGGAAGATAAAGCCCGATTGGGTTTCTAGGATTTTGACTTCTTCTGTATTCTGTTTACGAGGAATCAGTATAATCCGGGTTGGTTGTTCAGGCTGATATGCCAAACACTCACCAGCTCCTCGGTATCCCAACAGGAACGGAATGGGATTATAGCTAACAGGATTTTGGAAGAAAATACAGTAGTTTGGGGTAATCGCAAAATCGTGGATAAAGGCAAAACCAGGAACACTATAACTCTGACGTCGTAATAGTTTACCTGTCAGGTTAAATTCGTAAATAGTAATTTTGGTAGACAGACCTGGCTGAATGGCGAAATTTACTAAACAAGGTTGACCACCATCAAGCTTACTACTAGGGTCAATCCAAGGATGAGCAGCAAAGGATTCACCCCCTGGTAATACTCCATCCAAGTTATCTTCACCCAAGGTTTCAAGGGTATGGGGGTCTAAACTGTAAGGTTTAGCAGCTTCCCATAACGCTAAGAGTTTTCCACCCCAGTAGATCACATTGGTATTCGCAATATTTTTAAGTTGGACATCAAATAGATTCGCTAACCAACCCCCAGGCTTCTGAGTGCCAAACACTCCTCGATATACCGGTTTCCCCGCTTTCTGTTCCGCTAAGAAGCCCTCTGTGCGTACAAACCGATTCCGAAAATGAGCTCGACCGCGATCAAATGCGATCGCACAAATCATCCCATCCCCATCAAATGGATGATGCACCCGGTAACCATTAATATCCAGCAAACCAGGACCATTCCGTAACCAAGTCCCCTGCAAGTCCCCAGGGATTTCCCCTTCTACTTGATCAATCCAATAATCCTCTTCATGCCTTTGGGACTCATAACCTCTTGCCCAATCTTCCTGGCTATAGGACACACCAAGATTAGAAACCCCATTGGCTTCTTTGTTGCTTAACACATTTTGCATTATTTTTCAATCCCTTAGCCAGATTATTTTATGAATAGTTTTTAAGTTTATTTACATTTTATTACATTAGCAGACTCTGTCTAGTGGTGTAGGGTGCGTTAGGGGCGGGCTAGCTCTGATTTTCCGCCTGTTTCTGCTTGAAACAGCCCGACCCGTAACGCACCATCAGGTCAAACAGCTTTGAGGAGATGGCAACCCTGTGTATAGCAAAGGGAATAGGGAATAGGCAACAGGCAACAGGCAACAGGCAACAGGCAACAGGCAACAGGCAACAGGCAACAAAAGTAAGCCGTGAGTTTTTAGCTCACGGCTTATTGCTGAATGCTTACAGCTTATAGCGTTTATCGTACTTATGAAGTACAGTATTATTTCAGGCTAATTCCCCTACAACCCTCTTTAATAGTGCCTCTTGCCTTTTGCCTTTTGCCTTTTGCCTGAAAAAGATAAGCAATGTCGCTCATAGCTATAAGACTTGCTATAAGTAAATTTTCAAGACTTTAGCCATTGGGAAAGATCGCGATCAATTAAATCTTGAAGCTGGAGAATATCCTCCCGATAGAATTCAATCAATTGCTTCCGCACTGCTGGTGATAACTTAGGTTTACCACGATTTAAATATCTAATCTTGTTAACTAGTTTCTCCCTGAAGCTAGTAGGCAGCAATGGACTCAGAATTGATTTAAGTGGGTGCGGTTGGCTCAAAAATGATTCCAACGCTTTGTTCTTCGGAATGGGAGCAGCTTGCCTAACTTTTTCAGATATATCTGGGGTAAAGGTATCGTCTATCTCCAAAAAACCAAACATATCTTTCAGCATACCTAGAGGATTATTCTTCAAATCTTCGTATAGATAAACCTTAATCTGGTTTTTTTCAAACGCCTCATAATAACGCTTTAATTGGATATAGTAAAGTCCCCGGTGTTTATAGTGCCAGAAAGACCACCAGTTATTTTTTATCCGCTCCTCTTCTTGGGCAAGAGCCTCAGCAAAATCTAATGGTTCGCGCTCTTGCTTGATTAAATGTAAATAGTTGGAATAGGCTCTTTCTGCTGGATCTCGAAGAATAGCAATCAATTTAGCCTTAGGGATATAGTACTTTATGCGTTCAACAGATTTCGCAATGTAGAGATAAATTGTAGATGCTTCACCAATAGCTATTTGATTAGTTACCTTCTTATATAGGGCACGATAGTCGTCAATATTAGTTACAATGTAATTAGCTTCTTTTTCATCTCCTAACCCACGAAAATCTAAATTTTCTCCTTCAAAAGCAAAAAACTTAGGTTCCTTAGCAGGACTCATGTAGATTTGCGGATGTTGCTTTAGATATCGATAAATTGAGGTGGTTCCAGCTTTAGCTGCACCTAGGATTAAAAAGTTGGGCATTGTCATGAGTCTATCTATATTAGAGAATTCTACGACTTGTGAGGTACACAATTTATAAATTTTAGGGAACAGGGAACAGGGAACAGGGAACAGGGAACAGGGAACAGCGATGCGCTGGATTAATACAGGGAATCAATATCAAAGAAAACTGTACCTCATGAGTCCTATAAACGCTATAAATTAGCCTCTTGATAGTTAGCTCGGCTACACAACTCTGAATAAATTTCACGAGCTTTGGAAGATATTGGCTGATTTGCTTCAACACTCGCTAAACCTTTGTCAGGAAAACTACGGTCTACTTTGCCATCAATAAATTCTTCAATGCGGTCAAGTCCTTGATCTGACAACACTTGATCATAGTGTACAAATAACCATTTGCCTTCCTTGGAGTGAGTTTGAATAATATGTTGATACATCAGTGTCCAGATTTCTACCGCTCGCTCAAAATTCATAGAAAGACTATATAAGTATTTGTGCTTGCTATGTACCTTCATAATGCTTGATGCCGTCGCTGCGGGGTGCCGAAATACGCACAGAAATACGGTATCCTTGATCAACGGTTTCCAAGCTGGCAATGTGTAGCAAAATCTAGGGTCTTTGAAGCAAAAAGGCTGTCGCTCAGTTAAGGTTTCTATTCTAGAGGCTATGTCCTCAGAACAATCAATCGTTTTGCCTACAGGCACCCTAGCTAGCCAGCGTTGGTATCTAGTCGGTCGGTCTTTAAACAAATTTCCCAACATTCCCCTTGGTCGAGGTGGGACAACTTTGCTTAATATATCTTCGTTAATCGCCTCAACATTCTTGGACTCAAAGTAGCCCTTTTTATTAATGCTTGTAGATGACATCATTCTGTCTCCCATGAAATACCCAGCACCACTGAGTGTACCGGCTACCATGCTAGTGCCACTGCGCCCGGAACCTATTACCAAACAGTTAAACATATATACTCACGATATGTAGTCAAGCTTCTTTCCGAATCTTCCTGGCTATAGGACATAGCAGGATGACACACCCCATTGGATTCTTTGGATAACATATTTTTTATTTTATATCAAGCAAAAAACACCAATTCAAGTAGGGTGGGCAAAGTTATCTTATCTATAAGACTCATTTGAACCAAACTGTCTTTGCCCACCCTACAAGCTGCCGTAGCTATAGCAAAGGGAATCGGGAATCGGGAATCGGGAATCGGGAATCGGGAACAAAAATTATTACAATTGATTTCAGCTCCCTATCTTCCTTGGTTATCTCTTAGAGACCTTACCCATCTCTGTAACTCTGGCTAATATTATTTCACAAAACTTTATATCAATAACTAGGAAGTATAGGTATAATAATTTCTATTATTATTACCAGCAGTAATAAATTAGTATTGCTACTAGCAATAGCAGCTTCTACCGACTAGTAATCAAACGTCAGTTGTCAGCAATCAGCCGTCAGCCGTCAGCTTAAAATAAACCCCAGGTAGCGTGTGCGTAGGGCGTGTCTTCTTGCCTCGGATATCCCCCTAAATCTCCCTTAAAAAAGAGGGACGAGCGAGTATGGCTCCCCCCTTTTTTAAGGGGGGCTGGGGGGGATCATAATCTTGCGGAAAACTTTGAAAACACGCCCTAGCACATAAACTGATAACTCATAGCTTAAGTTAACTACCCCTCCCCAGGCTCAGGAGAACAAATCCCATGGCATTAGATGTTTTGAAACGCTATAACACTCAGTTAGGTTTAGCCCTATGCTTAGCCATTAGTGGAGCGATCGCATTCTCAGGAAACCAAGCTAATGCTCAGATTACTCCTGATGCCACGTTGCCCCAGGGGGAAAGGTCTTTGGTAGACCTGGGCTCGGGTGAGGTAAATGGGAAAATTGTTGATCTCATTAAAGGAGGAGCAATCCGAGATATCAATTTGTTCCACAGTTTCCTAGAGTTTAATGTCTCAGAAGGGCAAAGGGTTTATTTTGCTAATCCAGCTGGGATTCAAAATATTCTGTCTCGGGTAACTGGTGCGAATCCCTCTAATATTCTGGGCACTTTGGGTGTCAATGGTGGCGCGAATTTGTTCTTGATTAATCCTAAGGGGATTGTGTTTGGACAGAATGCCAAGCTGGATGTATCGGGTTCTTTTGTAGGCACCACTGCTGATGGGATTGGGTTTGGTAATCAAGGAGTGTTTAGTGCGTCTAATCCAGAGCCGCCGTCGCCATTACTGACGGTTAATCCTAATGTGTTTTTCTTTAATCAAATTCCCGGTAATATTACCAGTCAAGCTAAGTTAGAGAAGCTAGCGGTTGATAACCTATTGTTACTCGGTGGTGATGTTGAGGTTACCGAAGATAGTAAGATATCCACCAATCAAGGTGGGAATATTCTGTTAGCGGGATTGGGAGCACCGGGACAAGTAGCATTAACGAGAGATGGTAACAAGCTGGGTTTAGATTTTCCCGATGGCGTCAAGAAAGGTAATGTTCGAGTTACTAATAGCACTATAGAAACCTTGGTGCCAGAAGATGGGAATGTTGATGGTGGTGAGATTAGGATTATTGCTGATTCTTTAGAAGTCGAAACCTCTAACAAAGACCAGGGAATTTCTACCATAACTCAAGGAAATGCTCACAAAGGTGGTGATATTATTATCACTGCTGATTCCTCAGTTACGGTAACTACTAACAATGACGGAGAAAATAAACCAAACCAGGGTATTTTTACAATAACTGAGGAAAGCGGTGGAACAGGAGGAAAAATTACCATCACCTCTGGCCTAATCTCTGTATCGACGTCTAAATACATAAGCAGGTGCACAAAATTAATTACCTATTTTTGACATAATAAGATAGAATTGG
>WTKN01000080.1:0-5130 GCA_011524395.1 Moorena sp. SS36440bin_2
TTTAGGTTTTAGGTTTTAGGTTTTAGGCTTTAGGTTTTAGGTTTTAGGTTTTAGGGAGCAGGAACCAGGAACCAGGAACCAGGGAAGAGGGAAGTCGGAAGTGGGAAGTGGGAAAAAATAATGTGTACCTCATAGCTATGATAAACGCTATATAGATTTATAATATTTATTTTATTTTTGATTTTAAATTTATCAGTCTCAGCATAAATAATTTTCTCTAGAACCTACTAAGTAAATGTTCATATATTTTAGTAGTTTCTAGAGAAATAATTTACAACAATAAATAATCAACAGTACTTATAACATTACTATAACAGTACTTAGATTTTTGTGGCTATTTCAAGCACTAACTATTGATAATATAGTCCTTCTATTGGCACCCCGTCTTCATGTTTGTTTGCCTTGGATTTTCCTGGTAGGGATTCACCGTCAACACCAATACGATAAACTGGTAATTTCTCTTTTTCTGCGCCTACTCTCAACAAGACTAGAGGCTCATCTCCACAACTTTGAAACTTGTAAAAACTACCCCTGGGAAGTAATATACCTTGATTTTTGCTGAAAGTTCCAACTTCACCATCTTTTCCAAAAAACTTAGCTTGTCCTGCTAAAACGATAAAAGTATGATCCTCTCCGGGATGACTGTGTAAAACATTTTCACCCCCTTGAGCATAACATTTAATTCTGACGCTCATTAAATCACTTTTGGCAAGGGTATAGTCACTCCGTCCTTTGCTCAAAAGTTGAGTTTTGAGTTGAAACACTTGAGGTTCTGGACTTTGATTAGAAGATTTTTCTGTCAATTCTTGATTGGCAACAACCATAGATATTTTTTGGCAGACTAAACTACTCTAAATTAATTCTAGGGGTGACATGAGCACTGAAAAGCTTACTATGTAAAGTTTTGATTCCAATGATATCAGGCAAGATACACTCGAAAATTGACCCTCGATTGGTGTTCTGGAAGTTCAAACCCTGATAACTACATGCAATGGAGCGCTCAAAACACCATGTATATTTTTGTCACTGATCGGCTGAAAATATTACCCAGTAAGGATTTTAGCTTCCATGCCTGCCCCTGTTAGAAAGAATCATATCATAAGTTATATAATATTACATTAAAATAAAAGTTAAGTTTAGTTAACCAAATAGTAAAGGAACAATAAACTATAATAGTTAATCCACCAGGGTAAGGGCAATTCCTGCCCTTACCCTGGATAAAGACCACGGATTGTATTAATAAATCCCGAAGAGGGAACACCTTATGGTTAAGGGAATGAGAAAAACTAAAAATCAACTATTAAAGAGGAGTAGCCAAAAATTTAAAAGTATAAAGTTATCAATGACTCAGATAAAACAGGAGAGTAAGCTCATAGATTTTGGTATAAATTGTAACTAAAAAAATGGGTAAACAAAAATATAGCAATTCTTTGCTATATCTGTAGTTTTTAATGACATGATCGTTGCCAGACTTTGCTGGTACTGCACCATGGGAACGCGCCCCGCGTCGGGCTTTGCCTAAAGCGTGACCTGCATGTCAATCGCATTTACGTCTCCCTACGCCTAAGGTCGCTGATTTACTGGTCATCTACTGAGAGGTAGTTGTCTACCCCTGTCCACTATCTAGCGGATACCATTAGTATGAAAAAAGGAGTTACCTACTCAGATAGATAAAATATCTGTTCCGGTGATCCGCTGTTCCCTGTTGCCTGTTGCCTGTTGACGAAGTAATCAACTAATCCAATGTATTTGGGAAAATTGAACCTTAAGCCGGTCTACTGGCTATTAGGGCTAATATTGGCAGTCATCCTCCTCTGGGCACTACCCAAGCCTTGGCACGCTGCCAGTTTATCCACTGACCCGAAAGTATTGCATGTCCTCAATCGCGTTAGTTTTGGGCCTCGCCCTGGGGACATCGAACGGGTGAAATCCATGGGAGTTGATGCTTATATTAAGTCCCAACTTTCCCCAGAATCTATTCCTGAACCGCCACAACTGAGGAAACAACTCAATAATTTGGAGACCCTGGAACTGAATGCAGTGGAGCTATGGAAAGGCTATGCACCACCACAAGGTAAAAAGAAACAGCAGCTGAGTCAGCAAGAACGGAAGCAAGCTCAAAAGCGATCGCAAATACCTAGGCAGCAGGGATTAGAAGCCCGTTTAATCAAAGCAATCGCTAGCCCTCAACAGCTTCAGGAAGTAATGGTAGACTTCTGGTTCAACCACTTCAATGTTTTTGATAACAAAGGATTGAATCGGATCTGGGTTAGTTCCTTTGAACAAGATGCCATTAGACCCCATGCCTTTGGTCGTTTTCGGGATTTGTTAGGTGCTACAGCTCACCATCCCGGCATGCTCTTCTATTTAGACAACCACCAAAACACTGCACCAGGAAGTCCAGGCGCTCGTGGTCGATACAAAGGGCTGAATGAAAACTATGCTCGGGAACTGATGGAACTCCACACCCTAGGAGTAGATGGTGGCTACACCCAAGAGGATGTAATTACCTTAGCGCGGATCTTGACTGGCTGGACTACGGACCGTGAAGGTAAGTACGGTGACGGTAAGGGATTTTATTTCGAAACTAAGCGCCATGATTACAGTGATAAAGTTTTCCTGGGTAAACCGATTCCAGGTAATGGCAGCCTAGAGGGAGAGCAAGCCCTAGACCTCCTCGCTCGTCATCCCTCCACCGCCCATTACATTAGCTATAAATTAGCCCAGTACTTTGTAGCTGATCAGCCACCAGCAAAGCTAGTAGACACTCTAGCCCAACGCTTTTTGAAGACCGATGGGGATATTCGTAAGGTTCTCGAAACCCTATTTCAAAGCCCTGAATTTTGGGACACTCAGTATTACAACAGTAAATTTAAATCCCCCTATCACTACATCATCTCAGCAGTGCGAGCTACAGGCAGTAAAAATCCCAAATGGAAAACCCTCTCTGGTATTATCCGTCAGCTAGGAATGCCCATCTACGGCTGCCCAACTCCTAATGGTTACAAAAACACTGAGAAGGCTTGGCTCAGTCCAGATGGGATGATTCGCCGGGTCAGCTTTGCCACCGCATTAGCCAATGGTAATTTCGAGCAGCGTCAACCTAAAGAAAAGCGTAAACCTGTGGATGCTGTCCAACTCAGGAAAACCCTAGCCAATCACTTTTCGGACCAAACCAAAGAAGTCATCGACACTAGTCCAACTAAGCTACGAGCCGCCCTGATTCTGGGCAGTCCAGAAATGATGTATCGGTAATCTATTAGGGAGTAGGGAGTAGGGAGTAGGGAGTAGGGCGAAGAGTGTGGGAAGTGTGGGAAGTGTGGGGAGTGTGGGAAGTGTGGGGAGAGGGAGTAGGAGTAAAAAAATTCACTGCACCTGATAAGTTTCAATAAGTCTGATAAACGCTATCTTTTTTGAAGAATGACTGATTAATGATGACTTGTTATTTAAAAATTTTAAATCAATGTTTAAGTTTAAATTTGCAATTATTATATAAGCTATTTAGAACATTTAAAAATAGCTCATGAAAGCAAAGCCTGATTTATTATAATACCAAAAATTCCTCGGATATCTTTTCTAATCTTCCCTATTGCCTATTGCTAGCATGCCTATTGCTAGCATGCCTATTGCCTATTTCCTGCTCCCTGCTCCGGTGATCCGCTGCTCCGGTGATCCGCTGCTCCGGTGATCCGCTGTTCCCTATGCTATAAAAACCAACAATGAAAAGACGTAAATTATTACAACAAGCTAGCCTTCTAACTGCTGGGGGACTTATCTCTATGGGGAGTTGGGTAGCTAGAGGATTAGCAAATACAGCAAATACTAATCACCGTAAGCGACTGATTGTTATTTTCCTGCGGGGTGGCATAGATGGACTGAATGTAGTTGTACCATACCAAGATGCTGATTACTACCAAGCGCGACCCAGAATTGCGATTCCTCGCACCGGGGAAAAAGGGGGAGTCTTGGATTTAGATGGTTACTTTGGCTTACATCCAGCTCTAGCTGATCTGATGCCTCTTTGGAAACAGAAAAGTTTAGCCTTTGTTCACGCCAGTGGTTCACCAGACTCCAATCGCTCCCATTTCGATGCTCAGGATTACATGGAAAGTGGCACCCCAGGCATTAAGAGTACAGATGATGGCTGGATGAATCGACTATTAGGGACAATTCCCAAGGAAATACCAACTCAAGCCGTGAATATGGGCACCACAACCCCACGGATTCTATCCGGTAATATGCCCGTGGCTAATTTACCGATGGGGAGAAATTATAATCACAAGCTGCCTGTAGACCGTCCCCAAATTGATGCTGCTTTTGATCAGCTCTATCGTGGTAATAATGCGATTAATCGGGCTTATCAAGAAGGAAGTGAAGCACGGAAGATACTCCTGGCTGAGCTAAAGGAAGAAATGATGGCAGCTAACCGGGGAGCACCACCTTCCTCTAAATTTGTTGGTGATAGCCGCAAATTAGCCAAGCTGATGGTGGGGGATGCTAAGACCCAACTGGCATTTTTGGCCTTAGGTGGCTGGGATACCCATGTTAATCAGGGCGGTAGTCAAGGACAGCTGGCTCGAAAACTTAAGCCTATTGGACAAGGGTTGGCTACTCTAGTCAAAGCGTTAGAACCGATTTATGCGGATACTGTGATTGTGGTGATGTCAGAATTTGGTCGTACCCTGGCAGAGAATGGTAATAAGGGTACTGACCATGGACACGGGAATGTGATGTGGGTCTTGGGTGGAGGAGTTCGCGGTGGTAAGGTCTATGGAGAGTGGCCTGGTTTGGCGGAATCCCAGTTGTATGAAAAACGGGACTTAGCAGTAACTACGGATTTTCGTGAGGTGCTGATGCCTGTGCTCAGGGAACATATGGAGATTGGAGACTTGAATTTAGCCCAAATCTTTCCTGGTTTTACGTCTAATCAGAATCTGGGGCTTTTGTAGGGAAAGAGAAGTGTCCGCAGAGGGGAGTGCGTTCGCTTTTAGCGTGGCCAAAGGCCAATCGCGTTCGCGCAGCGGAGGCCGAAGGCCGAAAGCGTGACCTGCATGTCAATGGCATTTTCTCGACTATGAGGTTCAGAGGTTCAACGGTGAGGTTCAGAGGTTCAACGGTGAGGTTCAGAGG
>WTKN01000080.1:5230-11849 GCA_011524395.1 Moorena sp. SS36440bin_2
TGAGGTTCAGAGGTTCAACGGTGAGGTTCAGAGGTTCAACGGTGAGGTTCAGAGGCTCAACGGTGAGGTTCAGATATTCAACGGTGAGGTTCAGATATTCAACGGTGAGGTTCAGAGGCTCAACGGTGAGGTTCAGATATTCAACGGTGAGGTTCAGAGGTTCATGCGATCGCGAAGCGTGACTAAAGGTCAATCGCTTTTAGCATGGCCTTTTGGCCAAGGTCAATCGCTTTTTAGTTGATGCCTTCACAAAGAGTGCGATCGCGTTCACTTACATTCGGGTTATTCTCCAGATAATCCCCAGCCCAATCACAACCACGTCGCAGTAGCTCATCTAGACTACTTAGAGCCAGATCGATATTCCACAAGATTACAGTGTTATCCTGACTAGCCGTAGCAAGAGTCTTGCCATCAGGGCTGAAGCTAACACTATTGATCCCAGCACCACTACTCTGGAGGGTTTGGAGTAGTTTACCCTCCGGAAGACTCCAGAGTTTGAGTGTCCCGTCACTTATACCACTGGCAAGTATGGTACCGTCGGGGCTAAAACTGAGGCTAGTGACTGCACCACTATGTCCTAGAAGGGTGCGGATTTCCATTCCTGTCTTCACATCCCAGAGTTTTACGGTTCCATATCGATCAGCAGTAGCAAGAGTTTTTCCTTCTGGACTGAAACTGATGCTATCGACCCAGTTATCGTAGTAGTATCCTTGGGGGGTGTTATCGTATCCTAGAAGGGTGCGGATTTCCACTCCTGTCTTCACATCCCAGAATTTTACACTTCTATATCTACCAGCAATAGCAAGAGTTTTTCCGTCAGGGCTGAAACTAACGCTGTAAACATCACCTTTATAGGCATAAATAGTTTTGATTAGTTGACCGTCCAAACTCCATAGTCTTATCGTTCCATCTAAACTAGCACTGGCAAGGAATTTTCCATCAGGGCTGAAACTAAAACTTATGACTGAATTTTGATTTCCTTCTAAGGTTTTGACTAATGTACCGTCTAGTTTCCAAAGTTTGACAGTTCCATCTCTACCAGCACTGGCAAGGAATTTCTCATCAGGGCTAAAACTAAGACTTATGACTGCACCTTGATGTCCTTCTAATGTCCTGACTAGTCTACCGTCTCGTTTCCAAAGCTTAACAGTTCCATCAAAGCTAGCACTGGCAATTAAGTTACCGTCGGGACTAAAGCTGACACTATCAACCGCCGCCTCATGCCCAAATAGGGTTTGAGTTTTGGAATTATAGTCCTCAACGTTCCAGAGTCTGACGGTCAAGTCTCTGCTGGCGGTAGCTAAAATTTTACCATCGGGACTGAAGCTAATACTTGTAATGTCTCTATTACCACCTCGCAAGATTTGGAGTTCCTGACCTTCCTGACTCCAGAGCTTAACAGTTCCGTCTAAACTACCAGTGGCAATTGTGCGACCATCAGGACTAAAGCTAACGCTATTGATTGTGGCACCAAATTTCTCAATAGTTAGAAGTTTCTGACCTTGAAGATTCCAGAGTATGAAAGCTCCATCTAGAGTGGCAGTGGCAATTGTTTGACCATCAGGGCTAAAACTGATACTTGTGACTCCAGGTTCCTGTACTGGAAAGGGTTGACTAATCTGGTTACCCTTTAAGTCCCACAACCTCACTGTTCCGTCGCGACTACCACTGACAATTACCTTACCATCAGGACTGAAACTGAGACTCGTAATACCTGTTTTCTGTCCCAGGAGAGTGCGGATTTCTTTTCCCGTGTCTATATTCCAGAGTTTAACTTTACCATCAGCACTGCCAGTGGCAAGAACTTTACCATCAGGACTAAAACTTACGCTATTCACTGTATCCGTATACCCTCGAAGAATGTATATTAGTTTGCCATCTCGGTTCCAAAGTTTGACCATACCATCAGCACTGCTAGTGACAAGGATTTCACCATCAGGACTGAAACTGAGGCTATTAACCCAACTGTCATGACCTTCCAAACGATTGCGCTCTCTGACTCCATAAAGGGCTTGCTGTAATGTAGCTAAAGTCCGAGTTCGGGTATCGGTTTCTACTGCGATTGCTGACTTAAGTTGTCTTCCTGCCTTTAAAGCTAATATGAGTGGATCAAGGGACTCCCTATTTCTGTTCAATAAAACTTCTGATTCTTCAGTAAGAACAAGAGTGTTTCGTATTTTTGCTTGTCTGGCCAATAGTAGTCCCGGAAATAGTATTAATACTACCATAATCATCAATATTTTTACAACTGATGATCTAAATCGGCTTTTAGATAACAGCTCTTCTCTATAGGCCTCTTCTAGTCTTACTTTACTTAGTTCCGCCTCTTTTATTGCTAGTCTCTCCTGTTCCAATTCAGTGATTATTAAAGCTCCTGTCGATTGACGAATAATAGGAACAAGATAGTCGTGTACTAATTGATAGCGCGCAGTCGAAAATTCTTGCAAAAGTAAAACCAATCCTGAGTTTACGAATATCTCTAATATTAAATTTAGGTTTTCTGTCTCTCCTACTCCGAGAGCCCATAAACCCGATACTAACTCTTGCTTAGACTTGAGTGATCGAGTGTTATTTTCATCTGTTAGGAGGTATAAAACTAGTCTTGCGTCACTTTCATTCCAATAACCACAGTCTTTAACAACTCCAGCTAAAAAACGATCCAATAGCTTTTGTTTAGAACCGATTTTTTCATAATCAACCAGTTTATTGATTTTATCTTCCTGCAATTGTGAACCCACAATTTGTAACTCAATTGGACTAACTTCACCTAGCTCTTTCGCTAAATCATCCACAAGTTTATTAATCAAAGCTTTTTCTAAAAAAAACCGAGTTTTCTTTGTTAGTTTTTCTATAAAACTAGCACTATCTTTAATAGAAAAGTTCCCTAGATAATAAAGAATATCTTGGCTGAAAATGTAATTGATTGTATCTAACTTTTTTGAACGCTTAAATTGTAATAAATAGTGTAGATAATCTTCCCTTAATGACAGAATAACTTGAGTATAAGGAATATCGTCAATTGCTGTTTTTAATAATTCCAATAAAAGATTACGCTCGAATATATCTGGGAGAGCAAAAAATAATTCTTCAAACTGATCAAAAATTAAAATTGTTAGTAAGTTTCGGTCACCATTTTCTTGCAACTGTTGCAAGATACTAGTTACTGAATCTGCTTCAACAGAAATACTAAGCCCTCTTGATTTTAGTGAATTAACCAATAACTCGCCCAACTCCCTAACCCAGTCAGTATAGACTCTTATTACAATTGGTAACACATCTCGCTGACCAATGGCTCTTTGCTTGAGAATTGGAACTAATCCTGCATAGATTAAGGAACTTTTACCAACCCCAGATGGTCCATAGATAACGGTTAATTTACAATTAGTATTGCCAATTCTTTCCACCAAATGATTGATATCTTTTTGTCTACCAGAAGCGATGATTTCGTCTGCAACCATTTCAGGCTGCTCAAGAGCTGGACTTTGAGACTTAGTTCTTCTTCGTTTTGGCTGTAATCTCCCTGTACCGATAAAGGCTCGCAAGCCAAACTGTTGCTCAATGGATAGTCGTTCTTGTTTAACTCTAAAAGCAGCTAGATAGTCACCCTTTTCAAAGTATAATCCTCGCAAGCTTGCCAAAATTCTAATATAAAGCTCTGGAGCATCATCGGGTTTAGTTTCTGCTTTGGCTCTTTCGAGATACTTGATACTGTCTTGATACTTACCAAGACCGTTTTCTACTCTTGCTAATAATAATAAATACCAAGTTTTATCAACGGATTGCATCCGATATAATTTTGCCTTCTGCTCCGATGAAGTGAGTGTTGATTCAGGCGATAAACTAGTTTTCAGGATGGAGAGTGCTTGCTCTGCTAATCCCTTAGCTTCAGTCCAAGCTGATTTGGCTAAAGCGACCTCCGCCAGAAAACCATAACCTTGAGCTAACTCAATTGAATTACCATTGGCTCTATGGAGTGTTATAGAGTTTTGAGCTAGGGTTTCCAAGTCTGCCCATCTTTCCAAGTTTTGCAATAGTCTTGCAAATTGAGTAATAAATCGGTTCGCTAAATTCCGATAAGATATCTGAGCTAAACTATCAATACATTGCTCAAATAACCTTTGTCCTTCAATGTTTACATAAGGACACAAATCGATATGAAATAAAACCATAACTTGCCAATCGAACCGGGTTATAATTTGCCATATATCTAAGCTTTTATGAAAGTAAAGTAAGGATTGTTCAAACTGTTTTTTAGCATAGTGATTTCGACCGATCATGAAGTAAAATCTAGCTTCTGACTCTGGCTCTATTTCCTGGCTATGATGTTCTAAGTCTTGCCAAACTAAATCAAATTCGGATAAATGATCTATCCCCCGATTCAGCTCATACAAAAATTTGTCAGGATCAGAGTCGGGAAAGGTAGCCAAGATCTCCTTAGCTTTTTGAGAGAGACTATAGATTAATTCATAGGATAAGGAATCAGGAGGGGTTTGAAACTCCCTAGTTGTGGCCCAACTCTCGAAATCAGGAGCAATCCGAACCAATTTGGTTTGAACCTGATCATTAATCCACAGCACTACGGGGAAATGGAAATTTTTCCGAAACTCTTCCCGCACTTGGTTAGTGGCAGCCAACAAGCTATCAATATCATCAACGGCCTCTAAGCCAAAGACCATCACAGCCCCTGGTTGTTGATCTCCTAAATCCTGCCTAATCTTGCTATAAAGTTTGCTATCAGACTTTTTCAGCACAACCTCGCGGATTTGAAAAGGACAGGTTTCTCGGAGCCCCTCAGTCATTTGCTGCTGTACATAGGTATAGTTACAGTGTGCAAAAATCAGTGAAAATTGCCCCTGAGACGCTTCAATTGCCCAAGCCAATCTTTGCAACGCACGCTCGTTGTAGGCAGCAACCTCTTTGGTTCGATCGGAGGTACTCATAGCTGTAGTTCCTTCGCTTCTGCCAAAATCGGATTAACATCAAACCAAGGTTCATCTTGATCATAATACTCATAAACAAAGCGACTACGGATTAAGATTTGATATCCATCATCTCCAGTCACTTTCTTATCCTTAGCTACTTTACGCAGTAAGTCCCACTCATCATCAGTGATCGCTAACACAAGTTTATGACGCTGAGCCTTAATCATACGTTCTAGACAATTACGGGATAGGGGTAGTTTCCCTTCCTCCATGATCCAATCATTGAGAAACCGAAGCAAATTTCGCACATGACCGCCACTAGCAAAACATAAACGGTCTAAGGTTTCAGCACTGTCAAAAATTGCTGTAATTTTAGTCAGACGCTGCTTTGGCTCTAAATCTGGAAAAGCTCTTGCCAGCACCATCTGTCGCAGCAGTGCCATTCCTTCTTCATGTTTACTACCGTCCCGTAACTGCACAGGTACCATTGGCAGGATTTTGGGGTCGGTCATAAACCGTTCAGTCACCATTCCAAAGTCATTGGAAAAGCGCAGTGACAATGGAATAGTGTAAACCACATGACAGTGCAGTTCCCGCAACTGTGTGCCTCGATCCGCAAACAAATATTCTGGCTGAAGACGACCAAATGGCTTTTGAATAGAATCCACCCGGTCAAGGTTATCAACAATAACTACTAGTCCCTTTTTCCTGGTCTGTTTCAATTTCTTGATAGCAGGCTCCAGCACCTCTTGATTAATGGCCTCAATAATTCCATTGGTTCGAGGCTCCAGATATCCTCTCAACTTATCCCGTTGCTTAGGGCTAGCTTTACCTTGACTGGTAATGGTGGCAATGCATACAGAGAATTTTACATCCGATAGCTCTATCGGTGTTGTTAAGATATCTTTCACTTCGCCAAATAACCTCTGGAAGTACCCTGCTTGAAGGCTAATGCCAGCACTTTCGAGACTTTCACTGACTCGACGAGCGATCGCCAGTAAAATATCGCTAATATCAACATCGCTCATTTCCAAGTCTCGGTCGGACTCGAAGTAAACCACATGAAATCCTGACCGTTCTAAATCCAGCTTTAACCTGAGCAACTCCGTAGACTTGCCGCAGCCAATATGCCCAGTAAACAGTTCACAAGTAGGCTGATTAGGTGAAAAGATAGCAATCTTTTTTCTAAGTTTTTCAATAATTTGACCGCCGCGTACTGAAGAGAAATCAATGTAATACTTGCGATCCTCTTCATTGTCCACCGCTAAGGTTTTACTGGGGTTGGTAGCTCGGTAAAACGTTTGTAAATCGGTCATATTACTTTTTTATTGGTAGTTTTTACCTATTCTGTACCAAGCTGCGGTTGGAACATAGAACGGTTCATCCGAGCTGGCATTATGCACCCACTCTATGTTATATCATTTTCGCTTCAACACTTATAAATAGTAGGTCATAGGCAACAGGGAACAGGGAACAGGGAACAGGGAATAGGGAAGAGTAGGAAATAAATCCGATTAGTTTTTGGAATGATGCTAAATAAGTATTAATTTTAAGGGTCAGTTTTTAAAAACTGACCACAGTTTTTTGGATAAAAAAATAACTAATTATCAGCTATAATAATTATGATTTGCATATAATTTTATCCTACTCCCTACTCCCTACTCCCTACTCCCTACTCCCTACTCCCTACTCCCTAC
>WTKN01000406.1 GCA_011524395.1 Moorena sp. SS36440bin_2
TCTCCCCACAACAGATGACATTCATCAATCAAATACACCACAAGCTTTCCAGTCTCTATATCTTCACGATTTTATTCTAATAAATCACAAATTTATTGATGTCGTATCTCTACCTTTTTTTGAGCTCGTTTTGGGTTAATTTTTTGAGTTTTTTTAAAACTCATACCTGCCTCTTTAAAGATATCATAGTAACTCTTTTTTTACTTAAATTTGATACCATAATTATCTTCTATATAATTTTCTAGTTTACTTAAATCTATCGGATTTTGACTTCTTAACCACTCAATTATAGAAATCCGATCGCTTTGATTAAGGTATCCTTTTGAGCCTTTATGTTTTAGTTTCAATCCCTCAATACATTCTAGGGCAAAGCGAACTTTACATTTGCTAACAAAAGCAGCAGATACTCCTAATGTTTTTTGGATTTTTGTGACTTTAAAACCTTGAATAAGCATCCGAATAGCTAAGGCTCTTTTTAGCTCTCTTGGTTCTGGATTGCTTTCGATAAAATTTTCTAGTTCTTCTTGAACATCAGTTTTAAACTGCTCGATTGGTTTATTCATAATTTCTATTTTTTTTTAGTTGACAAAACTAATTTTAGTATAATATTTGATTTTTTACAAATGATTTAGGATTGCTATATTAAAAATTGAACAAGCTAAATCAGTAAAAAAGTTAATTAAAGAATTAAGTGATGAATGAAAATAACTTTTACTGAAGCATCTTGGTCTGACTATATTTGGCTACAAGAAAATTATCAAAGGCTATTAAAAAGAGTAAAATTATTAGTTATAGACATCATCATAAATTCATTTGATGCCATTGGCAACCCAGAGCCTCTCAAGGCAAATTTATCAGGATATTGGTCAAGGCGGATCAATTCTGAACATCGTTTAGTTTATGAAATTACTGACAAAGAATTAACAATTATTTCTTGTAGATTTCACTATCAAAAATAAATGATTAGCGATGCTCCTTGGCCTTTGGGCCACGCGTGCGCGTTTGGAGCCGCTACGCGAACGCATTATCTTGTCGGTTGGGTTAAGGTAACGAAACCCAAAATCATCGATCTCGGGCGTAAAACAGCATAAAATTAAGCAAGGGGGAACGATCTATGATCGTCGAGTCATAGCCATTACCCCGTTGACCGTAAGTTCGGGTAGAATGCCTAAGCTTGGCAGAATCTCTGCTCCTGAACAGACTATGGGTAGGTCATCTCCCTGCCAGACCCAAATCTGCTGACGAGCAAAATCGATTAACCAGGCTAATTGTGTTCCATTGCTGAGGCAATGAAGAATTTTGTTTTGCAAGTTTAAAGTGCTTTGGTCAGGGGAACGAATTTCAATCAGCCAATCGGGTGCTCCATCAAGGGGTCCGTCTTGATCTCGAAGATGATCCCAGGCAACGATAGCAATATCTGGTACTGGCGAGTAGGGAGGTATGATGCAGCGTAGCTCCTGTACCGCTTCAAATTCATTGGTACGATCATTGATGTAATTAACCAGATTGCGTTGTAGGCGCGAGTGAAAGAGGGTTGGCATTGGTTTTTGGACTGCTCGCCCATCAATTAATTCCCATGCCGGAGAAGCCTCAATATTGGGTTGAGTGAGAAATTCTCGGAGGGCAATCCTTGGAATCGACTGGGTCATAGCTGCTTAGAAAATTTCACCAGCTTAGTTTATACCAACCATACTAGAGCCCAAATCTCCCCCAGGGTTGCGCAACAGAAGCGTGCTTCCCTTGCCGGATCACGGACTAACCCTTTAAAGATTAGCTTGCCTAACAGTCTTTCTCATCCGCTTAAAGTTCCAAAGACCAAAGATTAACCAGAAAGCTAGTAATCCTATTGTTAGCAGTAACACTACCGATGGGCCAAATTGCACAATCAGTGCTGGTGCAGCAGCAGTAAACAAGCCACCGCCTACTATTGGTTCAAAGAACAACTGTTTGTAAGCAAAACTCTCAAAAGCACCGGTATGGTTATCTGGGTCTACCATCTGGATCAACAAGATACCGGTTGCTGTCACTCCCATGGATTGTCCCATGTCCCCGATGCCACGCTCAAACCAGTATCTGGGCAGTATACGGGGTGCCAGGAACAGAAATGCCCAGATGTTCCAGACGATGCCAGCGATCGCAAGAATTAAAAATGGCAGGAGGTTGTTTCCCAGCACTCTTAGGGAAATCGACGCTAATGCGGTCACAATTACTACATCTAACGCTACGCCAGAGATGCGCTCCTGCAAGGGTCTAATAATTAGTGACCCTAGTCCTAGACGTACGGTGACGACTTGGACAATCAAACCACCAATTAGTGCCATGGGAAACAAAGGCACATACTGAATTACTTGAAAGCCACCGGCTCCCCAAGTCACTGACTCAATGAACTTGAGCACTGCCAGGATGAGCCAGCCGATTGCGATCGCAACTCCTACAAAAGCAAGGTTCAATGACAGGGGATCGATCAGTAAACCATCCATTAATCTCGCTCTGGCTAACCTAACTTCCGTAGGTTCTCGTTGAATTGTCTGTTGAATTGTATTTTGAATTTTATCCCGAAACTGTTGTAGGTCGCTGGTGGCAGGGCTGACCTGAATGTAGCCCTTGCGCCTGCCCCAGCTTGCTAGCCAGGTACCTGCGATCACTCCTGAGAGAATACCGACTGTAGCCAAGCCTAGAGCCAAGTCACCACCGTCGTTAAAACCGAGTTTTCTAAAGGTATCCGTCATGCCAGCAGCGGTGCCGTGACCGCCTTCAAAGGCAATTTCGATTAATGCACCTGCGATGGGATCGACACCGAATATCGGACTCAAGACTAACAGAACTAGCAGCAGTCCAATCACATATTGTCCCCAGGCCAGGGTTTGGCCGAATGCTACCTGAGGTGCCGCTTTGCGCCAAATTTTTATGGGACTGGGGATCGCTTCACCTAAAAATAAGGCGGCGAAGACAACATTGATAAAGACACCAGGAGACTGAGACCAAACTGTTGCCATCGTTTTCGGAAACAGACCCCCAGCCAGTAAGGAATCTGTACCTGATAGGCTAGATGCGATCGCACCCAATACTGCTGGTCCGAGTAACAATGCTACTGCCCCAGCAATAACTGATTCTGGTAGATAAAGGGATTGAAACAGCCGAACTTTCTGTTTGAGAAACCTGCCGATCAGGAGTAAAATCCCGATCATGATCAAAGCAAATAAAGCATTGATGAGCGTAAACATAGCACCTTCCCCTCAGTGGGATAGTTACACCACCGAAATCAACTGCCTCTGGTAACTAAAAATTTAAAATTTGACGGTAAAGCTTTGAGGGTAAAGCTTTAACAGTAAAGCATCGTCGGCGAGTTGAGTCTATCGTGGTGATGCTGAATAAAAAGTTATTGTAACTCAGGCGAGAGATAAAATTCCGTATAGTCTCTAGTTTTTGGGTCAGGCTAACCGGATCTAGAGCATTTCTGACAATTAATATTGTCAAAATTTATGATCGGAACTTCCCTACTGCCTGTTCCCTACTGCCTGTTCCCTACTCCCTTTGCTATATGATAAATACTCAAGCATATTTTATCTAACCCATGACTTCTACTCAATACCGTAATCCTGCTCCCACTGTTGATATCATTATTGAACTAATCGACCGACCCCATCGACCGATTATTTTGATAGAACGGGAGAATCCCCCCCTAGGCTGGGCAATTCCCGGTGGCTTTGTAGATTACGGCGAGTCGGTAGAAACAGCAGCGGTGCGGGAAGCTAAGGAAGAAATCAGTTTACAGGTTGAACTAATTGAGCAATTCCAGGTGTATTCTGACCCTAGTCGTGATGCCCGTAAACATACCATTAGTATTGTCTTTTTAGCTACAGCAACGGGTGTTCCAAAAGCCGCTGATGATGCTAAAACTCTCGGCATTTTTCACCCTTGGGAAGTGCCATCTAATCTCTGCTTTGACCACAACAAAATTTTGCAGGATTATTGGAATTATCGTCATTATGGAATCAGACCTAAGCTATCTGCGGACGTGATACAGTAAGTCATCAACTAGGAATACATTGAGCCAACCTGAATCCAAACATTAGCCTGTAATCATGATAATTAAGAATGGTTCAGGAATCAGTTTAATGTCAATCAAGCATTCAATCAAGCATTCAGCTATAGCGATCGCGGCAGGGGCAATCGGTCTAATTGGGTTGTCGAGTATTGGTGGCGCTGCTAACGCTGCTACCGTTGTTAATGGGGGATTTGAAACAGGAGACTTCACAGGATGGACAGTTCTTCAGCAAAGTGGTAGCGTCGGGGACTGGTTCATTACAAATGGAAAGAGTAGCCCATTAAAGGGATTCCCAATTCCCAGTCCAAGTCAAGGATCATTCTTTAGCGTTACCGATCAGTTCCGTCCTGGTTCCCGCGTCTTGTTTCAAGATATCGTTCTAGAAGCAGGTTTCACTCACGAACTTTCTTTCGACTGGTTTGCCCAAAACCACTCTGGTGGTGGACTGATTGATGCTGGGACTATGGCTTTTAATCAGGGAGCAAACCAACATTTTCGGGTTGATCTAGTTTCTGCTGGCTTTAATGACTGGTTTGGTCCGTCTTCAGATGCGGGGGTACTAGCAAATATTTTATTTCCAGTAGCAGAACCCAGTCCCGTCAATGGGTTTAATACTACCACATTTGATTTGACTGAGTGGGCTGGTTCTACTGTGCGTTTGGCTTTTCGGCAAGTTGACAATGAGTTTTTCTTCAAGGCTGGGGTTGACGCAGTAAGTATTCAATCTGAACCGACTTCTGAATCGACTTCTGTTCCCGAACCTGCTTCTGTGTTAGGTTTACTAGCAGTGGGTGTTGGCTGCGTAAGCTTGAAAAAGTCAAAACTTAAAAGTCAAAAATTAAAAGCAAATTGTTAGTCTTTGATTCAAAGCACCGACAGGTTTTATGGCACTACATATAAGAGTTTAGTGCCAGCATTAAAACCAAAATAGCTGTGACAGCATAGAGGAAGTATAGTTAAAATAAAGGAATTTTTAATCTTTGATTTGGCCACAATAAATTTTAGGGAGTAGGAAACAAATACTCTGTCATTATTATCAGTGGTTCGTGTCAAAACTAGTCACTGATTTTATAAATATGGCTCCTTGGCTTCATTGTTAGTGCGATCGCTATCAGCCGGACAGTGATACAGTAAGTCATCAACTAGAAATACATTGAGCCAACCTGAATGCAAACATCAGCCTGTAATCCTGATACTTAAGAAAAGTTAAGGATTACACACTCATGAACATCAAGTCCTCTTTAATGGCAGCTGCTACTGTAACAATCGCTGCTTCTACATTGACCGCCATCTCTGCCGAAGCAGCTGGTCTTGACTTCGATATTGAGCAATTTACCGGTAATTCAGCTACAGTCAACATTATTTTAGAGGAAGTTGGCAATGATGTTAAGTTTAACTTTGAGGTGACTGATACCCCGGCCGACATCACTGGGGTATTTTTCGATATTAACAACACTTTCAATTTGAACTCAAATGATTTGAGTGTTAGTGGCAATTATGTGGGGGATTTGAAAACCAATACTAGCAATCTTGGCGGTGGTGTCAATCTGACCGGTGGTGGTTCCAACAACCCTGGCCGATTTGATTTTGGTGTAAAGATTGGTACCAATGGTATAGGACGTGATGATATTAAAGCCACTAGCTTTACCTTATCTCACGCTACAGAAGCCTTAAATCTCGATATGTTTAAAGACCAAAAGTTTGGAGTGCGTCTGCAAAGTGTAGGGTCTAATCGTGAAGGCAGTAGTAAACTGGCAGGAATATCCCCTATAAAAGTTATCCGCCCCTCTGATTCCAAACCAGTTGGTGTACCGGAACCCTCCACTCTACTGGGATTAGGCTTATTCGCTGTCGGCATAACTGGCACACGCCGCATTGTCAAAACCTAAGGAGTTGATATCAATCAATCGGCTTTTGTCTTGCCTCTTACTAATCGCAGAGAAGGAAATCCGTTTGTTACCAATCCGTAAGGATATGCGCTATGCCCATATCCTTATACCAATGGGGAAATAATAAAATTGGATTGTGATTCCATCGTCGTCACAAAAAATGATTTGTATTGGTAAAAGATACTCATGATTTTGATGCTTCAGTTTCTGTAATGGTAGAATTATAGAGATTAACTAAGCGCAGGGTGTATCTACTTTTATTTTGTAATTAAAAAGTAGACAGAAAAAATAATACCTGCTGATACTATCACATTAGTATCTAATATATTAGAGTTTACAGATAGCTTTAACAACTTTTAACAATTGAATATAACTATCAGATTACATCAAGTTTAGTAATGGCATCAGCTGATAAGTTGGGCAAGTTTACTGCTGCAGATAAACAAATTGATAGCGTAAACCATTCGTAACTAGCCCCTATACTGATTTTTGTTTAAAATGTTAGCCTTATTATATCAAAACCATCTAAAAATTAAACTAAAGTATCGTAATTATATTTTAGTAAATATTGTAGTTATTATGCTACAATCTCTCAAAAGAGAAAGCCATTGAAAAGTTAGCCAATGCTTTACCTCTTGGAATAAACTTTTAAAGTAAAAGAAAAAGACTACAGCGCTTCTTGATGGAGCGCGCTGCATCAAGACAATGAATCGAGAGTTAATTTGGGACTGTATTTTTCCTTAGTTAATTGGCGTCAAAGCCTTATATAGCAAGCTTTTCATGGCTCATGTCACCTCCTCAGCCATGTCATACCAAATCCGGCTTACAGAGAACCGTTTTTTATTGATAAAAGACTGATATACATAAGTCTTAATTGATAATAAGGTACCTATCTCAACAGGATTTGGTATCAGTATTAATTTCAAGGCAAAA
The DNA here is from genome assembly GCA_011524395.1 of Moorena sp. SS36440bin_2. Lineage (GTDB taxonomy): Bacteria > Cyanobacteriota > Cyanobacteriia > Cyanobacteriales > Coleofasciculaceae > Moorena. The sequence goes on from WTKN01000406.1 coordinate 6,871, forward strand.
TTAGCTTTTAATGTTTTTGGAAGAATGTATCCATTGCTGTGATAGCACGATCTACATCTGCATTGATGTCATAGAGCGATACATGACTTGCACCTGAAATCTCAACCAGCTCTTTCGGTTCGCTTGCAGCCTCATAAAATTTTACTGTCAATGAGCCAGTATCCTGTAATGCCTTCTCACCGTAGATACCGATGTAGGGTGTGTAAAGATAGGGTGCATAGGACTGAGCATCAGCTAGCATTGGTGTTTCCAGCAGAAAAGTTGGCGACTTGTGAGAGTAGTTAGGATAGGTTTGAGCTCCAGCCCGTTTGGTCATGTAGTACTGATAGCCTTCATACTGAGCTGATGTTTTGTCGAGGGAGTCGAGATCCAAACTTTCCATACCAAGGCCATCGATGTATTCGACTTTACCCGTTTCATAAAACTTTTGCCGTCCCGCATTTGCTGTTGCGATGGTAGCGCAAACAGTTTCACGGTCCATCGTTTTGAAATAACTTGTTTGATTACTCATCATGCCAGAGACCGTTGCGATCGCTTTGAGCCTTTTATCCGTAGTTGCCACCAGGGCCATATAGCCACCACTGGCGCACATGCCAAGGCCAAAAAGGCGATCTCGATTAACAAAGGGTAAGGTGCCCAGAAAACTAATCCCATCGCGGATGCTTTCCATCTTAATGTTGGCGTTCTCATAGTTGCGAATTTCACCTTCACTGTCACCATAGCCAACGTGGTCGAAGGCTAAAGCAACATAGCCCTTCTCGGCCAGTTTGTGGCAATAGATCGCACCACTTTGTTCCTTGACCTGATTGAAGGGAGGCGAATAGATAACAGCTGGATAGCTGTTAGAGGGATCAAAGTCTCTAGGAACATATAGATTAGCAGCTAAAGTATATCCCTGGCTTTTAAAGGAAATCTCGTTTTTTCCGGGATTAAGGATCAGATTAAACATGTTTTATTCCTATCTACATAGTTTGATTAGCAGAGTCTTCAGCACGATTTTCAGGACTTCTCACAGAGCATTTATGACCTTAGAATGTGCCCCAAGCGCTCTGGGTCTACTTGCAGATTAATCCCTTTGAATCTTCTAAAACAAGCCTATTCCTCTCATTTTTTTGCCTATTTATCTCAGAGAAGGATCAATATAGTCAAAATAAGTCATCCTAGATTCATGAATATGTGTAAGATTGTCCATCTTATTAATCGTCACGCAAGTTCCGAGGGCGTAAACGATACCCCTATTGAGGGATTACAACTGTTTCGAACGAGTCAACTTGTGGAACGATTGCCAGGGGTATACGAACCTGGCATTTGCGCCATTGTCCAGGGTAGGAAACGAGCATATTTGAACGGCACAACGCAAATCTATGATAAGAACCAATACTTGTGCTGTACGCTGCCTCTTCCTGTAGAGGCAGAAGTGATCGAGGCATCACCGGAAAAACCCCTACTTGGTATTTGGTTGGGCATTGAGACTCCCACCATGTTTGAAACTGTTATTGACATGGCAGCTATAGACAGTTCCAGCACCTCCACTACCGAAATAGTACCTGGGCTAACTGTGGCCAAATGGGATAACGAATTTACCAAGGCACTTCAGCGCATCCTGGAATTGCTAGATGATCCTATTGCCCTCAAAATACTCGGCAACGGTAGGCTTAAAGAACTGATGTTTGCCGTTCTTCGAGGCGAGGCTGGGTGCTCGGTTTACCAAGCATTTGGTGGAGGAATGCAGAAAATATCGCGGGCCTTGACCTTCCTGAGAGCCAATCTTTATGAAGCTATCTCGATTGACGAGTTGGCCAAGGAAGCAGGCATGAGCCGCGCAGCGTTTCACCGCAAGTTCAAGGAAATCACGACTTATTCCCCTATTCAGTTTATTAAGCTTCATCGCCTCAATGATGCATCCAGGCTTATTGTGAGTGGCTCTACAGTTGCTGAGGCCGCATATCAAGTGGGTTACTCTAGCCCATCTCAGTTTAGTCGAGATTTCCGGCGGTATTTTGGCCAATCCCCTCGCCAGTGGCAGGGCTGTTCCATTCTTGATGCAGCGCGCTGCATCGCTTTTTTGCCACCGTCATAGCCGTAGACCGCCCCCCTTTTTCCGTCGTCTTCACCGATTGCGAATCAGCGATTCGGCCAAAGCCCGACGCTACGCGAACGCTACACTCGAATCCTCCTGTCGTCCCATTTGTTGTCGGAGTTGATAACGCAATTGGTCGTGCATTCTTTCCACTTTTATTATAAGTGATTATACGGACATGATATGATTGGTCAACACCCAACTTAAGTATTTATGCTGAATTTAAAATCGGGATGCACTCAAATTATAAATTAGCGATTACTGTGTAGTTAGCAAGATAAATTTGAAGTTTTTATCAGATAAAATAGGGTGATTTTATACAACAAAATTAGTTTATAAAGGGATAAACAAATAGTGAAATTGCCGAAATTTATAACCACCATCAGTTTAGCCTCCGTTATTACCACTTTAGCTGTAGTAGATATTACCAAAAACGTCGAAACTTTTGCCTATTCATCTACTGGTCACTCAAGCAGTGAAAACATAGGTCAGGGTAGTGATTTTGTAGCTTCCAGACGTGGTGGACGTAGTGCCCGATTTGAAGATGGAGTATTTTCTGTGCGCCTTCCAGGAACAGCTACTGCCGGACAACAGCTAGATAGTTTTATATCTGCTAATTCTAGTTTTAGGGTTGATTCGAGAAAGAAGTATGTTCGTAACATCACTATTGGTTCTATTAGTCGGGGTTCTATTAGTCGTGATGGCAGTGTGTCCATGAGGGCTGGATGGTCTGCTCAAGTATGTGTGATCCCTGGAGTGAATTGGAAAGGAAAGTGGAAGTGCTATAACTGGAGTTCTAAGGGAGACAGCTTTGAAACTTCATGCTCTATTGGGGTACAACAGCGTTATCTTCGTTGCACAATGCCAGGAGTAGTTAATAAATATGTAAGAGAAGGTAGCATTTCTATTAACTAAGTTGTACGCATTCTGGTGCTAGTTTTACTGATGTAATTTGTAGCTGTTTGTCCTAAAAAAACACAGTCTGATATTCTTTAGCTATCAGGAAAACTTATTTAGGGTATGAAAGAAAATATTCCTATTTATCCCTTCACAAAACAGTAGAAATATTTTTTACTATCAGGGTTGCATCTCAGAAACAAAAAGTGTTGTTCGTTTGAGTAATTTTATCATTAGGAAGAAAAAATGGATTCTTTAAACATAGCAAAAGCAGCCGTGTCTATACTAACTCCCTATTTGGCTCAGGTAGGAGGAAGTGTTGCTCAGGAAGTGGGTGGGTCAGTTTGGAAAAAAACTAAAGAAGTACACTCAGCTATTGTGAAACAGTTTAGTGGAGAGGGAACAGCACAGCAAGCTTTAGAACGGCTAGAATAAGAGCCTTTAAATGAAGTTAAAAAAGCGGACTTTATAAGATTTTTAAAAGAAAAACTTGAAGCTGACCGTAAGTTTGCTGAACAGTTAAAAGAACTGATTGAAGATGTTCCTCAAGTAGTAAATAATGAGTTTAACACAAATATCCAAGGTGGTAGTGTTGGCAAACAAGTAAACATAGGTTCTGCTGGAGATGTAACTTTTTAGCTTGTTTCTTGTTTAAGATAAGTCAAATGGGCAGCTAAATAAAAGTGTTTTCGGGTAGATTAAATCTTATTCAACCGACATCTAGCCTGTTTGTAGGTTCGTGCCAACCAATTGAATTTTGGCCAATTTTAAATTGAATAATTGACTTCATAAATATTTTTTTTTACTTGATATTGTCAAAGATGGATTGGCGATTAGTTGATTTAAAATTGTAGATTTTAGATTATCCCCACCAATAAATTATTGGGCTTAAAAATACCAGTCTTCAATCTCAAACATAAAATATTCAGTCAAACTTAGTGTTTCGATTATAAAAAGATTATAAAAAAAATATAAAAAGAGATAATATGTCCTTTAACAGTGAAGAAGATATTGCCCAACACTTGATAGAATTTCTTTCCAATGATAAGGATGGTCAAGCTTTACTTCAGCGTTTTAAATCGAAGATTTTAGACGATGAAAGTATACTAATAAATATCTTGCAGACATATTTTCACACAGAAGTGTTAGATGGGCGGATTGAGAAAATAGTTAACATTGCTAGACCACATATAGTAAATATTCTTCCACCAAACCTAAAGCTAGAAAAACCCGAACCACAAAATATTCCCAATAGCGGTGTTAAATTTACCGGCAGAGAACTTGAGATTGAAATTTTGCACCAACTATTAAAAGAAAAAGGTAGAGTTGTTGTTTATTCTGAAGAAAATAGTACTGGTAAAACAGAACTAGCAATAAAATATGCTCAACTAGCTTGGGAAAAAAAGGTTTATCCAGGAGGAATTTGTTGGCTAAATGGAAAACGATCTGATTTAAAAGACCAGTTAATAGAGTTTGCCAAGTCAAAGTTAGAATTACCAATACCAGAGGATTTAGATTTAGCAAGTAAAGTAAATGATTTCTGGTCAAAATGGTCAAAAGATGATGTATTGATAGTAATTGATGACGTTAGTATTAGTAAATATGAGAGACTTAGAGATTTTATTCCTCTAGAAGATCAGCACTTTACGCTACTAATAACGATACCATATCAATCAGTTGATGACAGGCTACTAAATGACAATTTTGAGACTTTAGATTTAAGTCCTCCCGAAAAAGATTTTTTACCTTCTGCCGATGAAGACACTAAAGACACTGAAGACAACTTTATTTACGTACTGTTGACAACTGTAATATTACTAGTAATTGTAAGTGGTATCTCAGTATTTGTTTCCTATGAATTAGTAGATAGTGAACCTTGGAGTGCGGCTTGTTCCGAGTAGGAGCTACTCATAATAGAGTAGGGTATGAC
>WTKN01000366.1 GCA_011524395.1 Moorena sp. SS36440bin_2
CCTACTTGCTACTCCCTACTTGCTACTCCCTACTTGCTACTCCCTACTTGCTACTTCCATTTACCGTTTTCTACCGTTATGCCTTCGTGGGCAATTTCCAAGGTTTCAATCGCAAATTCATCAGCTGTGGCATCAAGGGTAGGTCCTGTCCATTTGGTGGGCCAACAGTTAGTCAAGTTCCAGCGAACTTTTTCATCCCCTGCATCATCCAAAAGGACAATGGACATATTTTTGCGATATGCTGAAGGGCTTTGAGCAGTGGCTACCTTGTTCCGCCAATCCCATAATTCCCTGTCATCAGTAATGCCACGACCGAGGGTGATGTTAGAGGATGTCAGGAGACCAGGAATCTTGCGCATTCCCAAGCTTTTATCAGTGCCCTCGCGATAAGTACCAGCTTCCTGACTAGTTTCTAGTCCTGAGCAGCTTTTAAAACCGGCACGAATGATACTGTCTATTTCTACTCTAAAGTTATAACCTGCGTAGGGGTCTTTTCTAGAAAAAACCATCAGAGAAACCTCCTTTATTTTTCAATTACATGCCAATCTATTCTGCTACTTTCACACCACTAGCACCGAGAATAATACGGACAGTGATTAACTCACTAGGAATAGCAGGTGCTAGACCAATTTCTGTGACTACCATCCCTGCTTCCCGCACTTCCGGTGGGTTAGTTTCAGCATCACATTTAATGTAGAAAGCTTCCTGTTCTGTTGCTCCTTTAAGGGCACCTTGCTGCAGTAAGTCTTCAAAATAAGCGGTCAACTCTCGCTCAATCCGTACCCATAACTTCAGCTCGTTCGGCTCAAAGGCCAAATCTGCCAGATTCAGTTCCAGCCATCTGCCCACTGTCAGAAATAGCCGCTTGACGTTGATATAAATCCAATTGGCTTCATTGCTGAGGGTACGTGCTCCCCAAACTCGAATACCTCGTCCGGGAAAGGCACGCAGGCAATTAACCCCAAGGGGATTGAGACTGTCCTGCTCACGATTGGTCAGATTGAACTTTAGATCAACTATTCCTTCGATTGTTTCGTTGGCTGGTGCTTTGTGAACCCCAAATTGTTGATCGCTACGGGCATAAACTCCAGCAATGTGACCACAGGGGGGCATCCAGTTTGGACCGTTTTCAGCTTTAATCCAGGGATAATACAAAGCACCGTTTTTGCCTCGCAGTTTCGACCTTTGCTCTGTTACCCTCTCTATAGACTGAGTGACTTGTACTGCTACTGGAGGGAGCGAGTCTAAGATGGCAAAGCGATCGCCAAGGATATCACAGTGTTCTAAGATGACATTCTGCATCCTCAACACGTCATCCTGGTCAGGGTTTCCTCCCATTAGATCTGGCACACAGACCAAGTCGATGTCATTCAAGGATGCGATCGCTCCTAATCCCCCACTATCATCTCCCGGTTGTCCCAGTGCTTCTGTCATAGAAACTGTGTCTTCTAGCCGCACAACTAAGCAGAAGCTGCCACCATTTTCAAAGAACCCACGCACAGCAGAACCTAGGTAACCGTCAGCTAGAGGCTGACCAAAGGTTTCTGTGAATTGAGACCAGAGGGTAAGTGATTGCGGGGAGTTAATTGGTCCAGTCTCGGCAAACCCCAGGAATACCGGGACACCTGTGAACAGTCCAGGGGCTGCTTTAGGGAATATCTCCTCTCGATAGACACCCGGTGTCAGTTGCTGGGAAGTTACCATAGTTTGATCTTCCTTTGTCTGTACTCCCTACTCCCTACTGGCCTAGCTACCACTAGACCCTGACCACTGGCTCAGGCGGAAGATCACAAATTCCGCTGGCTTGGTCACTGCTACACCAATTTCTGTTACCACCTGACCTAAATCTCTGACTTCTGGGGGATTGGTCTCTTCATCACACTTGACGTAAAAGGCTTCTTCTGGTGTATTCCCAAATAAAGCCCCTGTACTCCAGACATTGGTCAGGAAAGCATTAATATTGCGGGTAATCTTCGCCCAAAGTTCAGGATTATTGGGTTCAAATACCATCCACTGAGTACCTTCGTCAATAGATTCCCGTAGATAATTGAACAGGCGGCGGACATTGATGTACTTAAATTCTCCATTGGCATCACCACCGAGGGTACGTGCTCCCCAGACTCGAATATTGCCATTGAGATTACGGATGCAATTGATGCCTTGAGGGTTAAGTCCATCCTGCTGGGCTTTGCTGATGTTATACTTCAGACCCAATGCTCCTAATATTGTTTCATTCGCTGGAGCTTTGTGAACTCCTCGTTGTGTATCGACGCGGGCATAGAGACCGGCGACATGACCACTGGGCGCTACATAGAGCAGACCATCCCCTTTGGGGTTCTGTGTGTTCGTGGCTGGATCGAAGACTTGAATCCAGGGGAAGTAAAAAGCGGCATAATCGGATCGGCCTGGGACATTGCCATCCCCTGGTTGCATGGTCTTCCAAGTATCATCCAAACTTTCCTGACTATCCAAGATCGCAAAGCGATCCTGGGTCTTCTGTTTACAGTGAGTGATGATGGCATCGACAACACTGCTGTTGGTAATGCCAGGGGCAGCAACGATCGCAATTTCGTCAATAGGCTCAAATGTATTTTCTAGAAAGTCAGCCGTAATCTCACTCTCTGCTGCTGCCCGCACCACATAGCAGCGAGTACCACCGTTGTTAAAGAATCCATAGACCGCGTGAACTAGCTGACGCTGACCTGGATCGGTTGAGAAGTCTCCAAAGAACCTCTTGAACTCACCAAAGTTAGTACATAGCTTGACTTCACCGACTTCAGGAGGAGAAAAAGAGGTGGTGATATGAGCTGGATTAGTGGTTGCATCAATGTTCTGGCTGGGGTCATAGTCAGGGTTGGTTTCTGGAATTTCAATCGAGTCTGGTACGACACCGATAAAACCTGCTGTGCTGGTTCCTACTCCTACAATTGGGGCTGAGCCGGAGGAAACTTCCTCCACGTATACACCAGGGGATAAATAGGTTGGCATTGTCTTGACTCCTTAGAATAAATTCAAATCACTTAAATCAAAGGCTGAATGTCAGCAAAGTTCTCTAACTTTTCTATTGAAATCCCCAAATACTTTTTAGTTCATTTCCTCTGATGAAATCAAAATTATAAGTGGGACAAAAGTAGTGATTTTAGCCACTAAAACCTTAACAAAACCTTTGCCAAACCACTACATTTTTACCACTACCAAATTGTGCGTGGTCACTGCTCCTTGGTTCAAGTCTACAAGTTCAGAAGTTAGTGTCTGGTAGCCTTGGGCAACAACGTTAACCTTAACTTGGCGAGGACTTAATTTATCCCTAGATGCTTCCAGACTACTCAGGAGATAGTTTCCATTGTTGTCAGTAAAGGTATATTCACCACTCCCTTCAATTTTAACTTTGGCCATCACAACAGCTTCATCGTCTGAGTTGGTAACGTTACCCTTGAGAGCAGTTGGTTGGAAATAGAAATTAATAGTAGGTATCGTGTCCGCACCAGTTTCTGGATCTGATGACACCTGAACCTCGGTATCCTCGGATTCTGTATTAGAACCAGGGAGTATCGTTTTGATGGTTGGGTCAGCACTATAGCGAGTACCCGTACCTAGCAAGGAAGCCGTCAAGGTATATGACCCATCAGGGAGATCCTGGAAGGAAAAATAGCCGTCAACTCTGGTACGAGTGCGGTCAGGTCGCTTGACCCTCTTTTCCCAGTCATCTCCGTACAGGCTAGCTAGCAGATCTAATTTGCTTTTGAAGCTTTCGGGCATATTGGCAATTTTGACCACTGCCCCCGGAATCACCTGCTTAGTTTGGGCATCTTTAACCTGCCCAACGATGGCGATCCGATGGTGGATTGCCTCTAACCTGATCTTATTTAACACGAAAAACACCCCCTTAGTCAACTATATTAGTCAACTTGCTTCTTATGACTGTTCCCGTCTTGATGCAGTCGCTCATGGCGCATGGGTCTGTGTGCGGAACTTGTTTCCGCACCTTGTAAGCCCCGTGGAAACCACGGCAGTCGCTCATGGGGGAGACCACGGCAGTCGCTCATGGGGGAAACCCCCTTTGGCGGCGCTGCCTCCCCTTTGGCGGCGCTGCATCGCTGTTCTCAGATCCGCTGCTCCCTACTTTTCCCTAATTACCCAATCCTCATATCGGTTACTAAGCTTCCTGCCTCAACCGGATCATCGACTTCCACAGCCATAGTAAGGGTGTAGTTCAATGCTGGTCTGGGCTTTCCTCCCATTGCTTGCCAGAATTCACCCAAACTCTGTAGGTTGCTCTGACTCAGACTAACTGTCCTGATCGGAGGTTCCATCCCCATGAGGCTTCCCTGTAATACAGCGGCTGGAATTATACGATGACGCAGTAGCACTTTCATTACCTCCCCCAGCCATTGGTGCTCTTCTTGCTCTGGTCTTTGACCATTACCTGTAAGAGCAGACCAAGCGGTGATTAGGTAAGAGCAATCCACTCGCACTGGATTACGCCTTTTGGTCGCCCTACCGTTACTGCGTTCTGTTGACCAGGTGGTGTTGCGTAACTCCAGATTCTCACGCACATCGTAAAGAAAGAGATTAATCGCTGGCTTGACACTAAAATCCTTGTCAGGTGTGGCAAAGCTAATCGTAACTGACGAGATTATCCCAGGAGGGAGTTCGCTCTTGAGCAATTCCTCCAAGGTTTTATCCAGGTCATGAATCATCCCATTTCCTCACTCTTAGAACAGGTCGCCAAATCATCGGCAAACTAGCTGAGGTTAATCGGCAATTTAGCATTACCAAGTACCCACCTTAAAATGCAAACTTTCCTTTAATGCTTTTTTTTTACAAAAATACAAACAACTTATTAGTGCTTAGTGATTTTTTTGCACAGTTATTTGAGTTATTACAAATAATTAAAAAAGCCTGGCATACTGAAAAAAATGACATTATTTTAGTGATTTTTTTGCACAGTTATTTGAGTTATTACAAATGATTAAATCTGATTAAATCAGCCCAGCATACTGACCGAATTCACCCTCTATTAACACTTTTCCCATCTTCTGATACTCTCGCCGGACTGCACGAACCAGGTGATTCATCTTGACAATTCCACCATCATCTGCTGCAATAAAAGCAGCAGCCAAAGCAATATTACGAATATTGCCCCCAGCAATCTCGCAGTGACGGGCGATAAAATCTAAATCCAGTTCATCGGAGCGAGGTACTGGACTAGGCCAGATTTGCTCCCAGATCCGGCGGCGGTCTTTGAGATTAGGAAAAGGAAACTCAATAATAAAACGTAATCGCCGGACAAAAGCATCATCCATATTAGTGCGGAGGTTGGTGGTCAAAATCGCCACTCCTTCGTACTCCTCCATCTTTTGCAGGAGATAGCCAACCTCAATATTGGCGTAGCGGTCATGGGCGCTGCTAATTTCAGAGCGCTTGCCAAAAAGCGAATCTGCTTCATCAAACAGGAGAATGGCGTTAGCATTGGCAGCAGCTGTAAAGATGCGATTGAGGTTTTTTTCGGTCTCCCCGATATACTTACTGACTACTTGGGACAGGTCAATCTTATAGAGGTCAAGCTCTAATTCGTGGGCAATAATTTCCGCTGCCATGGTTTTACCAGTCCCTGGTGGGCCAGAAAACATCACATTCAGTCCTCTGCCCAAAGAAAGCTTGCTCTGGAAGTCCCACTCTTCCCACACCAGCTGTCGATATTTGGCTTGATTACAAATTTCCTGCAACTGAGCCTTTTGATTAACTGGCAGGACAATATCATCCCAGCTGTACTTAGGCTGAATCTGACGTGCCAATGAACCTAGTTCATGACCAGATTGGGCACGGGCTGCTGCAAATAGTTCGGACAAAGTCGGTTTTTGAAGGGATTGTGGAGTGTGGGAGGTGTGGGGAGTTTTTTGGGCAATGCGCCAACGGGCTCGATTACAGGCATCGATCACGGCATCGGTAATTTGCTCGGAATTGAGGCGGAAGCGATCGCATAACGCATCTAGCTCTGGTTTGTCTAGGGAAATACCAGCTGCGGTTAGTTGATTCTGCCAGCAACAGCGACGAACAGTAAACTCAGGAATGGGAAAAGGAATAGTAACTATTCCGATTGCGATAGTTTTCTCTGGTCTCCAGGATTTTTCACCAGGGAGGATGGTAATTCCTTGATGGTCTGCTATGATTCTTAGCAGAGATAGATATTGACTGGAATTCTCGGAACGTTGTATAGTTTGTTGTAGAGTTTCTAGTCCTTCTAGGTAAACTAAAGCTTTCTGAAACCAGGCTTGACGGTAAGCGAGTTTCAGGGTTGGCTCCAAGTCAGCTTTGGCTTCTACAATCCGAGTTAAATTTACGGTTAGCAATGGTGTTTCCACAGCCCTGGCAATAGCTTGGGCAGCACGGTGTTTACTACTAGTATCTGCACCCTCAAAATACAGTGCCAGGGGTTTGCTTGCTTGCCAATCTTCGATAACTAGTGTTAATAAAGCCTGCTTTACTTCTTGAGCTAACGGTAGTTCTTCCAGGGAAATAGTCGGCTCAAGTAACGTACAGAACGGTTGTAGTCGCTGATCTAATCCTGTTTCTCCCAACAGGAGAGCCAGGACTAGCCCATCCAGTTTAAGATTGTGAGCCAGCAGAGTAGGCTGGAGCTGATTAGGGTCCGAGACCAGGTGTAATAGACCATGACGTAGGAGAGGAGCTTCCGGGGTAAAGTGACTACGGCGCGCCAGTTTCGCTTCCCCAGTCGGACAGAGCAGATTCAGGACGAGATCCACAGTGGCTCGCTTACACCGGATATCGTCTTGGAGATAGGTATATATTCGTTCATAGCGCCGGTCTAGTTCCGGGGCGAGTGCGATCGCAATAATATCAACATCGAAGGCAGAGAGGGCAAAGGTTTTTTGCAGCCATGCTAGAGATGAGCCTGCCAGGATAGCATCAGAGGGTAACTCCTGTGATGTTTCTGTATCTACCTGCAATACTGGTGTTCCTGGTGGCCGAGTCAGCAACTGTTCCACTTCTTCCTGGTCTACTTGCATCCCCCGATAGGGATTAGTTGCAGCCATTGGACCATAGGTAACTTGAGCAGCGGCTAAAGCTTCTTCTAGCAGTCGGTCTAAACGCTGTAACAGCAGAAAGAGTTGCTGAAATTGGGGGTTGGGAGGGAAAGCCTCAGTTTGGTTAATCATGGATTATAGCAAAGGAGCAGGGAGCAGGGAACAGCTCCAAAACCAAACTAGATCATTATCCTTTTCCACCGCAATCGCTCTGTAATGTAAACCTACTCGAACTGACCAAAACCGACCTACTTTCTTGAAATGTAGTGAGGGATATCGAGGATCTTGTTTGAGCAACTCGTAACATCTATCGGCAAGTTCTTGGATTTCCGATGGTAGCTGTCGATAATAATACCAAAAATCTGGTGTAGCAACATGTTTTACAAATCAGTATAATTTCCTTTTCGTAAATCTTTCAGTGCTTTGTCTGCTAGAGCATCTAGCCTACCAGCCGCAACATCTGTCTCAAATTGTCGATCCCAATTTGCTGCATCAAATTCTGCAAACCAAGCCCGAATTTTGGCTAGCTCCTCCCTAGAAAGTTGACTGACAGCACGTTCAATTTCCCCTAAGTTACTCTTATTCATAAGCCCTTTTTTTTACAGATATATTCAAATTATAGAGTTTTTAGTAGGGTAGGGTGGGCAAATAATGAGAGTTTGGCAATTAGATCAAATATCATGTCCATTTGCCCACCCTACGAAAGCGATTGCACTTACCCATAGCTCATAAGCTGATAGCTGAATGCTGATAGCTGAATGCTTACTATCATGTCCATTTGCCCACCCTACAAAATATAAAATAAAAATGCTATAGGACTCCATAGTTACAGTAATAACCAGGCAAATAAATCCTTAACTTTAAGATTTATATCACTCACAAAAGATGGTACAGTAAGTAACATATCGGGTTGATCAAATACCTCAATTTCTTGTTTAGAATGGTAAACAAACACAGTTTTTTCCTCTGGGTCAATCAACCAACCGATCTGGGTTCCATGCTTGAGGCAATGAAGAATATTTTTGGTTACTTTTGTGTGACTTTGGTCTGGAGATAAGATTTCAATAGTCCAATCTGGAGTCAGGTTAAATACATTGGCAATTTCTCCATTATCATCACAGGGAATTCGGTTCCAAAGAAATACTGAAATGTCAGGTATTATTGAGCGACCCCCAAAGGTACAACGTAATTCAGGAAAAGCGCAAGCAATTTTTTTAGGTTTTACAAAACTATTGATTGCGGGTATAAGTTCTCCTTGAAGACGACTATGTTTTCCTTGAGGCATGGGCTTCTGAATAATTTTTCCATCAAGGTACTCACTAGCAGGCTTTGTTTCCGGTAGTTTCAGAAACTCCTCCAATGTCAGTATTTTTGGTTGTGATTGTACCATTTCAGGGTTGTCTCCAATTGTGCCAGTAGGGGTAGGGTGGGTAAATTTTGGGAATTTGATCATTTCATCAGCTCTGATCCTAATTTGCCCACCCTACAAAATCAGGCGATCGCTATTAGATTTGGCGGTGGGTTACATTTCACAGGGGTTGCAGCCGACAAGATTGGCGATCGCTCTAGATGTATGGGAGGACCGACCGCTGTTTCATGTCCATTAGTTCGTAGATTTTTTCCTCGTGTTCCTTTACGAATCTGTCCACATCCAGGATCTCTGTTGGTTTAATCTCCCGTTTTATATAGTCAAAGAGACGGCGGTGAAGTTCTGAATCTTTCTTATGCTCATTCACTGACTCCAAGTCAGAGCGCTTAAATGTCTTCCATCCATATATAAGGGATTGTACGGTATTGTCCAAATTCGAATAGTCTTTGTTGAGCTGCTTACCCAATTGACTGGCCTCCCTGGCCCATGCCCGTACTTCCGTTTCAAGGACTGCCATTGTCCGTTGCTTTAATGGGGTGGGGATTTCCTTCTCATACAACAGGAAGTCTTCGGCGTGACTGAGCTCGTGAGTTAGTTTTGATATGTGCTCTGCAAATAAAGCCTCGTCTTCTTTGGTCCACTCTTTTGGCTTTTCGTGCCGCTTTTTGTTTAACTTGAGGATCTCACGATATAAATTTTCTCGGATTTCTAGCGTATTGGTCACAAAATTAAAGCGAACAGCTTCTCCCTCTTCACATTTGAGCTCTTTTTTTGAATTCTTGAGGTTATTGTATACAATGTCGTACCATGTGTCGGTAACGCCCAGAACTTTTGGGTCGAACGCCGATTCCATTAGCGAACCCATTTTTCCTACAAATTTCCGCTGAACCTTTTCGTTAGCCTGTCCTGTCCTCGGTGCTCCGGTGCTTATCTTACTGACAGGTCGCTGATTTCCGTCTTTATCCGACCCTTCTCGGAGGTTCGGCTCCTGCTGCAGCACATGGGTCATCTCATGGGCAATCAACTCCTGCCCCCCACGACTCCCCGGCTGATACGCTCCCTGCCGAAAGAACACATCCTGGCCTGTTGTAAACGCCTTGGCCTGAATCGATTGATTCAACTGGTCTGCCTGAGCATCCGTATGGATTTTCACTCCACTGAGATCCGCCCCCATTGCTTGCCCCATTGACCTTTGTAGACCCGCATCCAATGGCTGGCCACCACCCCGGGCACGGTTAATCGTTGATTCCAACTCTGGGGTAACCGCCATTCCACCTTCCACAGATTGAAGCTGCACCATTGGCTTCCTCATCAGTTGATCTTGTTCCTGTTGAGCTTGAATCGAGTCTGGTTGAGTTGAGAGAGTAGGAACTGGTGCATTAATCTGTCTTACTACTTCCGATGCTACTCGGTCAGCTTCTTGTTCATATTTATCCCCAGCTTCACCAATAGTCAGCTTCGCCTGCACTGGATTGCCCTGCTGCCAATTGCCCCTTAACTCATGGGAAAGTCCCCTAAACATTGGCATTCGCTGAATTGGTTGCCCAGTAACAGGGGAGACACTACTCAGCAGAGAATCTTGGGAACGATGAACTTGTCCATAGTTTTGTGGCGGGGATTTAATTAACTCACCCAGTGCTCGGTTACCAATTATCCCTTGCAGTTCCTCGATTGGGTGGAGAGTTGCGTTCCTACTTCCAGATACTATTGACTGATCTTGAGCTTGTGTCGTTTTGGTTTGGCTTTGTCGTTGATTACCCATGAGCTTGACTAAATCTTAAATAGTCGGCAAACGTCACTTCATCCTAATATAGCCGAACAGTGACTGGATCAAAAACAGTATCTCAAAACTACTTTGGCAATGGCTCTACTATCAGCGATCGCTTTTAGCGTGGCCTACGGCCAATCGCGTAGCGGCTCTAAAAGAGCATCGCACTGGAATCTGAATTGTTCTATGATTGAAAGTAAACTATAAAAAGATAACAATGGCAGCCAAAGATAAATTTCATGCTGCGGTTAGAATCGCCCTAGAAAAGGAGCAGTGGAAGATTACTGATGATCCGTTGCGACTAGAAGTAGGCGGAACCAAGTTTGAAATTGATTTAGGTGCGGAGCAACTGTTAGCAGCAGAGCGAGGCCAAGAAAAAATTGCAGTAGAGATTAAAACCTTTTTGAGTGAGTCGCCACTGACAGCTTACCATGCTGCCTTAGGACAGTTTTTGAATTATCGGCTTGCCTTAGAAATAAATGATCCAACTCGGATTCTATATTTGGCAGTGCCTTGGATTGCTTATCAAGCTTTTTTTAAGCGAGAATTTGCACAAATTTCAGTAGAGAGATATCAGATTAAACAAATCATTTATGACCCGATTCAAGAGGTAATTGTAAAATGGATAACCTAGAGTATTATCGCCAGATAATTCAGTCGTTGTTGACGGATTATGCTGCCATTCCCATCGCCAATGGAGTGATTGATTGCTACACGGTTTTTGATACGAAAAAAGACCACTACATGGTAATGACTGTGGGATGGGATGGCTATCGGCGGGTCTATGGTTGTGTTTTACATTTAGATATTAAGAAGGGAAAGATTTGGATTGAACAAAATATGACGGAAATGAAAATAGGCCAAAAACTTGTGGAGAAAGGGGTAGCGAAGGACGATATTGTGCTGGGGTTTCAAGCACCAGAATTTCGGCAATATACAGACTATGGAGTGGGTTAATTTGTAAGCAGTCAGCAGTCAGCAGTCAGCGGTCAGCAGTCAGCATGGTAGGGTGGGCAAATTTCGAGCATAGATTCATCGCCTTGGCGTATGGCTCGTCCATACGCCAGCACCTCTTCAAATGCCGGTTCATCTTTAAAAGTTCCTGTAATTTGTTGTAGCCAATTCATCGGCTGGGGAGTCAAAACTTGCTTCTGTAACTGCGCGATCGCAGCCTCTATGGCTGTTAGCCTTTCCTAAGCGAGAAGTGTTGATTGTCATTTGAGTTTTTCGTTAATCAGTTTATCGTTATAATATAATTCAATATAACATAATAAGAAACTGATTTGTTGGGTTTTATTCCCTCAACCAAATCTAAAATCTCGGCGTAAGCACTTATTTTTTGATGCCATTCATTGTATTATATACTCGTTTATTTTGAGTAATGCAAATAGATGGTGCGTTAAATTTCATGCTATAGAGGGTGCGTTAAATTTCATTAACGCACCCTACAAGAGATGCGATCGCTTTTTCAAATGTAGGGTGTGAAGCGCGGTAGCGTAACGCACCGAAAATTAG
>WTKN01000029.1 GCA_011524395.1 Moorena sp. SS36440bin_2
CTTTTATGATGGGTATTCAACCGGACTTGATATAACTGTTACCAACCCTAGCTAATTATCAAATTGCCGTATTGATAGCACATATTCCCCTTGATTCGCACTATAATTTGTTGAAATATCAAAAATTAAACCATCTGTCTCAGCCTTGATATCAATTACATTCGGGAGATTTCCTTCTTTATTAAAGCTTAGTAGCTGATAAAGTCTATCTCCTACGTTGACAACACTCCCTAACTCAACTCTCGATTGAATCATTCCTCCAGCCGGAGCATAGTATCTCTCGATGTTATCTTTAGACGCTAATTTCATGTGGTAAGAGTTTGGATCAGTTATCGGTAAATCCGGTAATTTTAACATTCCTTTTTTCGACAAATAGTTTTTGATACCGTATACTCCCTTTTTCACCGACTCCGGATTCATTTGCATACCAGAACCCAATTCTAGAGTCCATGATTCAATATCAAACTGAAGCGTTCTACCTAACTTAGCCAAGGCTTTCTCTAACCCTTGCCAAGGCTTAATAAATGCCTCATCGAAAGCATCCCCATCATACTCATCCTCATGCATCACAATTCCATAATCAAAAAGAAAGTCTTTGGCGCTTTCTTCTCGAGAGTAGAAGCCATACAAGAAATCAAGTCCTTGATTAGTAGAACTATGGATATCAATTACATAGTTAGCATCTATACATAAAGATTGCAGTTGATAGCGATAAATGTGACGAAACGGTAATCCCCTCTGAGAGTAGCAGTCTTGTAAATGTTGTTTCAAGGTAGATTGGATACGTGCTAAATAGTTGTTTCTGATTTCATCAGTATCAAAATTAAGTTGAGATTGGGCGAAATCCTCTAAATCATCACACTCCTTTTCATAGTCCCAAAAGATCCGATTCCAGTCTTGACCATCGTAAGGATTGAATCCTCCTGTAGCAAAGAAATGACTACGCTGATTAGTGCTAGCTGGATTACAAACAGGAACCAGCCAGATTTCCCCAGTCAGCTGAGTGTCATCCAGAGTGCTCAAAAAGTCAATAAACTGGTGAATCACCGCATTACCAACAATTTCACAACCATGGAGATTGCCTTGTAAATATGCCTTCTTTCCAGGTTGGGAGCCAACGAATTTATAGACTTGGAGGGAAATGCGATCGCCTGAGGTTAGTTGCTGAATTGGAATAGTAGAAATAGTTGGATTCATATAGCAGTTTTAAATTGGGTTAGGTAAAACGTCCTAGTTTTTAGGGAGTAGGGAGTAGGGCTAATAAAATTGACTGTACCTCATAAGGATACCATTTATAAATAGGTTATTTACAAATAGGTTATCAACAATATTTCTGATTTATCAGAACATCAAAAACTATTCGAATCTCTTTCCTACTTTTCGATGTTCCCTGTTCCCAAGTTCCCTTTTTCTATCAATCCTAATCAGCCCTCGCCTCTAAGCGGATATTCTACAAGTGGCGGGAGAGTAACTGCCAACCCGAAACAGATGCGATTGCTTTCCCTATGGTGAGTTTCTGAACAGAGTTCTGTCAGCTTCCATATTTGGCTAGCCAATCCGATGTCCACATAAAAGGAATTCCAGCTGCAACGGCTGCCTCAGCATCTTCGTTGCGGTCGCCAACCATCAACGCTGAAGAGCCGTTCGTTTTGAACTGCAAAATCATTCCCGGCTTTGGTTTTCGGTATTCTCCAGCGTATGCTTTACTGGTTACTTCAGAAAAGTAGTGCCGCTCGCAATAATAACAGGTTGCCCCATAGTCAGGACAAAAAATAATTCCTTTGAGCTGGGGAAGTAATTTCAGAGTTTTCTGTTGCTCTTTAATACAATTCTTCAGGGTTTTATGTCGGGCTGCAACTCCAGCCTGATTGGTCACCCCAAGAATGATATAACCCTTATTTTTGAAAGATTGGAGAGCTTGATCAGCTCCTTCAATCACTTTTTGCTGGTCAGGGTGGTCGATAAATCTACCTTGACCACTCGGCTGGCGAATGGTCCAGTCGCAATCTACAAATAGCTCAAGTTTTGAATTCATGAAGTTTGCTGGGTGGTACACCAATGACGGAATAGAGTTATTACCCGATGATAAAAACGCAACTTATCAAGATCATAAGACGCTAGATCGTCAGCAGCCATCGATTCATCCTTGCTAACCCCATGAGCTGTTTAGTGTCATCAAGGTCGATCCACTCCCAGCCAAAGTAATCTCGTGGTTCTAGCTTGGTGTTAAGCACCTACACAGAATTAATTTTCTACTCCAAATCTCTGTAACCCTTACCCTGCAAGGCTTTGAGTTTTGTAAAATGTGCAATTAATTTTGTGTACCTGCTTAATTGCATCTTCTCCAAGTCTTTTTCATTAAATCTTTATCTAGTTACTGGTTTAGTTAAGGTTTTCATAAAGTTTTATGGAATTGTGAAAATTTGACTGAAGTAATATCTATAATTGCTCTTAAAATAAAATTCAGCCATCCAATTCAATTCCTTGATATCCTGAGTACTTACGTCCATGCTTACGACATTTGGCTTGGATATTTTACTTGATAGTACTCGCTGATTAAGATGCTCGCTTATTGTCTAACTAATTGGCTGAAACCACTTGTTTTTTAGGCCAACTTGCTTGTTAATTAATGACTTTATGATTGAGATAATCTTAAGCACATAGTGTGAGGATAGATTGTGAATATTTTTCTGATTGGTTATTACGGCTATGGTAATATTGGCGACGATTTGTTTGTGGAGCAGTTAACTAATTATTTCGCTAGCAAAAAAGATGTCAAAAAAATATTTATCTGTTGCAACACTAACTATTACCAAGGATTGAGTGACAAAGTTGTGTTCTTTAGGAATGCACAACTATCAAAACTAAAAAGAACGTTATTACTTTTGAAAAGTGACTGCATAGCCTGGGGTGGGGGAACCTTAAACCTGCAAGACAGGCCAAGGAATTTATCAAGGATGCAAGCCTTATCAAAATTAATGGGTAAGCGTTTCTGCTTCCTCGGTGTTGGATTAGAAACCGTGAAATCTGAGAAGAAAAAAAAGATAGCTGATATCTTTGAAAAAGCCGACCTGCTATACCTTAGAGATAACCATTCCTATGAAATGGCATTGCAACAGCTTCAACTTGCTAAATCACCTGACTTAGGAGGTGACTTAGCTTTCTTGGATTTGACTATGTATGAAAAGTTTGTCAAACCAGTCAACCAAGCTAGTGATATTGTCAACATATCCTTCTCTGGGAAATTTTGGTGGGGTGAAGGCAGGGCTGAGTTTTATGCCAAACAATTAATGCCACTCATTGAAAAGTATAATTGTATGATTCATTTGCTACCAGGACATGTAGGAAATGAAAGAAATGACAATCTATTCCACGAGCGGCTGAAGAAATATTTACCTGCTTCTAATTGCCAAATAAACTCATGGAAAAATCCGGAAGAGTTTCTAGCAATCCTGAGGAATATGGATTTTCACCTAGGTAATCGCCTTCACTCAATTATACTAGCTGATCTCCTTGGCATTGCCAATATTGGAATTGTTAATTCCGAAACAAAAATTAAGCATTATATTGATAAGTCAGAAATGCTATCGACAGCAAGAGTGGTAAATTTTATGGAGCCCTTGTCTCTAGAGCGGATAGAAACAGTTTTCAAAAATTACAAACAACCAAAAGAGTTTATCCACCAAGAATCGAAAACTGCGAAAGAGTGTCTTGAAAAAGTTTTTTTCCAATAGATAGTCCTTTATTGAACTACACTAATAACTATTATGAAACTACTGCATGTTGAAAAAATCATTGCTAATGACACAGTGAGACTTGTTGGTCTCGTGCAGGTTGATAGCCTTGACCAAGAAATAGAGATTTATTTTGAATATCCTCAACGATTCGCTGATTTTGTAAGTGAAAGCGCTGATGCTTTTGTTCCTGCCTTACTTTTACCGGCAATGGAAAAAGGTGAAAATCTGGATATCAAACCGCTGATTTCTGCGCAACTTTTTCGCAACTTACCTACCATACAAGATATCTTTCATCAGTGGTATCCATCTCAGCTGAAAAAAGTTTTAGTGACCGCAGAATCTCGAACCAACTATGAACAAAAATCAACGAGCAAAGTTGGGGCATTTTTCTCCTTGGGGGTGGATTCATTTTATACCTTTATTAAACATACTAAAAAGCCTAGGAACCTTGGACTTCCTCTTTCTCATTTAATTTACATGAAAGGAATTGAGCGACCTTTACGTGTTTATAAACATGGTCAAGAAAAAAAGGTGATTTCAAGGATTATGGAAGTTGCCCATGCAGCCAGTATAGATTGTATTGTAGGTGAAACAAATATCCGAAATCACTTTAACTTACAATGGGGACCTTATTATCATGGGGCTGGTTTAGCTTCAGTCTCCCTTTCTCTTTCAGGAGGTTTAGAATCTGTTTTAATTCCTTCAACAGATTCTTATAAAGATGTTTTTCCTTGGGGAACTAGCCCATTACTCGACCACCTATGGTCAACGGAAAAAACTAATATAGTTCATGACGGTTCAGAGACCCAAAGGGTTGAAAAAATTGCTAACTTTTTAGCAAAAGATCCTTTCGCTATGAAATATTTGAGGGTATGTACTAATAATGAAGGTGGTGAAACTAACTGTGGAACCTGCCCTAAATGCGTGAGAACTATGCTGCCTTTACTGATTTCTGGTAATTTAGATAAAGCTATAACATTTCCAGATAAATTACCCAGTAATTGGAACAGAATATTGCAAATTCAAGATACTCATGATCTAAGTCATGCCGTAGCAATTTTGAAGCTGGCGAAAGACGTTAAGGCCGAACCAAAAATAGTAAACGCTCTTGATAGCAAAATAGAAAATGGTAAAGCCTATCTATTTTGCAAAGGCAAAACTATTGCTGGAGTAGTAGGTTCAATACTTCACGTTTATTTTATCAAGAAGCCATTTGATTTGGTAAAACAACCAATCAAATATCTTCTAAATAGCCTAAATTTATATAGCGCAAACCAGAGCTGAATGATACCCTCCTTAACGGCGAGCTTAAGCCAAAAACTTGGAAAAGTCTGGTAGAACTGATCAGCTATCAGCTAAAAGCCTTTAGCCGATAGCTGATAGCTGATAGCTAATAGCTGATAACTGACTAATTTCCTGATAAAAACTGGGGCTTCGGCCAATGATATTGGTTCTTAACAGGTAGCGGAGCTGCCTGACGTACCTTTTCTTTCCTAGCACCTTCAATAAAACTCCCTTGGCAAAGCATCTGAGCCATCAAAATCATTACAGTTTCAAATACTGAGGTCTTATTATTGGGATTAACAGCTACAATCGGGGGTTGATTAGGATCACCGATGTATGCCATGCGCATCATAATTTCTTCTGGAGTCCATGCCCCTGCAATATCAGTATGAGTCAGACCAATAATCATTGGAATAGTGACCCGCTCCTGCATAAACGATAAAATCTGACGAGCACTAGCAAAATCACTGCTTCGATTAGCTGCCATTAATAAAATATAGGCATGAGCTCGGCGAATCAAAATGTCCCACATAAAATCAAAGCGAGCTTGACCAGGAGTTCCATACAGGTGTAAATCCAAGTTCCGATTTAAGGGACGCAAACCAAAGTCTAAGGCAACAGTCGTTTTTTTCTTAAACAATGATGTGGCATCCGTAGCCGTTCGTTCTGTTTCAATAACCGCACCTTCGCTGAATGTTCTGACAAAAGTAGATTTGCCAGCCCCTATTGTTCCCGTTACTACAATCCGTATATTGTCCATTGGGTTATGCTTCCCTAGCAAATACTACAGGTTATCAACTGTGCCATTAGGTTGGGGTGAATCAAGGTAATTTGTTGACGGTTGACGGTTGATGGTTGACGGTTGACTGTTAGTGATCAACCTTAAACAAAAAATAGCTTACATTGAATTTCACACACCCACTGACGTTATACCAATAATCCAGAATTCGAACAACAATTTAACAAAAAAATTTACCATTTGTAATGGGTAATGGGTAATGGATAATTAATACTAGTCTTTTAATTACCCATTACCCATTATCTATAAGCCATTAATAATGACTATAAATTATAGTAATTTATTCCTTTTGTAAACTAAAGGTATTAGTATAGTAATTTCCACAAATTTACTATAGCAACATTGGTTTTAATTCAGCCAGAGTTCGTTTAATTTCTAACATCAATACTCCCTGCTTAGCTGCTTTACTAGCTAGAACTAGAAATACAGCTTCTTCACCACAACTGGTCAAAACGCTAAATCCCTCTTTCCCCTCAACATAGATCCGGTCGATGTCTCCTCTAGCCAGTTCTGAGCCAATTCGCTCACCTAAGGAGAGCATAGCTGCAGACATGGCTGAAACCCGTTCTTCATCCATTTCCCCAGGCAAACTAGATGCTAACGGTAAACCATCGGTTGTGACTACAGCTGCTCCCTGAATATCAGCAGTGGATGTAACAAAATTATGCAGGATATACCCCAATTTTTGAGAATTGATCGCCATTGTTCCCTTATTCCAATTGCAAAATGTGTAATTCGGTTAGTTTGTGTTCCTCGAAACTGATAGCTGATACTTAAGTAGGAGTAGTGCCAATTTGCCAGAACTTATAGACTATTGATTGAGTTTCCAAAAAAATCGACACGTAATCTAGCAATCCTATCGAAAACGTGAACAGTCACAGGTGTTACTCAGGACTTATAACTTTCCGAGTCCGAACTATTTTATTGACAAGTATTGTTCACAAATGATTTAGGATTGCTCTAGTTACATAGAGCCAGCACCAGTACTAATCAGACGTCTAAATAGACCCTCTGTCCAGCCAGTTTCTCTAAGAACCGCTGCCGAACTAACTTCTACATAGGCTTGCTCAATGAAGGCTAAATCAATCATGCAGATCCGACTGAGAGAATCCCGCAAGGCTTCATCTTTACTATCAGTTTTTATCCGGTTAGTAAATGCCTGTACCACAATTGCCATGGCTGGGACGACGTGTTGAGGACCGATACCAATTTTCACATGTACCAAACCTATACGCCAACGACGTTCAGCATAGGCTTGTCCCCAGTCATCCATACCAGTGAACATTTCGTAAAACCATTGCACAAAGGTTGCGCGTAGGCGCTCCATACGACCTTCTTTCTCTTTCATAATGGCATCCATTTCTTCATCGTTACCTAAGTAATTATAGAAATGGTCTGCCATTTCAGAAGCAATTTCTTTTCCCCAATCTGCGTGTGATTTCAGAAGCGCTTTGTCTTCACTAGTCAACTTGACACGCTTTTCCATCTTGGTCATAAATTCCTGGGGATCTAAGCTCATAATCACTCCGATATAGCTGAATCTAACTCTAAGTTATTACTTGACTATTTAGCAAAGCACCCCGATTGAAATTTTTAGTCTTTAAAGACTATAGCAATGTTTTGGTAAATTATTATCTGAATAGATAATTTTCTGCTAATAGCTAATCCTGTAACTTGGTTATATTTTAGCTGTTTGAAGTTCTAAAATAAAAGATTTACAAGTATTGTTTTGTATAATTTTAGTGAAGTTTATAGTTTAGGTTTACTATAATTTTAAACTATTGAGTTCATCTATAGTTGAATGTACCTATAACCTAAACTACTGGATGTTTAGTAGTGGAGACTACATTTATACGTAAACTGTATAACGTTTACTTACTAAGCTTTTCACCAAGGGATCCGTTCAATCCGGATTACTTTTTTTAGTGACGCTAATTGATGATTTGTGTAGTTTTATAAACACAAATTACAGAAGATGGCAATTCTTATAAATGATAATCCTTGGGGCGAAGTATTCGGCTAGCCAATTTGGGAGCGAACCAAGAATTTATGTGCGAATGCTTCGCCGTTACAAACGTCCTTTGTGCTATGGGTTTCGACCTGACAGGGGCTGATCAGTTATTTGAGTTGAACGGCACTAGCTACTGACTTGTCTAGCAATCTAGGAGATCGATCAAAAGCACCAAAGCCTCAACCACTGAGCTTCGCTGATTGGGATTAACTATCACACTTGCGGGTTGATTGTGAGGGTTGCTATAACCGAGAGTTCTGATAATTTCCTCTGAGGTCATTGCCCCTGGACAATCCATATGGGTTAAACCAATAATCATGGGAACATTTACTCGCTCCTTCATAAACAGCAGAAGTTCACGAGAGTGGTTCAAACTGCTGGGTCGATGAACTGGCACCAGTACAATATAGGCGTGAGCTTCACGAATTAAAATATCCCACATGAAGTCAAAGCGAGATTGACCAGGAGTACCGTAGATGTGAACATTTAGATTGTTAGCAAAGGTAAGGCTACCAAAGTCAAAGGCAACGGTAGTTTTTTTCTTTAGCAGAAGTATTTCGTCGGTGGCTTTACCTTCTATTTCCACAGCTTCAACATTACTCGCTGTCCTCACAAAAGTAGATTTGCCAGCTCCTACAGTTCCGGTTACTACCACACGGACACTTTTCATGGGATTTACTCCACTAAGACTAATAAAGAATGAGTAGATTTCAGTCTTAGCAGATCAAAAAAGTAAATTTTGCGGTGTAAGTCCTGTCCGTTTGAGTTAAACTCAGATCTTGAACCAAGTTGAAAATTAACCTGTAAAGCTAGGGAACAGCGGATCACCGGAACAGGGAACATTGATAAGATTTGACTATTTGAGTACTTAAATTGATTGTTATCACTGCGGTTATTAAGTTTTTTGTACTGGTGCAAGATCTCATTTAAAGGAGGATTATCAAAGGGGATTTGGTATCAACACTCAAGCTTCAACAGTATTAATCTCAAGTCCTCGACTTTTTATAATTTGCTCAAATAAGGGCGTAGATAGGGCTTGTTCCACTGGCCAAACTCCCGGTTTATTCAGTTGACCAGTAAGCATCAGTTCAGCAATACTACCAGTACCGACCCCAGCAGCGACAGCAGTATTCTCATGGACTAAGGTTGAGCTAGAACGGGCTGATTTACCATCTTTGTAACCACTAACCTCTGAGCGAATTGCAACACCAACGCCACTAACGCGATCGCTTACATCGGTCATGATGTGGCTGACATGGGACAAAAACTCGATTCCAGCGGGATTTTTCAGCCAAGATGAGGGGAAGATGTGGGCAGCTATCCAGGTAAGATGATTATAAAAATCGGGAACTGAGCCAAATTTAGTGATGACGGTGTTAACAGGAAATGAGTCCACTAAGGTCAAGGCTTCTGGCATATCAAACCAGTAGACACCAGCTTTACCATAGGGAGCAGGGAATTGGATGGTTTCCCGTAGGCTATAAGGTTTCACGGTTTGCCACTGATTATTAATCCAAGCTTCAAAGGGTTCTTGCAATCCCAGGAAAGTAGTACGCATCACCGTCACTCCAGCACCACCAGAACCCGCAACTACATAGCTCAGGTGAATCCGTTCTGCAACATCTAACTGTTCCACATCGTGACGCACCATGCTATTGGAGATACCAGGAAAAATGCCAGAATTCACAATAGCGGTGACACCAGCACCAGCAGCTTGTTCACGGAAGGCTAAGGCTTTACGGGTAAACGCACGGTTGTCACTGACATCAAGATAGTTAACCCTTTGTTCGATGCAAGTGTTTAGGACAGTAGCGTCTCGGTAGAGAAACGGACCAGCACAATGGATAACTAGGTTGTGAGATGCGATCGCATTTTTTAACCCCTCCTGATCACCTAAGTCTAGAGGAAGAAACTGCACCTGGGGCTGTAACTGTTGTGGCAATGCTAAGTCAAGTTTACCCTGACGTCCGGTAATCGTAATTTTCGCCTGAGTATGGGCAAGTAAGTCTTGCGCTACACTGTTCCCGATTCGTCCTTTGCCTCCTAGGATTAAAACCTGGTATGTCATTAGATTATGTCTGCTTGAATACTTATCGCAGTTCTATCTTACAGTTGCTGGTTTCACGTAATGTCATCATTGGATTCACGTCTAATTTAATTGTGTCCATTCGATTTGACTAATAGATAATTTTTGAACTCTAGGGATTTCTGTAGCAATTGTGATAAGTTTTGATGCCATATTCCCTACTCTCTTTAACACTATAGAAATTTTCAGGGATTGAAACGTAATACAAGTCATTCCGACTTTGGGTAGATTCTTTCCTATCTTGCGCATCTTTACCATCTTCCCCATCTCCATCTTTATAAATTATCCCGATGTTGTGCAAACCCCTTCAGGGGATAGGCTTTACTTGCGCCATCTGGTTAAGTTTTGTTACAAAAATGCGACATTCTGCATAAACGGTAAGGCTTAATCCTGATAAGTATTAAGACCCTTAACACTAGCAACTAACTAAACTTTACCGCACATGACCTAGCTCCCCCAAACTGAGCAGTGCGAAATCGCCTTGTCACAGACTATCCAACTTTTTTTAGAATAGGTCTACAAGATGAATACTATCATTAACTCTTTAGAAAGAGCCAATACTGAAGCACAACAGTTAGATCAGGTTTTTTTACAAGGGATACTGGAAGGATTTATTGATGGCATTTTGATTCTGAGTACAAAAGGAAAAATACTTCATGCCAATGAATCTGCTCGCCTTCTGTTGGATCAACTCACACCAGACAGTAAACCATCTAATTTGGTGCCTAAAGAAATCTGGCGTATCTGCCAAGCTTTGAAATACAGTTTTAAGTCCTATCATTCTCAGGCAGTTATTATAGATTCTCATCTTACTACGAGTCAGTCAACTACTGTTCGGATTCGAGTTCGATGGCTCAAATTAGAGTTATCTCAAGAGCCTTGTATTTTAGTTACTCTTGAAGATCAACATCAATCCATTCAAAATCTAGTGCTTGCAGAAGTTTACCACTATGGTTTAACTCCTCGTGAAGCAGAAGTCTGGTTACTGCGTCGAGTCAATTATTCCTATAAAGACATTGCCGCTAAGCTATTCATTACCCTCAGCACAGTGAAGAAGCACATGAAAAATATTCATGCTAAACGTAAGCTGACAGCCGTCAGCTGTCAGCTGTCAGCTTAAAATAAACCTCTAAGGGTGAGAATTTAATAGTTCGAGATTAATCATAATTGAAAGTCTGGGAAAAAGGCCATCAGTAGAAGTAACCCACATTAAACGAATCCTTGCCACTTTTCTTAAAAAACTGTTCCCGTAGCCCATTAGCTGAATGCTTACAGCTAAAAGCTTATGCCAGTGCTTTGCAGCTAGACCAATGATTTGAAGCGAGCAGTTTTGGACTAGCTGCTGCATCTGGCTTACCAATTAGAGGAGTTGCACTCGGAGGGTTTGTTGTAGTCTGTAGCAACACCCACGACTCAGGCAAACTCTTGTCAGGCTTACCTCAAGCAATATTAGGTATTTAAGCATCAGACTAGACGAGGGCAAAATTCCCCTAACCGATTACCCCTGATTCACCAAGGGTTTCCATTGTTAATGATAAGTCAGTTTTAAACGTTATGAAAACTACTTTATGCAAAAAATAATTTTAATTAATGCAAAAATAACATCAAAAAAAGTTGGATGTGAAAACAGGGCAAACCCATGTAAATTCTAGAAGCCTTACTCAGACAAAAAGGCAAAAATAATAAGCAAAATTGCTTACTATATCAGGATCATAAGCTGTTGCGCATTTAAATTGGGTATAATAGAGTTAACAGTCATTCACTAAA
>WTKN01000121.1 GCA_011524395.1 Moorena sp. SS36440bin_2
GGTTAGAAGTTACCGTAAGACAGGCTCGCCTTAATCAATAAGTTTTACCCCTTTTCTGCATAGCCGACCAACCATAAAGGCTCAACGTAATCAGGTTTCGTCTCCGGGGGGAACCCCCTTTGGCCGCACTGCCTCCCCAAGACCGCGCTGCATCGCTACCGTACAATTTATTTCAATAACCCTTCAAAAAAAAAATCTAAAAACCATTGACAAAATAAAATATAATCGTTATGATTACATTTTAAAGTTAAAAACCAATTTTGAACTATGCCTGACAACTTTCGCCCGAATCAAGAAAACAATTCTGAGGAGATCACTCCTAGTAATACTCCTCAGGAACCTTTCCGAAAAAAATCCCCCGTTCAGCATATTCTGAAGGGCTCCCGCCGGGCAATCAGCAACACCATGTATACCCTTTCTGCACTGCGTTATGCCCAAATTTCCGACTGGAGCCCCCTTCAGCCCACTGACATTCCTGGCGAATTCATGACGACTATGACGAAGTACATAATTCTAGATTAGACTAACTTATTAGGGGGGGTTCCCCCCCGAGCCCAAGAATCAAATCTGTTTTCCTAGGGTGACCTTTGGTCAATCAGATTGGATTATTTCTGGGTTGATGTACAAAGTTCAGGCATAGTAAAATTTCTTAGCCGTGGAAGGTATTTCTGCGGCTACTTTTTTTGAATTAATTATTATGGGGCTCTTGGAATTGCGATCGCCTACGGCACCAGCAAAGCTGATCCCATCAAGTAAGGGAATTATCCCTTGACTCTCTACCAAATTGAAAACTGCTATAATAACAAAAATAGGAAATCGACAAAATGGAAAAACTGACAGTTACTGCTGCCCAAAACGATTTAATTAACTTAGTTGAATTAGTCACAGAAGAAAACAAAGTTTATGAAATAGAGATTTCTAATGGTTCTGCTGTTTTAATTTATAGAAAAAACTATGAAAGCTTACAAGAAACCTTAGAATTACTTTCAATCCCTGGAATGAGGGAAAGCCTACAAAGATCCCTTGAACAAATAACCAATAATGAAACCTACTCCCTATATGAAGTCTTGGGAGACATTGATTGATGGTTTACGAAGTCCAGTAGGCTGCATTAACAAAGTGTAACGCACCGAAAACTCCCCATCCACTATATAGTTAAAAAAAATACAAGGTGTTAGCTATGACAGATAATAAAGTGGTATTTGAACGTATTACCTTTGATCCACAAATAATGGGAGGACGTGCTTGTATTCGAGGCATGAGGATTACAGTATCTCTAGTACTGAGTTTGGTAGCCGACGGTATGGATGTAAACGAAATTCTTGAAGCTTATCCCTATCTAGAAGCAGAAGATATTAAAGCTAGTCTTCTGTATGCAGCATTTTTGGCTAGTGAGCAAGTTCGGCCTTTCAGTGGCAGTGCAGCATGAAGTTGAATCATGGAATGATTTTAATAGTTTTGTGGAATGGGCATCTTGGTGGAACAGGTATCTTGCCTGTTTCTGATATTTTCTGGCGGGCAGGATGCCCACCCCACTAATATTCATTCCCCCCCTCAGCAATGCCTAATTCAAAAAACAAATAAAAATAAAAAAATGCTAAACTAAAATCCTAATAGCCCTGTGTAAAAATGCTTGATAGCTAGATTCCGCAATTAAAAAAAGGTTTTACCCAATCATTACAAATGTCCATGGAAATCCAAGACTACTTCGACTTCCTAGCCTCTGACGACATTCGCATCAAAGGTAGCCGCATTGGTATCGAAAGCGTCCTCTACGAATATATCTATCGCGCTAGAACCCCTGAAGAAATTACCCAACAATTTGAGACAATTACCTTAGAACAGGTTCATGCCACTATTCTCTACTATCTACACAACAAAGAAGAGGTCAGCGCTTACTTAGCTGACTGGCTAGAGTTTTGCCGCCAACAACGAGAAGAACAAAAACATAATCCTTCTCCTGCACGACAGAGGTTCCGGCAATTGAAAGCAGAAGCCGCTCTGGAGCGAGAGTCATCCCAACCGAAGAGCGCTGTATGACGATCCAATATTTACTGGACGAGCATATCGCCTCCCTTTACCGAACCCAACTGATGCGCCAAGCACCAGAACTTATTGTCAGAAGGATCGGTGATCCAGGCGCTCCTCCTAAAGGAACTCTCGATCCAGAGATTTTAATCTGGTGTGAAATTCATAATTTTATTTTAGTGACAAACAATCGGAAATCTATGCCTAAACATTTAGCAGATCATCTCGCAGAGAGCCGTCATGTACCCGGGATTTTTGTAATCGATCCATCCAATAATATTGGAGAAACCCTCGCAGAGCTAATTATTATTGCTGGAGCTTCCTTTCCCAAGGAATATCAAGACCGAATTGAATACTTACCGTTGAGCGAATAAAAAAAACAACAGTGTAATGC
Organism: Moorena sp. SS36440bin_2; assembly: GCA_011524395.1. Taxonomy (GTDB): domain Bacteria; phylum Cyanobacteriota; class Cyanobacteriia; order Cyanobacteriales; family Coleofasciculaceae; genus Moorena. The sequence goes on from WTKN01000121.1 coordinate 2,423, forward strand.
ACCTGAATGCTTACCTCTAGCTAACCATCACGCGGCGATTGTACTCCTCAACCAACTGAGCCTCATGTTCACCATGGAAAAATGACAGCAGAGCAAACCGTTGTCCTTTAATCACATCTGTAACCTCGTGAAGCAGGGAACAGGAAAAAATTAAAGCGCTGCCTGTTTCCGGTTGATATAAATCTAATCCGTATTCTGGAAATCGTAAACAGCCCCCTTCATAGTCTTCCACATTCAAGTTAATAGTCATAGCAAAGCGACGGTAGGCAGTTCCTTCGGTAGCATCATCCCGATGGGGTCGAAAATATCCGCCAGTATTAGCATCATAGCAACCAATCCGAAAACTCTCAAATCGAGTAATTTCAAAATGAAACGCTTTCTTGATCGCAGGGCGAACTTGTTGACGGATGAAATATCTTAAACGTTGATGGGTTTCTCCTTCTTGAAGAAAATGGTCTCTGCGTTTTTTATAATCATCGTCCTGAATGGGAGTCAATTCTCCCTTATGCTCAATCATTGAATAGGATTCTTGATTGCCTTCAGTTTCCCAAACATTAATTAGGGTTTGGCAAAACTCTCTATCTAAGACATTAGGAATAAATAAAACTGGGGCTTGATTAGTAATTTTACGGGTAACTTCTGGAGATGTATTCATTATAGTAATTATAAAAAGGGAACAGCGGATCTGGGAACAGCGGATCTGGGAACAGGGAGCAGGGAATAGGGAATAGGGAGTAGGGAGTAGGTAATAGGTAAAAAATCCTGTGTACCTCAGGTGCGACCTGTGGCAAATTAAATTCACCAACGGAAAGCGCACCTAATAGCTATAAGAAATGCTATATTTAATTACCAGTAGGATGCCTTAAATAAGGCACCCTACTGGGCTGTTGACTATTGCCTATTGCCTAAAATCCAAAATGTACTTCACCAGTGCTAGTTATATAACATGACCTGGATGAAAACCATGTTTTGGAGGACTGTAGCGGTCTTCGAGAAATGGCGGTGGTGGTGCTATTCCTTCCCGCACAATGATACAGTCGTGGGGTGGTGGTGGTCCTTCCCGCAGTATGATCCAGTCCTCGATTGGAGGAGGTCCTTCTGGTAGAATTGGGAACTTTATGTCATGGATCAATTTCGTTCCCCCCTGGATGTCTTTAGTTTTTTCGTGAGTTAAATTGCTCACATACTCTAACGATTGATCATCACTGGGAGAATCCAGTTCGTAGATTTTAACCATTTTGCAATGTAAGGTTAAGTGGACAAATCTGAGACTATAGCGGTTTTTCGGTGAGGTACACAGTTTTGGGATTTTAGGGAATCGGAAATCGGGAATCGGGAATCGGGCATCGGGCATCGGGAATCGGGAATCGGGAATCGGGAATCGGGAATCGGGAATCGGGAAAAAATATTGTGTACCTAATACGTATGGAAAACCCTATATTGAAAATTTAATTACCAAATTGAGCCCTAGGACTATTGGCTGATTTTTTTTCAATTTTGTCTAAAGCAATCTTAGCTTTTAAAAGAACTCTCCAATAGGCTAAATTACTAGTCCATGATGTTCGAGGTAACAAAGTTGGAAGAGATTCTTCTGGAGTCTGAGAGTTATCAAGGGATGGTTCTAATGAGTTATTTGTATTTTCCATAGTTGTATATAATTTTTCATTTAAATGTAAACAATTAATAGAAACAGGGAACAGGGAGTAGGGAGTAGGGAGTAGTAATACTATTTGATTCTTTAAGTACTGAAAATGATTGTTATCACTGCTGAGATTAAGTTGTTTTTTAGTGCTACAATAGCTCAGTTAAATTGAAACGTTGCCGACAACTGTGGCTAAGTCTATAGGGCTTTCCTAGTAAGCGTGAAGTACATTTAAATTTTCTTCCCTACTCCCTATTCCCTGCTCCCTGCTCCCTAAAAACTCTCCTGACCACTGAATGCGATCAGCACTAAAGTGGAGGGGGTCATTGTTTGGCCAAGGGGTGTTTATTGGCTCTTCAATAATTTCAAATTCACCGTTGTCAAAGGGAAGTCCTTGGGCTTTTACCTTAGGCACAACTCGCTCTCGAATTCCTTGAGATGCTTGAGTTAATGCCCGATGGTGACAGTAAGGATTATTCCCTCTGCGGTCAAAGAACACATGAGCGGTCCAAGAGCAACCACCGCGACATAGTTCAGCAAATTCGCAAGTTTTGCAGAAGCCCCACAGATGGGATGTCCCTTTGGGAGTATCGGCTCCTAGGTTAAACCGCAATTCTTCGGTTTCTTCAATGATTGTCCTGAGGGAGTGGTCTCGGATATTACCTCCGGTGTAGGCTGAAGTGGGTAAGGACGGGCAACCTTTGATAGCACCATCGGCTTCAATGCCCAAGGTAGAGAGTCCAGCTTGGCATCCCTGCCAAAATGTCCAGGGATTGCTCTCTCCTCGCCCTCGCAGTAGTCGCTCGTAGGGACCGTAATAGCCGATATTATTTCCAGCCTGTACTTTCACCCCTTCGCTATAAGCCCGCTCAACCACACGAGCAATCATGGGATATACATCCAGCAGTTCATAGGGTTGGAGCAGAATGTCATAATTGTCAGCAGCATTGCCCATGGGTACAGTTAACTGAATCTGCCAGGCAAAGATTCCTGCATCCCTAAGCAGCTGGTAAATCTGGGGAAATTCTGGTGCGCTGAGGCGATTGATTTGAGTATTGCAGCCGAAAGGAATACCGGCTTCTTTGAGATGGATCATGGTCTTAAATGCCCATTGCCAAGACCCCTTTCTCCCCCGTAGGCGATCGTGGGTTGCTTCTAAGCCATCCACAGAAACGGAAACTACCCGAATTCCAGCTTCTTTCATGCGGCGGGCTGTCTCTAAACTAATCCCAAAGCCACCAGTGGTCATACCACAAACCATTCCTGCATCGGTAATGGCTTTGGCAATCTCTAACCAGTCCGGACGTAAGAAGGCTTCACCCCCAATTAAGGTGACTTCTGTAATCCCGACTTCGGCCATCTGTCTGACCATATCGAGAGCTTCCTCTGTAGAGAGTTCTTTTGCTCGTGTATGACCAGCACGAGAACCACAGTGTTGACAAGCTAGGTTGCATTTAAGAGTAATTTCCCAAACTGCATAACTAATTCGGCGATAAGTCATAACTATATAGCGTTTTTAAAAAATATGATTGATGTTAAAAGGGAACAGAGAGCAGGTGAGGTGTGAAGGTGGGGAAATAGGGAGATAGGAAACATTGTCTTGATGCAGTCGCTCATGGCGCATGGTTCTGTGTGCGATCGCGGTTTTCCGCACCTGTCTTGATGCAGTCGCTCATGGGGGAAACCACGGCAGTCGCTCATGGTTAGAAGTTACCGTAAGACAGGCTCGCCAAAATCGGCTAAGTTTTACCCCTTTTCTGCATAGCCGACCAACCATAAAGGCTCAACGTAATCAGGTTTCGTCTCCGGGGGGGACCCCCAAGACCGCGCTGCCTCCCCAAGACCGCGCTGCATCGCTTTTATAGGGTTTATCATACTGACGAGGTAGATTTAATCAATGTTCTTACCTCGACTCCCGACTCCCTATTCCCAACTTCCTAGACTATGAAATATGGTCTGTGTTCGCGTCTTTTGGAATATAAGCAATTTGCTCAGGAGGTAGGGAAACCCCATACAATGCGATCGCTTCAGGAGGTTTCGGTCCAACAATGTCGTGCGGTGGCGATATCACTACTCCATAGGCGGGCTGAATCGTAATAGGTAGCTTTTCTATAGGTGGCTTAATCCAATCTATAGGTCCCCATGGCCAACGATAGTAGCCTCTAAACACGCCACCAACAAGTACTTCTAGGTCTTCTTCACTGAGATTCTTGAAATTATCGTCTAAATCTCTAAGCTTATTCTCATCAAGAATTTTAGCTGTGGTAGTTTCCAACTCTTCTGGTGTGAAATCATAGCCAGCATCCTGGACGATAGTTTGGTAGTCTTCTGGACTTGCAGCATCTTCAAGCTGGCTACGGAAATTTTTATCAGCAGCTAAGCGCTTAAAGAAAAGGATGACACTTTCTAAAAACATAAACGTTCTCCAACCATCAATACTATAAATAGAAAACCTTTAGCACAAGGTTGTCTCGCCAATCTGGCTAAAGTTACAAATATAAATTTTTTATGGTTAACGGTTGAGGGTTTATCTTATAACCAATTAAGTCATTATAGTGTTTATAAAATAGGTAAAAATTAACGAAATGGCCTGTTCGCGATTCCTGATTCCCGATTCCCGATTCCCAGGGCGTGGGATTGACCCGTAATTAACTTTGCCACGGGTCGCACCGCTCCCGACTCTATAGACTATGAAATATTGTCTGTGTTCACGTCTTGTGAAATGTCACCAATTTTATACTCAGGCATGATAACGCCATACATTGCGATCGCTTGAGGAGGTTTCGGTCCAACAATGTCCTGGGGTGGCGATATCACTCCATAGAGGGGCTGAATCGTAATAGGTGGCTTTACTATAGGTGGCTTTTCTATAGGTGGCTTAATCCAATCTATAGGTCCCCATGGCCAACGATAGTAGCCTCTAAACACGCCACCAACAAGTACTTCTAGGTCTTCTTCACTGAGATTCTTGAAATTATCGTCTAAATCTCTAAGCTTATTCTCATCAAGAATTTTAGCTGTGGTAGTTTCCAACTCTTCTGGTGTGAAATCATAGCCAGCATCCTGGACGATAGTTTGGTAGTCTTCTGGACTTGCAGCATCTTCAAGCTGGCTACGGAAATTTTTATCAGCAGCTAAGCGCTTGAAGAAAAGGATTACACTTTCTAAAAACATAAACGTTCTCCAACCATCAATACTATAAATAGAAACCCAATAGCATAATGTTTTCTCGCCAATCTGGCTAAAGTTACAAATCTTCTTAATAAAAGACACAGGATTTTTTCCCGATTCCCGATTCCCGACTCCCTTTTGTAACTGATTAACTGGACTTGATCTGACTCTGCTACCTCTAAGCTGTCAAGCATTTAAATTGTGAAGGTCGGCTGATGAGGAGATGGGGAGATGGGGAGATTGGGAGATGGTAGACCGGCTTTTTCACAAGTGGATCGGACTGAAATTTAAATGCATATTAGCTTAGCGATCTTTTTTTTTAATCTGGGAACTTTCACTTCACCTGTGCGTCTGGGGATGGTGTTTGGGAGGCTGTAAACTCTGATAACCAAGGAGTTGAGCCATCTGGAAGAGTTATCTACATCAGGAGAGTTGTGTTCTATGTCTAGTGCGTCTACTTGGAATGCCACCAGCACTGCCATGTTGCTATTGGGAATAGTTACTGGTGCGACTGCACCGATGGTAATTGCGGTACCAAACCAAACTAGCTTTATTGATATTCAAGATCATTGGGCAAAACCGTTTATTGAAGGGTTAGCAGCAGAAAACCTGGTAAATGGATATGCCAATGGCACCTTTAAACCTGATCAAGCTGTTACTTACGCTCAGTTCTCTGGGATGGTGAGCCAAGCTTTCAGCGAAAATAATTTAGCTTTGCCCAAGACATTTAATCGTGAAGCGGCTGAGTATTGGGTAAGTCGTAACCTAACTGAGCAGGATAAATCCAATAGCCAACTACGTCCATCTTCGCCACTTTCTCGGGGACAAGTATTGGTGTCATTGACTAATGGTTTGGGTTTAAATGGTTTGGGTTTATACTCTAGCACTTCAGTAAAAAACACTCTCTCTTCCTATGAAGACCTATCCCGAATCCCTGACTATGGCAAAGATAGCGTTGCGGCTGCTACCGAAAAAGCTATGGTGGTTAACTACCCCGATGTAACCTATATTGATTTTGGTAAACCTGCCACCCGTGCTGATGTAGCAGCCTTTATTCATCAAGCTTTGGTGAATCAAGAGGTATTAGCTCCCCTGTCTAGTCAACATCCAGCCTCTCAATATATTGCTCAGCTGACGGAAAAGACTAAAACTGTGGGTGACGACAGCCTGATGGAGGAAACTGAGGCAACTGAAAAAACTGAGGGGACTGAGTCGACTGAGTCAATGACTACTAAGGATGACTCCTTTGAAACTAAGGAATATCAAGTTTCCAAAGGCACAGTGATTAATGTAGCCTACACAGTATCAGACAAGATGGCTGTGGAGCGTGGTGAAACCATTGATATGACGCTGTTAGTGGCTGAGGACATCAAAAATGATCAAGGAATAATCTTAATTCCAAAAGACAGCGAGATTGAGGGTCAATTAGTACCTAGGTATAGTGGTTCTGAGTTTCTAGGTACTCAGTTTGTGGCTCAAAAACTTAAAATTGGTGAATTATCCTATAACACCATCAATGCCACCTCGAAACTGGTTACTGATGCTAAGCCTGATGATACGGAGACACAAACATTAGAAGGTGCTGCGGTTAATATTTTGACTGGTGTCTTAACTGGTGGTAATTCTAATCAACAACCGGAACAGCAAAATCCGATGATTATTGATCCGGAAAATGACTTACCACTAACACTGGGTTCTGATTTATATCTACAAGTAGCTACTAAAACGCCAGAAATGCCAGAAACCCCAGAAGCCCCAGAAGCTATGGACACTGAAGAAATCCCAGAAGCTATGGACACTAAAGAAATCCCAGAAGCTATGGATACTGAAGAAATGCCAGCAACACCAGAAGCCCCAGCAGTTCTAGAAGCACCTAAACTTGAGCTTCCGCAAGTACAACCGTTAAGGATTCCAACTCGTTAACCCACTGACAAGGGTGCCTAGTTAAGCATTCAGAAGAGACATGCGATGGGCGTTCGCGTTCGCGTTCGCGCAGCGTCGCCTACGGCGAAAGCGTGGCCAAAGGCCTCAGCCCCGCTTTCAGCGATCGCATGTCTCTTCACTTGTATCGAGGCAAACGCTTAACAGTTAGATAGACTATCAATACTGAGGGGAAGCATCTCTCCGTTGATCGTAAGTCCTAATAACATGGGCTCTTGGGGTTCTATAAACTTGCCAGTCAGTACACAACGCTCTTTGCGCTCAGCGATCGCTTGGATGCTGGCTCTGATATCAGACTTACAAAATTGAGGTCGATAATCACCGGACTTTTGCTGGACATAGTTCCAGAGAATATCTCGAATCAGAGCTTGATAGCCCTGATTGCCAGAAAGTTCTTTGAGTTTATCTTTCAATTGTCGCTCCAGACGGATACTGGTAACTTCCATATCAGTGGTTGAGTTTTGACGGGTGAGTGTAGGCATTAATTTTTTCCTCCAAATATCTGGACATTCCCGTAATACAAGTGTAGTATTTAAAAAGCGGCTTGAAAATCGTATTTCACAAATTTCGCCTTCAAACATTTCATCTTCTATGAGTCATCATTTAACCTCCTCCACCAATTGCTCAGATCTCAACTGCTTCGGCGGTTCGGGATTTGCGGCAATATGGGTGGAGCTTTTATTTAGGGGCAAATATGACTCGATGGCACAGGGAACAGTCGAGTATAGAAGGCATGATTCACAACCAGTCAATTGTCGGCCAGAGATAAATCTGAAACTAAATACACACAGCGGGAGGTACAGGCGAACGCTAGCACTACTGACATAGCAATCAGCCTACCCTAAAAAATCTTCAACGCCCCCGCTCCTGACAAACAGAAGCGGGGGTTTGGTTTATGAGGAGTGAATCCGTGACAAGCACAACTGAGGTGTTAAAGCAATCGGTAGTGGTTTTTTCCAAAAACTACTTACCGATTAATCGAGTCAATATCAAACGAGCGATTGCTCTGTTGGTTACCGGCAAAGCTGAACCAATCGATTTATTTGGTGATAAGGGCTACAAAGTCCGTTCCCCTAGTGTCGTGATCTTGGTACCAACCCATATCCGCTTGATACTTACCGAAACCGAACCAACTTGGCGAGTTCCTCCAGTAAATCGGCGGGAGGTCTTAAGACGGGACAAGCATCGGTGCCAATACTGTGGTAGCACCAAAAAGCTAACCCTCGACCATGTCATGCCTCGGTCAAAAGGCGGAAAACACAGTTGGGACAACGTCGTTACGGCATGTGAGCGTTGTAATAGCCTTAAAGGCAACCGCACTCCCCACCAAGCGGGAATGAAATTACCCAGGCAGCCCAAAGCACCCATGCATCCAGCTGTTGCTTTTGCGGAACAGTTTTGGCGTCAACAGCAAATCAATCGGTTAGAGGAGGAGGTTACAGGTAATGCTGAAACTGATTTATACCGAAAATAGCTTTTATCTAGAGCGTTTGGCTCAATCTTTAGAAGAATGGGTAACAACACGAACCCTTGTCTCGCTTCGTGCGGGTGCAAGTTTCTATATCGAACCCAGCACTGCGTCATTTTTGCTACCAGCTAACTTGCCCCACCTCAGGGAATTAGAGGTGTTTGTGCAGCAAGACACGACAGATGCCATCGCATTATCAATTTGTGATGCGGAATATGTTGAAGTAAGCCTACAAGGCACCTGGCTAACGTCAGATCCAGAGGATCAAGAGGGAATTTTTGTAACAGCAATGAACTATGCTGTTGAGTTTTTTCTCTATCAGCTGTGGAAAGAAGCTAACCATCGGGCTTCTGTTCCGAGGGATTGATTAAGGGGCGCACTTATTAGGTGTGCCTCTTTTTTTAAAGTTCTCTTTTAACAGTCCTCCTCACACTTCTCAATGTCCATAGGCACCGATTTCTGGTTGAAACGGTACCACTTCCTGGTGTACCTCTACCTCCAAGTGCTCTAACATCCCTTGCAAAACCGGGTCAGGAGATAACCTTAAATAGCTAGCCGTTACTTCTAAAGGCACATGGCGATTACCCAAATGATAAGCAGCTCGCAGCAAATTCACCGGTTTTTGGGAAGTGACAGTGAGTACCGGTTCTGGTTTAGCAGCAATTCGGATCATCACCTTTGTATCTTCAGCTTCCAGTAAATCCCCATCCTGCAAGACACTGCCCCTAGGCAAACGCAAATACAAATTTTCACCATCCGCTGTTTCAAAGCGGTGGCGCGTTCGGGTACGCTCCTCGGCTGTCAAGGAGAGGGTAAAACCGACTTTAGTATTCTGATTAGCTCTCAAGCGTTTGGTAAAGGTGAGCAT
>WTKN01000135.1 GCA_011524395.1 Moorena sp. SS36440bin_2
ACAAAATTGACCTGCTTCCACTAGTATGTCCTAAGCTTTGCTTCGACTGCTATAATAATCTGCGGGAGATGGGCAGGTTGTGATTATTGTCAGTGATACATCACCGTACAACAGTGTTTTACAGGCTGTTAATAAAGAAACTACAATTTAGTTTTAGGACAGCCAAACCTCTCAAAAATTACAGAATTACCAAACCTGACAATAAACTGCGATCGCTAATCCTGTGGCATTTTTATTCCATAACAGCTTACTCCAACAACAAGGTGCGACCCAAGGGTCACACCTAAACGTTGACTAAAACAGCTTGTGCTGCGTAAGCATTCAGCTATCAGCTATCAGCTATCAGCGATTAGCGCTACGCGCACGCTACGCGAACAGCATTGGAATAAAATAAGTAAGCATTGGAATAATGCTGAGTTACCTCAAGCGCGTCGTTCGCACATCGTGGCCAAACGCGCACGCGTGGCCAAAGGCCAAGGCCAAAGCCTGTGCCACAAGGCTGACGGCTGTTCCCGTAGCGTGAGCTTTTAGCTCACGGCTGACGGCTGAAGGCTTACTGTGCTGCTTGTATCAATGTTCTAACTTTAATGCCGCTACACCTCACCCAATTGAAAGCTGCATTTGCACAATAGCTTAATCGCTACCAACAACTTCTTTGACAGACTCAGCCTGAGATCCCTCCAGACGTGGACCATAAGTTTGTACTACTTTTGAAGCAAAATAGTTTCCCCAACGTGCCGCTTGCTTAGTGGTCAAACCATTGGTGATTCCAAACAACACACCACCGGCAAAGGCATCACCAGCTCCTACGGTATCCACGGCCTTAGCTGGGAATCCAGGCACCTCGAAAATTGTTTTATTTTCCGCCACCAAACAACCATTAGGGCCATCAGTGATAAAAGCTGTATCCACTAACTCGCCTATTTTACTAGCACAATCAGACAAGGATTCCACTCCACAGAAGTGGCGTGCTTCTGCCGCGTTACAGAATACCACATCACAATAATCTGTAATCAAGTTACGGAAATCATCAGCAAAATTCTCTACTAGAAAGAAGTCGGAAAAGGTAAAAGCACTCTTTACTCCTTTAAGCTTGGACTGTTCCATCGCCTCAATACAAGCTTTGCGAGTGTCATCCCCCGTCCAGAGATAGCCCTCAACGTAGCTATATTTGCATTGGCTGAGTCGTTCTACATCAATATCAGTAGGAGCCAAAGTAGTAGACACTCCCAGATGAGTACACATAGTACGCTCAGCATCAGGGGTAGTTAGAACCACACAGGTACCAGTTGGACCACTAGATAGCTCAGCTGGATGCACATCAAAGTCAATCCCTGCCTTCAATAAGTCTTTTCGGTAAAATTCCCCATTGGTATCTCTAGAGACCTTACCGGAATAGAAGCCTTTACCACCACTTTGAGCGATCGCAATCATAGTATTAGCAGCGGAGCCTCCTGAGCTCAGTTCCAGAGAAACATGCTCAAGATTGTGTAGAATCATAGCCTGCTTTTGGGCATCCATCAAAGTCATTGCCCCTCGATTCAGGTCATGTTCCCGGATAAAATCATCATCCACCAGTGCCAGAATATCGACTAAAGCATTTCCGACACCAAAGACATCAATAGGTCTTGACTGTTGAGAGTTTTCTGTCATTTTCTTCCAATCCCACTAATCATTCACAAAAAAGCCAGGGAAATTTTAACTCTGCCCTGGCTTAATCAGACAACTATAACCAACCTATCATTGCTCTATCATTGCCGTATAAAGTAATGATATTGTTTTCGGTTCAATACTTATCATGGAGATACTCTTAAACCGTCATTAATCGGGATAATCCGGTATAAAACGGTCAAGGTGCAATTTATTGTTGCCTGAGGGAGGAGTGGTAGTCAGCAATTGGAGTCAAGCCTCCCACTCATCTGTCTAGGCATTCCTGGCATCTCGACCAGGAGTTCCTTAAAAGCCTTAGTTTTGCTATGCTTACAATCAAGCCAACCAAGCTCGACTGCATCAAGCAGACTAAGTCCCATACCTTTCAAGAAACGCGCGGTACGACGCAACAATACTGCTTGAACCTCGGTTTTAGTCATGTACCGGGTGATTTCCTTATCCGTACCTCTGTCAAGGATATTTTTGGCAGCATTATGGTCAGCCTGCAACACGACCCCATTAAATCTGGTAAAACTGTCCCCGCTTCTTTTCCCCAGAAGGGTTCCGGTCACGGAGTCAATTTGCGACGTGTAACTAGGCTGGACTTCTGTAACAACCGACCCAGTCCAATTAGCCCATTTCTGTAACGAATCCCGCATTACTCCTTTCATCCAACTATTGAGCTTGCGAGACATCGCCTTGGACTGGCGTTTATTTTTGATTGGTTGTGTTAAATCTTCCGCAAAAACTAAGAGTGATTCGCCATTAAACAGCGATTTAGAAGCAGCTCCTATTATTGCTGTAAGCTCTGACTGATTCTGTCTGTAGCGCTTATTTTCTGTCTTTCGGTTTAAATTATTTTTTAGTATTCGAGCCGATTTAACTGGATCTAGTTTTTCCAGTTTTCTATGTATTGCCCAAAGTTTCCCTCTATTACGATTCTTGGCACAAATACGGTCGGACTTTTCAGTAGTCGCCTTGCCCAAGTTCAAACCATGCCCTTGGCCATCTGAGTCATAGAAAGCCTCTGTGTACCCTTTATCTATCCCAACAGGACGGCGCTTGGCGGGTACTTCTACGGTTCCATAGTCTACTAAGAAGTGAATCTCAAATCTTTGTAAAGTTTGATTGTGGATTAATCTAATCTGCCCACTTATTTGGCGATTAGATCTGACGATTATTCTGTTTCTTTTTCCTCTTCTTAATCCAGCTAGCTCTAACTGATAAGTGTTGCGGGAGAGCCTTCTGCACTTATAGCCTACTTGTTGATAAACTATCTGGTTCTTGACCCAGGAATGCCCCCGCTTAAACTCCTTTCTAATGAGTCGGTGAAGGAGTGGATTATCCAGGAAAGCTAAGGTCAGTAGTTGCTGGCCAAGTTCAATTCTCGCCTTTTGGTTCTCTTTTCCGGGGAGCCTTTTATAGATTTTTTTGACAACGGCATCGGTACAGGCTGCCTGGCTCGCTGTAATGGCTTTTGCTACATCATTAATGGTCCAATCCATTAGCTTAGCAGGCAGCCCCAGGGTGTTGGGAGTCCTGAAGCTCTTTACTTCCGGGATGGCCTTTTTCCAGTCCAGTCCCCAATGGTTAATGCTTCCGAGTTTGTTGTAAGACTCAGCCCTGACGACGCCTAGTTTTTTCATTACCTGCAACAACTCAAAATCTACCGACTTACTCATCCCCACCACGGGGACAATTTGAGTCGATAGTCTCTTGGTTGCTCCTACTTTCAATGACATCGTCAACTGCTGTGTCTTCTTTCTTGATTATACTATAGCGCTAGTAAAGTGTCAATGTCGGTTTTACACCCAATGATACCGTTTTATACCTATTTATTGGGGGTTAATTGCGCGACTATTATTCATCAATTGAAAATTCTCAGTAAAAATTCTCACTGCTCAATCGGCAATTAAAAAAATAGGATTTAAGGTAAGCTATCAGCCAACGACTGATAGCTTAATCCTTACCTGTATTCTGCAACGCTTTATTTAGACGTAATAGCAAGAACACTCAATTTAGGATCATCCATAACCTGAACCGTTTCTGGCAAGACTAACTCGTTAATGTAGAACATCTTACCCTGTTCCAAATTTGATATATCAATATCAATGGTTTCTGGAATTTTATCTGGGGGACATTGCACTTTTACTGTTGTAAGCCTTTGCTGCAAAATTCCACCTTGCTTAACTCCCACGGCTTCTCCCACTAGCTTCAGAGGTACAACAACCTCTACTTTCTTTTGAGAAGCCACCGAGAAAAAACTGAGGTGGTAAAGGGAATTTTTCCAAGGATGAGATTGTATCTCTCGCAGCAGAACTGGACCATTCCAGGAAAGGTCAGGAATAGAGAGCTCTATCAGGGTATTATTAACCGAGGCTGCTTTAAGCAAGTCTTCTGCTGCTTTAGCCGTCATAGTTAGGGATACAGATTCTGCACCATTGTGACCGTAAAGCACGGTGGGAATCAAGCCAGAACGGCGTAAGGATCTCGGCTTACTACCTTCTGGTCGTTTTTGACATTCTACAGTAACATTCATCGGTAGGACTTTAACTCTTCGAGATAACGTAGCCAAATTAATGGCGATTATTGGTCAGCTACCGGTCGATTCCGCCACCGAGGGAGGTGCTGACATCAATGGTAAGTTAGGGTGTTTAATCGAATCGGAAACTAGTGACATTCAAACTCTCCGACTGACGCCTTGACTCCCTAATACCGTGAAACCCTCAAACTCCCGAAGTTATCGGTGTACCGCTAGCATCCAATAGTGCTCGCTTTGGACCATGGATTGGGTCTTCCACAATAATTGTCTGGTCACGGCTGGCTCCTAAGGAAACCACCGCAATGGGAACTTTCATCAGTTCTGCCAGGAATTTAAGATAATCCAAGGCTTCCTTTGGTAAATCATCTAAAGACCGACATTCAGCAGTAGATTGTTGCCAACCGGATAGGGTTTTGTAAACGGCCTGGCATCGGGAAAACACGCTAGTGCTGCTAGGAAATTCCCGACTGATTTCACCGTCAATTTCATAGGCGACGCACACCTTAATTTCTTCAAAGGTATCGAGTACATCCAGTTTGGTGATCGCTAGACAGTCAAGACCATTAATCCGAACAGCATAGCGACCAATGACGGCATCAAACCAGCCACAACGGCGGCGGCGACCAGTGGTTGTCCCAAATTCTGATCCTAGCTCACAAAGTAACTCTCCTTCTCGAGTGTGGATCTCTGTGGGAAACGGTCCTTCTCCGACTCTGGTTGTGTAAGCTTTTGCCACACCAATCACCCGATCAATCATTGTCGGTCCTACACCAGATCCGACACAAGCTCCGCCAGCAACTGGATTGGAAGAGGTTACATAAGGATAGGTGCCATGATCTAAATCTAGCAGTGTTCCTTGAGCGCCTTCAAAGAGAATATTGCGTTTTTGCTCAATCGCCTCATAAATCTTCAAGGAACTATCGACCACATAAGAGCCTAGCCGTTCAGCATACTCCTGGTATTGCTTGATCACAACAGCTGGGTCTAACGGCGGTAGATTATAGAGCTTCTCTAAAATAGCGTTCTTATAATTAATCGTCCAAGTTAACTTTTCTATCAATACTTCCGGATCCATTAGGTCAATGATCCGAATACCAGCACGCTCTGATTTATCCGCATAGGTCGGACCAATACCACGACCCGTAGTACCAATTTTCTGCGTACCCCGGCGCTCTTCCGATGCTTGGTCAATCAATCGATGATAAGGCATCGTGACATGGGCTATGTTTGAAATCAGCAGATTTTTAGTGGAAATGCCCAGTCCTTCAAGTTGGTCAAGTTCGGCAATTAAAACTTCTGGGTCAATAACTGTACCGGAACCAATAATACACTCTGTATCCGGATACAAAATTCCAGAAGGTATCAGATGCAGTTTAAACGTTTGACCTTGAACAACAACTGTATGCCCAGCATTGACGCCCCCCTGGTAACGGACGACTACATCTGCTGAACGACTCAGCAGATCTGTTATTTTGCCTTTTCCTTCATCGCCCCACTGGGCACCAATTACAACAACGTTAGCCAAGGGTTTATTTTGAATGCTAAAGTTTATCCACCTGATAATTATGAACAGTGGTTGTGACTACTGTCAACTTTACTGTTGGTGATCTACCCAGAAACTGGAGCAACGAGAGTAACATAAGTTAGTCTTGACCTAGAATCGCCACTCCAATGTCTTTTAGACTTTACCTATGTACTCTTATCAGTCATTTTTAACAAAAAAACTTCTTCAATGAAAATTTTGTTAGTGGAAGATGATACTCTCCTTGCTGAAAATTTATCCGAAGCCCTCACCAACCAACGTTATGTGGTTGATATGGTTACCAATGGCGAAATTGCTTGCCAGCAATCCCAAATGCTTGATTATGACTTGATGGTCCTAGATGTGACTTTGCCCAAGCTCGATGGCTTTGGTGTTTGTCGAAAATTGCGAGCCCAAGGCAATCAAATGCCGATTTTAATGTTGACGGGTCGCGATACCACTAATGATAAAGTCAAGGGTCTAGATGCAGGGGCTGATGATTATCTAGTTAAGCCCGTTGACTTGCCAGAATTATTTGCTCGGATTCGGGCTCTGCTGCGTCGAGGTCAATCTATCGCACCACCAGTACTTAAGTGGGGCGATTTGCGTCTTGACCCTAGTACCTATGAAGTAAGCTATGATCACCAACTTATCCACTTTACCCGTAAGGAGTATAGTTTACTCGAATTTTTCCTGCGCAACGGTCGGCGGGTACTGACTCGTAGTGTAATTATCGAGCACGTCTGGTCTTTTGAAAACCCTCCCGAAGAGGAGACGGTCAACGCTTACATCAAAAGTTTGAGGCGCAAACTGAGATTAGCTGGCGCACCCAGAGATTTGATTGAAACCGTTCACAGTGTGGGATATCGCCTTAAACAGTTAACTCCTGAACCAGTTAAACAGTCAACTCCTGAACCAGTTAAACAGTTAACTCCTGAACCAGTTAAACAGTTAACTCCTGAACCAGTTAAACAGTTAACCCCTGAACCAGTTAAACAGTTAACCCCTGAACCAGTTAAACAGTTAACTCCTGAACCAGAGGAGTAACACTAATGATTTTTTCCTCCGGATTGAGTTTGGCAATGGGATCCCCTGTGCCATCTTTTCCCCAAATCGGCACCGATTCCATAGCTAAACGCTTACCGCCAAAGGAAGTGACTACCATGACCTCATTGGCGATGGAATCGGTAACCATGCTGACCAAAGCATCTTTACCGGTTTTAAACTGTAGCGCTTGGGTTCCCAGGTCTCCCCGATTAGCCAACCTGATCGCCTGCACGGGGAGGCGCTTTCCATACCCCTGCTCAGACACCAGTAACAGGTTTTCCTCTTCCCCTAGCACAGCACAGCCAACCAGCTTTTCTTTACCCTTTAGCCGTAAGGCTTGATTACCTTGAGCGCTGCGTCCCATAATGGGTAACTGTTTGTCATTAATCTCAAAGCGCAAAACTCGTCCATTACTGGTTGCTACCACCACTTGTGCAGCTGTATTAGTAAAGAGATTGGCATACAGTAGCTGATCTTCATTTCTGAACTTGGTAAGCAACATACCACGGTTCGTTAGTTTTGTCAACTCAGACACTGATACACGCTTAATTTTACCTTGGTGAGTCAGCAACACTAGGGTGAATTTTTCTAGGTCATCTGGCACCCTAAAGTGAGCCACAACTGTTTCTGATTGAGCCGAATTTGGCAGCAACTTTACCAAAGGAATGCCCTGCTTGCGTCCAGCTGCTGGTGGAATATCTCTAATTTTGACTGGGTAGGCTTTGCCAGAACCAGTGATTACCATTAATTCTTGTGTGGTGAGCAGCAGCTGAGCCTCAACGACAAAGTCCTCCCCTTGTTTAATTGACTTGGGAAACTTTGGCTGTGTTGTGGCACTTTGCCGCTGTACATACCCGTCAGAGGTAAATTCTAGAAGTGTTTTTTCTGGCTCAGTTGCAGCATTAGGTAGGATATCAGGAGTTTTTTGGGGTTGAGCAGATTTCTTACTCCTGGGTTGAGGAGCTGTCGGTTGTTCTAGCTGTTTTTCAGTTGAAGCAATAGAATTGATTATGGTACGGCGAGGATCACCGTACTTGCGTTTAAGCGATCGCAAATCTTTCTTGAGGGCTTTGAGTAATTCCCGCCGATCATTGAGTAATTGCTGCAGCTGTTCCAGGCGCTGGGAAAGTTCTTCACGCTCGGTCTCTAACTTTTCTCGTTCTAAGCCAGTTAGCCGTCGCATAGGCATGGCCAGAATTGCGTCAGCCTGGATTTCACTTAAGTTTAACTGGTTTTGCAGGGAAAGCTTAGCAGTGGTACCATCAGGAGCATTTCTGAGAATGTCAATCATGGCATCCAGCTGATTCAGGCTAGCCAGTAACCCGTCTACCAGGTGAAGACGTCTTTCTTTCTGGGACTGTTCATAGGTATATTGGCGGGTTAGAGTCTGTTCTCGGAAGCTAATAAATGATTCTAACAACTGCCGCAGGGTAAGTTGTCGGGGTTGTCCATCTACCAAGGTCAGCAGGATAGCACCAAAGTTTGTTTGCAGGGGGGTTTGCTTATACAACTGCTGGAGAACCGTTGATGGCTGAGCATCTCGTTTGAGTTCCACCACCACCCGCATCCCTTCGCGATCGCTTTCATCTCGGATATCGCTAATACCTTCTATACGCCCTTGATTGACCAAAGCTGCCACTTTTTCAATCCAGGCGGCCTTATGGACCTGATAGGGCAACTCACTCACTACAATTGCCCTGCGTTGCCCCCGTTTCTTTCGACCGACTTGAATGGTTTCAAGCTTAGTGATGCCTCGAATCGGTATACTGCCACGACCGGTAGTATAGGCATCCCGAATCCCCTCAGCTGCCACAATTTCCCCCCCAGTGGGAAAATCCGGTCCGGGAATTAATTTCCAGAGTTTTTCATCTGCTAAATCGGGACGGTCAATCAGAGCAATCAAGCCATCTACTATCTCTACCAAATTGTGAGGAGGAATATTGGTTGCCATGCCCACAGCAATGCCAGAGCAACCATTGAGCAACAAGATTGGTAATTGTGCCGGGAGTACTACTGGCTCTTGCTGGGAGCTATCAAAGTTGTCGATAAAATCAACCGTTGCTTCCCCAATTTCTGACAATAGGGCTTGAGCCCCCACTGGAGAAAGTCGGGTTTCGGTGTAACGCATGGCTGCTGGTGGATCATTATCCACCGAACCAAAATTGCCATGACCGTCCAGGAGGGGATACCTGGTGGAAAAGTCCTGGACTAACCGCACCATCGCTTCATACACCGCTTGGTCACCGTGGGGGTGATATTTACCCAACACATCCCCAACCACACGAGCACATTTGCGGTATGGTCGATCTGGGGTTAACCCTAATTCGTGCATCGCATATAGGATACGTCGATGTACGGGCTTAAGCCCATCACGGACATCAGGTAAAGCACGCCCCACAATCACACTCATGGCATATTCAAGATATGACCGTTGCATCTCTAAATGCAGAGCTGTGGGAATGACATTACTGTTTTCCAGTAGGTTCAGCTGTTTTGTCATCAAAAATCCTCCAAGGCAGAATTGACCACAGGGTGATCGGGGTTTAGGGTATAGGGAAATTGCACGCTCGTTAAGGCTACGGTACTCGAAAAGATGGCAAAGATGAGGAGAAGAGAATTTCTTCTTCACCTAATGGAGTCCCCTTGATCTTTCCATCTGCTCTAGCATCCAGCGTGAGCGAGCGTGACTATTGATGCATATAGGAAAATTCAGACACGTTTCTCACCCTAAAATGTGAGCTTCTGGTTCCAAAGCCGATTTCCCGCCTTAAGATAGTTTTGGTTAAGCCAAGCTAAAGTATTAGCATGACTCAAAGAAACAGGCTCAAGGTTAACCCAGCCAGAAGCTTCGCTTCCAGAGGTGCGACCCGTCGCGAATTTAATTCGCCAAGTAAGAGCGCACCTAAAAGCCGTGCCCACTGTCCCCAAGACACTACAATGTAAATTTGGATGCAGTTAGGGAAGGCTTTTTCCAGGAGCGTCAGCTTCCCTGGTATTAAGCAGCCTATCACCTGTATTAGTCCGATGAACATTACTAGTAAGCTCACGGATGTGGGGAAAGTAGACTTGAGAATATGACATCTTGCATTTGACATAGCAAAATGACAGATTCCCTGTCAAACTTATGATAAAATGAAACTTTTGCCAAAAATGACTCTCTTGATCCAAGACCCATGAAAACCGTTCTGATTGTCGAAGATGATCCGATTAATGCTCGTGTTTTTTCCAAGATTCTCAGTAAGCGGGGCGGTTTGAATGTAAAGCATACTGAAGATGTAGAAGAAGTAATGCAGATAGCCCAAGCTGGGGAGGCAGACATTATTTTGATGGATGTTTCCCTAGCTCATAGTGTTTATCAGGGTAAATCAGTAGACGGCATTAAGATTACCCAAATGCTTAAGGCTGATGCTGATACCTCTAAACTGCCCATTATTCTGGTAACTGCTCATGCGATGGAAGGAGATCGAGAAAATTTCCTTAAGCAAAGTGGTGCCGATGACTACATCTCCAAACCTGTTGTTGACCATCAAAAGTTTGTTGATCAGATCATCGCTCTACTCCCCCAGGACAATTAAATTCCTTTGTTGAAAATTGCCAATCTTAAACCACCGCCCTTGAGATGATTTCTCATCTTTGGCTGCGATCCCTCCCCTATTGGCAATTGATAGCGATCAAGCACTGTTTTTAGGACTCATCCATGACAGGTGGAGTTGAGCTACTTAGGGTAGACCTTCACTCTGGATAATGGTGGCTTGGATTCTGGGATTTTCCAGAAACTTTTTGGTTTCAGAAAGCAGGCGCTTACCCCACAGGTTTTCTTTAAGAAACTCTAAGTTAGCATAGCGGCTATCTAGGCGGATTGCCGCTTCTCCCATTAATAGTGCCTTTTCGATATCCCCTTGGGCATACAGAGCCACAGCGATCGCAAGTTGGGGTTCTGCCGCCTCTTTATCAATCCCTATGGCTGCTTCCCATTTTTTAATGGCACTGTCCACATCCCCTTGTTCATAGTTGACCAAGCCAATGTTGTTGATGGCTGGCCAAAAGCTTTTGTCTTGGTCAACAGCTTTGTTGTAAGCATCGATTGCTTCACTATACTGATTTAGCATATAGTAAGAGTTACCCAAGTCAAACAGGGCTTCTGGCACATCGGGCTTTAGTTTTAATCCCGCTTTCAACTGAGCGATCGCTTTTCTATAGTCGCTTTTTTGAAAATAAGCTGACCCCAAGGTGAACAGCACCCCAGCTTCATCTGGTGCCAGAGAGTAAGACTTTTGCAAGGCTTCAATGCCTTGATCCAACTCTTGGGACTGTACGTACAAGGTTCCCAAGATAAACCAGGTTTGATAGGTGTTGGGGGCAAGTTGAGTCGCTAACTTGGCTTTAGGCAGAGCCAGGTCGTATTGTTGAAAGCGGACTAACTGAATCGCCTCCTGAGCCAGAGTTAAGCCCTGCTGTTCGAGTTCGTCTGAATCTAATTTTAGGGTATAGGGAATCAGTGCTTGTCCAGCCACTGGTGCTGACCAACTCATCAAACCCATGAGAACAAGAATAGATAGTAATGGAATAGATTTAGGCACGGTACAGCCTCAAAGAACAATTAGCTTAATGTGAATCTACAGGTTACGCAACTGTCGAGAGTAATCCGGAAGGAATATAGCTCTAGCTTTACCCTCACGATAGGACTTTCCTGCTTCATCTGTCATCCTAGAGGATCTGACCAAGGTAAGTGTGGGGT
>WTKN01000260.1 GCA_011524395.1 Moorena sp. SS36440bin_2
CTTAGCGACTATTCATATGTGGATTAATAAAATTATATTAGTGGGATAGGTTCATGCATCTGGCTCACAGGCAAACTCTTGCACGGTCAATTTCTGTATTTTGGTTTGCCAGTGGGGTGTTGCAATGGCTAAGTTTCTTCTGCAGTTGCTTGAGGTTAGACTCCTTGCGCTTCTGACTTTCCAGCACAAACCAGTGTTGTTGCACTGCTGCGTATTTGCTACACATTCTCGGATCGGCGATAGCCTTCTATTACTTTCTCAGTTAATTGTTAATGTGACACTTTAAAGTGCGGAATATCGGCTTAACATTAATCTTTCAAGAACATTAAAAATACTTACATTTTTCCGATTTCCAAGAAACCAGTCGTTAGGCTGGATATATACAGCAACAATTCATTCAAAAAACGCGATCGCATACACCCATGCTATTTAACCTAGCCAACCTCCCCTACTGGATCTTTTTAGGTATGGGAGTTCTACTGTTTCTGTTAGTCATTGTTTCCGGTGGCGGAGACGATGACATGGATATAGATGCAGATGTAAATCTGGATGTGGATCTGGATGTAGATGCAGATGTCGGTACTGATACAGATACTGATGCCGATGGTGAAGGTGGTATTGAGATTCTAGGATGGCTAGGTATCGGTAAAGCCCCCCTAATTTTGCTCCTCGCAACAGACTGTAGTCTTTTGGGACTTTTCGGTTGGATGTTCAATGTCATGATTGGTGGTGTTACTGGCAGTATTCCCACTGGGTTTTTGGCAGGGGTAGTATCAGTAATCTCATTGTTCCTGACCCTAGTTACCGGAGGATTCATCTCTCGACCGATAGGAAAAATTTTCGCCTCCTTTGGAGAAGATACCAGTAGCGATCGCTTCATTGGCTGTCACGGTACAGTTTCCTCTGCCACCATTCCCAAGGAAAACCAAGGCAAAATCGGTCAAGTCGATGTTCTAGATCCAGCTCGTAATTTACTTACAGTCAATGCCACCTTACCAACTTGGGCAACAGTTACTCCTAAACGGGGAAACAAAGTATTAGTGATTGATCTGCACCATCATAACTATCTCGTGATCCTTAAAGATAGTGCTGATCAGCAAGCCTGGTTAGACAATGCCCATTAGTCAGCAAGGGTCCAAAACCTGCTGTGATGTATATAAGTTGATCAAGATTATCAAAAATTTTCTGATCTTCCCTGATTAGTATATATAGCTCCATTTATCTTAAATCTATTCAGCCATGTCAAACTCATCGATGAATACAACAGTGCAAACTGTTCCGGTACAGTCATCTATAGCCCAGCTTCCTCCTGGAATTCTATTTTTCCCCGGTGTGATTGGAGGTCTGATTGTATTATTGCTATTAAGCATCTGGGCTTACACCAGAGTTTATGTCATCACTCCCAACAACGAAGCATTTTTGCGGACAGGTGGTGTTTTTGTCAAAAAGAAAACGGTTATTCTCAGTGGCGGGTGTGTGGTTTTACCAGGTTTTCATGAACTTACCCGTGTCCCACTCAGAGAAATTTCTATTGATGTTGAGCGGACCGGTAACCTAGCAGTTCGGACCCAAGACTACCTGCGGGCTAATATGCGGGTAACCTTTTATGTCTGTATAAATGCCAATGAAGACGATGTGATTACTGCTGCCCAACGACTGTCTCGTGAAGGTAAAATTTCCCCCGAAGATATTAAAGAAGCTATCGAAAAACGGGCGGATGATGCCATTAGAGCAGCAGCAAAGAAAAAGAATTTGGCAGAAATTGATTCCGATAAATTAGGATTTGCTGATGAAGTGTTGAATTTGATTCAGCAAGACTTAAGAAAAGTCGGATTAACCCTCAATAATATCGCAATTTCTGAAATAGAAGAGAGTGATACCTACGATACGAATAACTTCTTTGATGCCCAAGGAGTACGTCTGCGCACGGAAACCATTCAACAATCAATTCAGCAAAAAACTGAAGTTGAGCTAAATACCAAAGTTGCCATTGAAGAAAAAGAACTAAACGCTGAAAAGCAATCCCTACGCATTGCCCAAGAACAAGAAGAAGCGAAACTGGCGCAAAAGCTTGAGGTTGAAGCCCTAAAAGCCCAGCGTGAGCGTGAAATCGAAGAAGCTAAAGCCACAGAAGCAGCCACAATTCAGCGGACTAAAATTTTACAGAATAAGTCTGTAGAAGAGGAAGAAATTCGCAAGCTACTAGCCTTGCAGCAAAGTCAAATTCAAGCCGATATTACCCTCGAAGAACGGAATAAAGCCCTCAAAGTAGCCCAAACTCTGCAAAAACAAGAAGCGGAATTGGCAGAAATTAATCGTCAGAAAACCTTAGAAGAGGAAAAGATTCAACAACAGCTGGCAGTCCAAGCTAAGAAAATTCAGGCAGATATTGAATTAGAAGAACGGAATAAAGCCCTCAAAGTGGCACAAATCCTGCAAAAACAGGAAGCAGAAGTAGCAGAAGTGACTCGTCAGAAAACCGTGGATGCTGCCTTGCTTAATTCTCAGGTAGAATTGGCAGAAGCAGAACGAGAGTCAAAAATTGCTCAACAAGACGCTGCGATCGCAATTTCCGAAAAAGAACGCGATCGCTTCAATTCCGAAGCCGAACGAGCTCAAGCTGAAGCCGCTGTAGCCACCGCTACGGAAGTAGAAGAAGCCGAACGGCAACAACGCCTTTCTATCATTGCTGCTGAACAAGAAGCCGAACAACGGCGGATTGGTGAGCAAAACGTGATTGAAATCGATGTATTCCGCCGCTCTCGTCAAGCTGAAGCAGCCAGACAAGCAGCAGAACTAGAAGCTGAGTCGATCCGCACCCTAGCGGAGGCAAATCGGGATAAAGCCTTAGCAGAGGCAGAAGGTAAACGATCCCTGATCGAAGCCGAAAATTCCATCAGCGATGCTCAGCTAACTGCTAAAATCATCACTACCATATGGCCAGAGTTAGCCCCTCAACTACCAGAAATTGCCAAAGCCTTAGCTCCCCAGCCAGGAATTTTGGGAGATACTCGGATTTACTCCTTTCCCGGTGTCAATGGCAACAAGGGTAACGGAGCTAGCAGTGTAGGTGACATCAACAAACTGCTACTGTCTACCACTGGCTTATCAATGATTAATGGTTTGTTAGAGGAAGGCAAGCTAGGGGAGTTGATTAGTCAAATCCGCCAGATGATGAGTAACAACAGTAGCACAATCACCAGTAACACAATCACACCAAAGGATAAGAAAACCCCGACCACCGATATCATCCCATCACGGGCAGCAGCAACCTCAAACCTTACCGAAAAAAACCACCTTACCCAACCAAGCATCAAGAAACCTAAATCAGGTAAAGGCTAAGGTGCGCTTAACCCATTAAGAATTAAATTCGCCACCGGTCGCAGCTGAAGTATTAAGAATTAATAATTTATACTTCATGCTTCACAATTCATAGTTTCTTTGTATAGTTCGAGCAATCCTCGCTCCAATTTGATAACCTAGCTAAAATAATCTCGGAAGAAAAACAGCGTGGATATTCAAATTGGGCGAGGTAAGATAGCTCGCAGAGCCTACGGCATAGATGAAATTGCACTTGTTCCCGGACAGCGCACACTCGACCCCAGTTTGGCTGATACTCGCTGGCGTATTGGTGGTATTGAACGGGAAATTCCTATTATCGCCAGCGCTATGGATGGGGTGATTGATGTGTCCATGGCAGTCAAGTTGTCCCAAATTGGGGCAATGGGGGTTCTCAACTTAGAAGGGATTCAAACCCGTTATGCTGACCCATCACCCATACTAGACCGCATTGCCTCCGTGGGAAATTCTGAGTTTGTTCCCCTGATGCAGGAACTTTATAGTTCACCGATTAAGCCAGAATTGATTACCCAGCGAATTCGGGAAATCAAAGACCAAGGTGGTATTGCAGCTGTGAGTCTGACCCCTGCTGGAGCCAGTAAATATAGTCAGGTAGTGGCAGAGGCTGGTGCTGATTTAATGTTTGTTCAAGCAACAGTCGTTTCAACAGCTCACCTGTCACCAGAGTCTATCAATCCCCTGGATTTGGGACAGTTTTGTCAGGATATGCCCATGCCAGTAATTTTGGGAAATTGCGTGACCTACGACGTTGCCCTCAATTTGATGAAAGTTGGGGCAACTGCTGTCTTGGTGGGTATTGGTCCTGGGGCTGCTTGTACCTCTCGGGGTGTCTTGGGTGTCGGTGTACCTCAGGCAACAGCAGTTGCAGATTGCGCTGCTGCCCGTGACGACTACTATCAGGAAACCGGTAACTATGTCCAAGTGATTGCTGATGGCGGTTTAATTACAGGAGGTGACATCTGTAAGTGTATTGCTTGTGGTGCTGATGGGGTGATGATTGGTTCTCCTTTCGCCCGTGCCAAAGAAGCTCCCGGACAAGGATTTCATTGGGGGATGGCAACCCCTTCCAGCGTGCTACCCCGTGGGACACGAATTAAAGTCGGCAGCACTGGCACACTTGAGCAAATTCTGACTGGACCAGCCCAAATGGATGATGGCACCCACAACCTTTTGGGAGCATTGAAAACCAGTATGGGAACCCTCGGAGCAAAAAACCTCAAGGAAATGCAACAAGTGGAAGTAGTGATTGCTCCTTCTCTGCTAACAGAAGGAAAAGTATACCAGAAAGCTCAGCAGTTAGGTATGGGGAAATAATATAGTGTCCAGTTGAATACTTATCATTCTTGGTTGTTCATCAATTGAAAGAGGTGTGACCCGTGGCGAATTAAATTCGCCGTTCGCGCCCCGCGTCTGCTAGGGAGAAAGGAAAGCGCACCTATAGAAACTTGAGCATTGACAATTACCAAATATTATGGTAAATGATGAGAAGTTGAACAGCTTTTCTACAGGTTTCTAAAGTCCACGAACAACTGTTATCAATAGTTTGATCGCTGAGTATATATACTTATCGCAACCACTGCCATTCGTCAAAATTTTTCGACTGGCCTCGAAATTGCTGAAAAAAAATAAACGGTGACATACAATGGAAAAAGCGGAGACAAATGTTTCCGTTCACTCCTCACACCACACTCCGCCCGGACAGAGTTCGGGCGGTTCCTTATTTGGATCATGCAAGAAGGTTGTTTGGTTGTTCGCCTTTGGCGTTCGGTGTAGGGTAGGTTGTTTGGTTGTGCGCGTTCGCCTTTGGCGTGGCCTACGGCCAAGCGTGGCCTATTGGCCAAGGTTGAGACGATAACCTGTAACCTGTAACCTGTAACCGCCTCACCTGTAACCTGTAACTTGTAACCGCCTCACCTGTAACCGCCTCACCTGTTCCGCCCTATGGGAGTGTCAACTTTTGCCCAGGATATTCAATCGGTGTTGTGACTATGGTAGAATTTCGTAGGTACGTAGCAAAAGTATTCGCAAGGATTTCCAGGCATGTCAAAAGCCGCCCCAGTTACAGACTCGACCTTTCAGGAAGAGGTACTTGATAGCGACACCCCAGTATTGGTAGATTTTTGGGCACCTTGGTGCGGTCCCTGTCGGATGGTGTCTCCGGTTGTGGATGAGATAGCAGACCAGTACGAGGGTCAGGTGAAAGTCGTTAAGCTGAACACCGACGAAAATCCTACTGTTGCAGGTCAGTATGGTATCCGCAGTATACCAACGTTGATGATTTTCAAGGGAGGTCAACGAGTAGATATGGTGGTGGGTGCAGTCCCGAAAACTACCTTGGCGAATACTCTCGAAAAGCACCTCGACTAATGGCAAAAGGCTTGTAGGCAAAAGGGGAAATGTAAAAGATTGCGTCCCACCTCCTCAGCTCCTCAGCTATTCGTCACCAATCTTAAATTGACCAACGGACATCTGCAACTTCTGGGCAACCTCTACAGTTGTTCGTAGGGATTGAGAAACTTCCCCAGAAGAATGAGAGGTTTGTCGGGAGGTAGTAGCAATTTCCTGTATTAAGTCAGTAACGTCCCGAGATGTTTCGGCTTGGGAAACTGTGGCGTTAGAAATAGATTGGACTAACTGGTCAATCTCATGGGAGACGGCAACAATTTCTTCTAGGCTCTGTTTAGCCTTGAAAACCATTTGGGTTCCATCAAGCACTTGTTTTTTACCGTCTTCCATGGCTTTGACCACCTCTTGGGTTTCCTGGTGAATGGTGTCAATCACCTGTTGAATGTCTTTGATGGCATTGGCTGACTGAGTTGCTAATCTACCCACTTGTTCTGCAACCACTCGAAACCCTTCTCCCTCTTCTCCCGCACGGCTCGCTTCAATTCCAGCATTGACTGACAGTAAATTAGTCTGTACGGCTATTTCCTGTACCAACCCGACGACTTTAGCAATCTCCTTAGAAGATTCCCCTAGTAGCTTTACTTTCTTGGCTGTGTTGACTACAGTCTCTCGCAAATTTACAATAGTCTCAACTGTGCTATCCATAGCTTGCCCACTAGTAAGGGCAGCGTTTGAGGCGATGTGAGAAACGTCTGCTGCTTGGCGGGCATTTTTGGAGACGGCTTCAATCGAGTACATCATCTGCTCAATAGAGCTTAGAGTGTTGGTAACCTTATCTGACTGCTCCATCGCTTGCTGGGCTAATTCAC
The DNA here is from genome assembly GCA_011524395.1 of Moorena sp. SS36440bin_2. Lineage (GTDB taxonomy): Bacteria > Cyanobacteriota > Cyanobacteriia > Cyanobacteriales > Coleofasciculaceae > Moorena. Next base: position 6,576 of record WTKN01000260.1, read on the forward strand.
CCACTGCCTGTTCATCAGCAGCAACAGCAGTATTCACTTGGGTCGAGGCAAGTTTGACCTGAATTACAATTTGCCGCAAACTTTCAATCAGGGCATTGAAGAAGTCCGCCACTGTACCAATTTCCCCCTCACCCACTTCTGCTCGGACTGTGAGGTCTCCCTTGGCAGCATTTTCCACATTATACAATAGTTCCAGTACTTGGTGCTGGAGTGCTTCTTTTTGCTGACGTTGCTCAATAGCATTTAACTCCGCCGCCCGCCGTGCTTGTTCGATTTGGTCAGAGGTTGATGCTGCTTTCTTGAGCGCTAAGTCCGCGTCTACTCGTGCTTGTTGTAACTGTTCAAACAGATGAGCTTGGTTTAGGGCAAAGCCAATCTGAATCGCCAATTGCTTTAATAAATCCGCCTCTTCTGGCTGCCAGTCCCGTGGCTCAGAACACTGGTGAACACATAATAAACCTGCCAGTTCTTCCTCATGCAAAATGGGCGCAACCATGTTGGCTTTGACCTGTAGCCGTTCGAGAATCTCACAGTGGCAGCCCGTTAAGCTAGCTTCATAGACATTATGGCAAACCCAGACTCGCCCACTTTTGAAGCGATCCACAGATCCCTCCCGCAATGGGTCATTAATCATTTTCCCCATGGCTTGAATCCAACCTGGTGCTACGGATTCCGCCATGATTGTTCCACTATCCCACCCTTCATTGAAGCTATAGATCACCACCCGGTCGGTTTGCAATATACTGCGAACTCCATCTACTGAGGTACTGAGGATATTTTCTGATGTCACAGATTTATAAAGAAGGCTGGTAAACTCAGCAAATAACTGGGAGCGCTGCGCTATGGCTTGCTGCAGAAAAGCCTGTTGAGCGAGAGCTTCTTCCTTAGATACAATGTTGTCAGCAAGTTTATTGAACGTATCTGCTAGTTGACCAACTTCATCAGTAGCTATTACCTCAGCACGGGTTTTGCGATCGCCTGCGGCAAATTTATGGGTAGTCTGATGTAGCCTTTTAATCGGTTCAGCAATTGACCGCCCCAGCAGAATTGCCAAGAATACATCTGTTGCTAATGCCAAAAACCCAATAGACCCTTGTAGCAGTAGGCTACCTGTAACAAAAGCATTTAGGTTAGATTCGCTAGTCCCCCGCACTAATACTGCCACCGGTTCTCCCTGAGAATCCATTAGAGCTTTTGCTGCCATGGTGTAGGTTTGCTCTCCTACCTTCTGACGGTCGGTAACTAACTCGCCCACTTTACCAACATTAACGGCTTTCTCAAGTAGGGATTGGTTAGGTAAGGGCAGATCAGATTGGGCTTGGTCCGAATTGCCCGCTTGACCTTGGTCTAAGGCTGTTACTAAGGCAAATTCTCCGGAAGGCTGACGCAAATAAACAGCACTGTAGCCTCCGTTAAAGGTTTTCAGGGTTTCCTTGACAATGGGTTCCTTGCCATTAACAATATCCCCAGAAACCAAAGCACCAATCACCTGGTCAGTTTTTGGGTCTTTGACTGGTGTGACCGTGTAACGAATTAGGGCACCTTGCTTTACAGTATCTTGGTTCGTCAAGCCATCAGGCAAAGGGGGTGATTCTTTTTTTAATTCTTGCCAACTTACAATTTGATTGGCTGTAATTTGTTTAGCCTGCTTGAGGACTTGACTAACCAGGTTATTGGGATCAAACCTTTCTCCTTTCCGGTCAGCATTAGCATTAACAATAATTCGTAAATCTTTGTCTACCAGAGTGGCATATTCAATCTGCCGAGCCTTAACTTCATTCTGGAGAATCTGCTTAACTTGCCCCTCTAATGATTTGGACAATAACTGATTTATACTATGGGCAAGAGCAGCTTCAATAATAGCAGTATTTTCCGATTGACCACGGAAACCAAACCCCATTTGGTTGATTTTAATGTTGTAGTTGATTTCTGTAACAGCCAATTCTGATTGAGCTTGTCCACGTAATTGAGCTCTTCCTCCAAATATAATTAATATTGCTCCTACACCCATCAGTGCAGCCACAGAGATTACTTCGGAGGAAAACAAACCAACAATTTGCTTACTTCTAACTGGTAAGTTATAAAACCATTGTAGGCGTGTTTTTTTTCTTTTTTGAGAGGAAGAAATTCTGAGGGTAGTCGTTGGCTTGATTACGGGACGCAATTGTATACCTGTCATTATTGAGTAACTATACAACTAGAATAATATATAATGATTAATTATTTTTTATATACAAAATATCAGAATTTATTTATAATATTTTATATAGTCGATTTACTATTAATCAAGTAGAGACAATTATTTTACCCTTCCTAATCGTAATTTACTTCCTAAAATCAAAAACTTGTTTACTTTATTTTAAAAATGCTATAATTTTATCATTACTACCATCTGGATGGTAGTAATGTGTTATCTTTAATCTGTCTCTAAAAAAATACTATAATAGCAATAAATAATAAAATAATCGAAATAAATGACTTTAAATTAATAAATCTATTTTTATCTATTACTTTTAAATCTTTCAAGAGATAAAAGATTTAAAAGATTAGGGTATAATTATTATTATGAATCCTATGAGTCAACTGATGTGAATCAACTTATCACTCAAACCACAGCCAACTTAATAATGTCCACTAGCTGCTGTTTAGAAAAAGGTTTAGTGAGATAGGCATCAGCGCCTTGTTTCATACCCCAGAGACGGTCGATGTCCTGATTTTTAGAAGAACAAATAACAATAGGAATGCTAGTGGTATCCCGATGGTTCTTCAGGCTGCGACACAACTCAAAGCCACTCATTCCTGGCATGATTATATCTAGGACTATAACATCAGGTTTTTCGGTTACTGCCTTATCCAAAGCATCTTTAGCATCGGCAATACAAATAACTGTGTTACCACTGTCCTGTAGGTATCTAGCCATTAACTCTAACTGAGCCAGGTTATCTTCAACAATCAAAACTTTACTCATAGTTCAATTAATTGGTGTTTAACACTATAATTTAATCATGAACTTGTTGACTGTTGACTATTGGGTTACTATTGACTGTTGACTGTCCAATCCGGTCAACTCAACAAAAAATGTTCTATTAAATAAACTTTTCAAGTTTAGTCAAGTTTAATTCTCATTGACCTAGTAAAAAATAAAACTTTAATAAAACTTTAAGAATTAATACGGCTCATTAGACCGGTTCTAGTTTACTGCTATAGAATTAATCCAAAGACAGTAGTAGAGTAAGTTGACAGGGGCATACATAATAAAATAACCCCAAGACCAACGGATTAGTGTTAGCGACCGTCAACTGAGGAATTGCTTAAAATTTATACATATGCACTTGACAAGCTCAAGCAGCGCTGTAGAAATGCACAAAATTTGCGCTCTTTAAATTAAGACATATGTCTTAGTTCAATATATCCAAAAAATTTTAGCTTGTCCACGAGGCTGATAAGATACAATACCACGGCAATGACTAAAATGCTCATGACTGGTATATCTCCTACAGCAACTCCACGGGAAATCCACCGACAGCAATTTCCAGCATTAGCCCACAAAGCCTATTTCAATTTTGGGGGTCAAGGGACTTTGCCTCTGGCATCTCTAAATGCTATCCAACAAGGCTATGAGTATGTGCAGCGCTATGGCCCATTCTCGGGTAAAGTAAATGACTGGGTTACCGAGGAATCCCACAAAACTAGAAGCGCGATCGCATCAGAGTTGGGGACATCAGCAGAAACCATCACCCTAACGGAAAATGTTACCGTTGGCTGCAATATTGCGATGTGGGGGATTGATTGGCAACCGGGTGATCACATGTTGATGAGTGATTGTGAACACCAAGGCATTATCGCTACTGCCCAGGAAATTTCCCGTCGCTATCAGGTAGAGGTATCTACTTGTCCAATTATGGCAACTCTAAATCAGGGAGACCCTACTAAAACTATTGAGCAATACTTACGACCTCAGACGCGATTGGTGGTATTGAGTCATTTACTGTGGAATACCGGTCAAGTATTACCACTCAAGGATATTACTCAAGTGTGTCACAACTACCCTCAGAGTAGCCAAGTGGTAAGGGTGATAGTGGATGCAGCTCAGTCAGTAGGTTCTTTGCCCTTAAATCTAACCGAACTGGGGGTAGATTTCTATGCCTTTACAGGTCACAAGTGGTGGTGTGGCCCAGCAGGAGTTGGAGGTCTCTATATCAGTCCAGATGCTAAGAGCAGCCTCAATCCTACCTTTATTGGTTGGCGGGGGATTATTGTAGATAAAGCTGGGAAACCTGTGGATTGGCAACCAGATGGACAGAGATTTGAAGTGGCTACCTCGGCTTATCCCCTGTATGGAGGATTACGTAGTGCGATCGTAATTCATCAGCAATGGGGAACTGCTGAGGAACGTTATCACCAAATTTGTCAATTGAGTGAATACCTATGGCAAGGCTTATCTAAGTTGGAAGCAGTCAGCTGTTTGGCTACTTCACCACCCAAAGCTGGTCTGGTGTCCTTTGTGTTGACTAATGGCAAGCGCCATAACACCTTAGTACAGTTTCTAGAGGAGCAAGGCTTTTTGCTACGAACTCTCCGGGATCCAGACTGTGTCCGTGCCTGTGTTCACTACTTCACCCAGCCGGATGAAATTGATAGGTTGATTGAGGCCATTGATGGGTTTAGTTCTGACAATTAATCAGAACAGCTTAAGTCAAAGCTTAAGTCAAGGTTTAAGTAAAGATGCACCCCATTAGATAGTCATGGCCTACGATTCACACACATTTCATACTTTCTATAATGAGGGGTGAGTGTTTGCGATCGCATTTGCAGTTAGGTTTGTTTTGTATGAGTTGATGTTTTTTTTC
>WTKN01000069.1 GCA_011524395.1 Moorena sp. SS36440bin_2
TGGGTAAGGAGTGTAAGTTTTAGTCCCGATGGTAAAACCCTCGCTACGGCATCATGGGACAAAACGGTCAGACTCTGGGCAGTTGAAGATTTAGGTGAGATGCTGGCTCGGGGCTGTAAGTTGCTGGAAGATTACTTTGTGGATCATCCTGAATCCTTAGATAACTTAGAGAAATGCCACAATTCAGATGGCAAAATAGCGGCAGCTTCTGGTTTTGTTAAACAAGGTGAGGAGTTAGCAAAACTCGGGGATGTTGAGGGTGCTATTGCTAAGTTTCAAGAAGCCAAATAATGGAATCCAAATCTAGAATTAGAGCCAGATATAAAGGCAAAAGCGATCGCTCTTTTTACAAAAGGTGAGAAGTTAGCTAAAGAGGGGAATATTGAGGGTGCTATTGCTAAGTTTCAAGAAGCCAAACAATGGAATCCGGAGCTAGAATTAGAGCCAGATATAAAAGCCAAACAGCTAGCAGCACTCACTAAAGTTGAAAAAGGTGAGAAGTTAGCTAAAGAGGGTAAATTAACCAAAGCCCTATCTCTCTATAAACAAGCGCAACAACTAGATCCAAACCTAGAAATTTATGCTAAATTTTGGGATTCCATCTGTTGGTTTGGTAGCCTCCATGGATATGCTGCTGACGTGATGGATGCCTGTGAGAAAGCAATAGTCAAAGCACCTAAACATAAAGGATATCAATGTGCTCGTGGTCTGGCTAGAGCCCTGACTGGGGATACCGCAGGAGCGATATCAGATTTTCAGGCATATGTAGACTGGGCCAGCAATGATCACTGGAAAGCAAAAGTGCAAAAATGGATAGATGAGCTCCGGGCTGGTAAGAATCCTTTTACGGAAGAGGTGTTGAAGGGTTTACTTGAGGAGTAAGGGTAGGGAAGGCAAGAGGCAAGAGGCAAGAGGCAAGAGGCAAGAGGCAGTAGAAGTGGCATCTTGCCAGTGTCATGGTTATGGTCGCGCGGCATCAAGCTGTAGAACTGGCATCTTGCCAGTTTCAATATTTTTTTTGTAACAAAATTTTTCAAATATGTTATAATATAATATTTTTGTGCTATAGTATAAGCGTGGGCGCTAAGACGCCCAGAGTCAAGAGCTAGCCCGGTGAGTGTCCAAAATCTACGGGCTAGCTCTGGCTCCCCAATCACAAGGAGATACTTTAATGATGACCTATTCTGAACGCCTTCATCCATGGGTGGTCATTAGGCTGTTACCACAAATGCAGCGAGTTGTTGTTGCTCGCTTCCGCAATCGATCGGATGCCGAAGGACATTTGTGGGCTCTGAAACGATTAATGCCCGATGCGGAGTTTATAATTATTTTTGATATTGGTAAGAATCCAATTGATCAGGAATCGTAAGTTATAAATAGTAGGGAATAGGGAACAGCGATGCAGCGCGGTCTTGGGGGTTTCCCCCATGAGCGACTGCATCAAGACGGGAACAGGGAACAGGGGATCAGGAGGGAGATTACCTAGGAAAATGTTGCTATGTTTTTTAATAACTGATTGTAGTGTTTCTCCTGACTCCTGACTCCTGACTCCTGACTCCTAACTCCTACCCTTACCAAACGACTTATTCAGCAAACCCTACTTAACTCTTTCATTAACCGGAAAGCGGTCAAGTAACTGAGCAGCACGAATCGCATTAGCTTTTAAAGACTCTGATAGGGGCAACACATGGGGAATTTGGGATAATATATCTAAGGTTCGACGTAGAATTCGCACCACATCCCCTTCATCTAAGCTGCTATTACCGCATATCTCCCGCCAGGATTTGCCTAATGACCACTGTTCTACTAGACCAATTAACCTATCCTCTGACCAAACCGGTAAGGCAACATGATATCGGCGCTGTAGCTGAAATACTTGACGCCGAATCCTCCTGAGGTTTGCCAATGCTTCTAGCACTTCGTCACTTGGTTTATAGTTTGTCCAACTATCCGGTCTAGGGGTTTCGGTAACTATAGCAGAGCAAGCTGCTGCCAGTTGGTGGGGGTCTAAGTCATCTAATTCTCCCGACAGCATGGCTAAAGCTAGCCACAACTCATTTTCTCCCCGAACCGAAGCAGCCACTTGCCCCAGAACAGTGGGAGTTAAGTCCTCCAAAGAACCAGATGCTTTTAAAATTTCAATCAGGTTCAGAAATTCGTGCCAATGCTGAGCCTGGTATTCTCGGAATTTAGCTTGACGTTGGTTAATTTGCTCCTGCAAAAACAACCGTTTTTTGTGGCGTTTGATCAGTTGAGAAGGATTACCCCACTGACGAAGAGCATGGGTTTCCATTTGACCCTCTAGATCACCAACAACACCTTGTTGCTCCCTCACTTCTGGAGCAACCCAGAGTTGAGCAATGGTGGGAACTTGGTTAGCCAAGGCTTCAGTATCTTCATTTCCGCTTTTGACTTGACCTGGTTTAATCTCAAGTCCCTCTAAAGGCTGGAGAGTTCCAATATCAAGGCATCGAAGATTAATAATGTCAGAGGATTCACCTTGAGTTGACCCGGTTGAGTAATCTTCCGTAGAGCCATTGGATACTTGGTCATCGGCCACTTCAGGAAAGCCATCTAACCCCATCACATCAGCAGTTGTTGCCACATACCATCGGTTAGCAGCACTTAAGCACACCAGATAGGGGAATTGACCGGAACCCTTTTGTTTAGCCACCAAAACAGCTGGAACAGGAGAAGACACTGGCACATTCTTGCCCTTGAGATAAAGAATGACTCCCGGTTGCACCTGTTGTAGTAATTGGGATACGGCTTTAGAAACAGATGCCTCTGCTTGGTGTTGCAGGTCTTTAAGGATGCGGCGCTCTACTTTCAGGTGTTCCTTCAGTTTTTGATAGCCTTCCATTACTGCCACATCTACCGGTGCCAGTTGAAAATCAATTCTTGTGAGTTCCGCAGTCAGTTCAGTAATTGCCTGTTGTTGAGGTTTGAGGTACAACGTAGCTAGATACTGAGCAAAGCTGCGTTCAACTAACTCCTTGGCTTGAGGAAGAGAGTGAGTTTGCAACAAATTCAGTACCATACCATAGGTAGGGGTAAACTGACTGACTAGGGGATCAGCACCAGCGGTTGCTAGATATGCCGCCTCCTTAGACCCTTCAAAGGGGGTTTGCACGGTAACCACATAGCCATTGGTATCCATCCCTCGCCGTCCTGCTCGTCCAGCCATCTGCAAAAATTCAGAAGCAGTCAGTAGCCGGTGTCCTCGGTCAGTACGCTTAGATAGACTGGAAATAACCGTGGTACGAGCAGGCATATTAATTCCTGCTGCTAGAGTTTCTGTAGCAAAGACCACCTTAACTAGTCCTTGTTGGAATAGTTCTTCCACTAGACCTTTCCAAGCAGGTAAAATTCCAGCATGATGGGCAGCTATACCTCGGTAGAGGGGCTCAATTTGTTTGGTACGAGCTGCTTCTGGATTCTTACTGATAAATTCATCAATCCGTTTCTTGAGTTGAGCTGCTTCGTGTTCATTGACCAGGGATAGTGGACCCATCTCATCTACTGCCTTATCACAGCCTCGGCGGCTAAAGATAAAGTAAATAGCTGGTAACATCTCCCGTTTTTTTAGTTTGCTCACCACAGTGCTAATGCTCGGGCCTTCCGGACGTCCATGTTTGTCTTTGCTTTTAGGACGTCTGGTTTTCAGGGAGTTGTTAATCTTGGTGTGGTCGTCATTCAGCAGGGAGACAATTCCCTTGGGATGGGCAAAGTAAAACTCTAGGGGAACAGGTCGGAAGTCAGAGTAAATCAGCTCAGTGGAGCCATGAACTTGATTGAGCCAGTCGGTCAGCTGGTCAGAATTCGCAACAGTGGCGGAGAGGGCAACAATTTGAATATCTGGCGGACAATAGATAATTGATTCTTCCCAAACCGTGCCTCGTTGTCGGTCATTCATATAGTGACATTCGTCTAGGATGACCGCCTCAACCCCTAGCATAGAGGCTCCCACTTGACCAATTGGGGTCCCATAGAGCATATTACGGAAGATTTCCGTAGTCATCACTAACACGGAAGCTTCCCGGTTGACCGAGGAATCACCGGTAACTAGACCGACTTTGTCTGCGCCAAATTTTGCCCGAAAATCCCTTAGTTTCTGGTTGGAGAGCGCTTTGAGGGGGGTGGTGTAGAAAACACGTCCTCCTTGAGACAAAGCACGATAAATGGTATACTCCCCAATCAAGGTTTTCCCAGAACCAGTCGGAGCACAGACAACTACTGATTTACTCTCATTGAGAGCCTCAATTGCCTGTCTTTGGAACTCGTCGAGTTCAAAGGGAAATAGGTTGTTCAGGTCAAGGTCTACTGATGAAGTAGCAATATTCACACAAGGTTTTTCCAATAAGGTATATGATCGTGTTTGTATTGGTTGTAATTACGTAGTCCATTAGTCGTATACCTTGATTGTATGTCAGGTAATTAGTTGAGAGCGTTTACACCATTGTAGTCAGGATACTGGTGGGGTATAGATGGGGAGTTGTTTGCTCTAACGAAGGGCGAGACAAACTTGAGGTGTTTTAGAATAGGGCGTTTGAGGCTATTCCCAAAAACTATTCCGATAAGGGATTATCCATATAAATCGGTATGTCACTCGATTTGTAAATCTTCTTCTTGTTCTACCAAGATAATGTCCAAACCCCTAACATCTTGGAAGATAAACTCTACCCGACGATTACGTGCATGATTGACTGATGTAGTTCCTGTGGTCTTCAGCTCGCTTTCACCAAAGGAGCGAATAGTCATCCGTTCTGGTCCAACTCCCAGACGCAACAGGTAATCCCGTGCTGCCTTGGCCCGCCGCCATCCCAAGGCTTCGTTGTATTCCACCGTAGCACGGAAGTCAGTATGTCCCTGAATATCGATGGTCATGAAGGGATACTCTTGCAATACTCTCGCAATCTGGTTGAGTACTGCCTCAGTTCTAGGACTAATTCTGGATTGGTCAAGGGCAAAATGGATTACCCTAGGTACCTTCAAAACCAAGGGTTCAGGTATTTGTGGGGACTGTGGTTGTATCGGAACCCTGGCCACTGGACGGCTGGTACACTGGGGCTTTGCTGTGTTCGGTAGAGTTGTTGCTGACCGGGTCTCGATACTATTCCCTTGATCATCAAGAGCACTTACTACTACAGTCACAGCTGGTTCCGAGGTACCGTAGTCTGGGTGAGTTGCGATCGCACTCAGGTAATCCCCAGGCTGGACATTACTAAGACTAATTCCAAACTTCCCGTCTTGATCTGCTTCAGTGGTAGCAATCTTCCTGCTCAAGGGACCATACCCAGGGGTTTTTGGGGAAACCTGGTCTACAACATAGATATCTACTTCAGAACCAGGGTCAGCTAACCCATCCAAACTGACCTGACCATCCCGTTGAAAAAACTCTACCGCTAACCACCGAGGTGTATTCACAGCATTATTGCCAGTGTCTAGCCTACGGTTAGGAGAGTCTCGCTTAGGGTTTGGTCCATCACCCACTTGATAATGCCTTGGTCCGGTATGGTCTCTAGTGACTAGGTCAATGCTCAGCCCTTCGAGAGCCGCAAATTGATTATCTTGGATGATATTGCGATCGCTTTCTGGATAAGCAGCAACCACCACTCCTGGTCCCGATTGGTTAGTGATTTGGTTACCAATAACTTGATGATCATCTCCCATCAAATATATGGCAGCCCGACGTAAGCGGCGTCCATTATACTTAATTTGGTTATTCCGAATGCTGACAGCACCCATAGGTTTAAATAGGTACACACTGCTGCCGTCGTTGCCGCAAATTAAATTAGACTCAACAGTAGTATTGTCAATATTACCCTCTAGACGAATAGCATCTGACATCCCAGCCATCCCGTTACCAACGATAATATTTTCAGTAATCTGTAGCTCCCTCGCCTGGTCGGAGGTAATAATCCCGCTACCGTCATGATTAGCAATTCGATTACGCCGGATGGTAACTCCTGTGCCACTAAACACCCATACCCCAAAAGCTGACATGGTTGATGGCATACTTTCATCCGGAGGTATACCTAGCCAAGTGTTTTCTATAATCACCGATTGAGGAGGTTTGTCGGCAGCAAACTGACCATCAGCAAACTGACCGTTGTAGTTGGGTGGCAGCCGATCGGAAATCAATATGTCTGCTGGTGTTGAGATGACAGTTCCTTGGTGCTGACCGTTAAATCCATAGATACTCAACCCTTTTACTGTCACATCATCATTAAGGATTGTCAAACCTTGAAAAATCTCTACCGTTTCCGCTGGAGTAATTGCCACCAATGGAATCGGGATTTGAATCTCGGCAGTAGCTGATTGATCTCGGTTATAGCCAGGTTGGGTTGTGCCGTCTACTATCACGCCAGCAGTCGCGATGGGAGGTAAGTGTTCTAACAAACGAATAGTAGTTTGCTGGGCAGGTAAATTAAACTCTATTGTTGACCGTGCTGGGGAACTTAAGTATTCTACTTGAGCTTGTTCTGTGGCACTGAGTTGGTCTAGGGTTAATGTGCCGTTGATCAGGTTAATAGCTTCCCTCAGGGTTAAGTTATTGTCTGGTTTTACTGAACCATCTTGGTTGCTATTGACCACTACTTTTAGGGGTGATGGTTTTGGTTGGGCTAGGGCTGGCCTAATCAAGGCAAACGGCAAAAGGCAAACGGCAAAAGGCAAAAAGCAACAGGTAACAGTATCGATCAACTCTTTTAAGCCTAGGCTTGATAATAAACTAGGTAGATACTGTTTTTTTGGGATAAGTCTAGGCTTTTCTTTTTTTTTAATAAAAAAGAAAATTAATCTAGAATCGTCATAATTTTTATTTAATAGTTTTAGGGGCAATTCTGACTTTAAAACCGAAGTAATTATATTTGGATTCATAGCTGCTTTCTTTTAAAGATTAATATACTGATAAATATTTTTTTATATTTTATAATCTGACACTAATTATAGTTAATTCTAAACTAGATAATTATGGTAATTAATAATGATATTTTTAGTATTAATCAGTACTTATACTAAAATAACCAATTGTCAAGTACCCGAAAATACTATTTTTTTTCTATTATTCTTGCTTGTGTATTGTCGTCTTCTGATTTGTCGTTAGAAAGGGGTTTGCTGTTGTCTTCTAACCCTTCTTCAACCACAGGTTGGTTAATTTTATTGGGATTATCTTGGTTTTGGTTATCTTCAACAATGGATTCAGTTTGAGATTCCTGCTGTTGGGGTGGTGCTACCTTTTGATTGCCAAAGCCGCCAAATAGATTACCAATCAGCCCATCAAGTTTGACAGTAAGTCCTAAATACGGACCACTGGCGGAACGAGAGCCACGGAAGTCGTAGTCGTCAATATTACCAACAGCGTATCCAGCAGCAAGGCGCAAACTAGGAGTTAGGTAGTAGCCAGTTTCGATCAGGAAGCCATTTTCAAAGTAGTCCGCTGAAGGTTGAGAGATCAAGCGAGCTTCACCGACTACATCCCAGTTGTAGCCTAGACGATAGGATGCTCGGAGTTGACCGAGATGAATGGTGCTATCTCCGATTAAATCATTGGATAAATAGGATCTACTATAACGCAAAGCATATTTACCGTAAAATTCCCATCGCCAGTTGGGAGCATATATCATTTCGCCGGAAAATAGATGTTCGTTATAACCAGTACCACTGCCCAATAAAATCGTATCGGGAATAGTAGCGGGATTTTGGCGAAATTCATAGCGCATTAAAGCGTTAAAGTTATCGCTCTCAGGATTACGGTATGCAACACCTACCCTGAGATTGATCGAATTTCCTAATCGGCTCCTAAGTCTTTGATTAGCACCATTCGCCTGTCGATAACTAAACAAAGCAGTTATAGCAGGAGACAATTTACCAGAGGCGGCACCAGTGATAACAGTGTTGTTGCCACGATTAGAAGAACGATGCTCCCATTTGAAGCTGGCTTTGAAATCGCGACTGTCAGTGTATTCAACACCGATACTGTAGCTTTCTCCACTCTCAAATCCAAGGGCTGAGGCTCCTTGACCAAAAGCGTAGGGTTGACTGAACTGATCAGCAGCAGCGTTTTCTCCAAGAAAGTTACCTAATACCCGCTCATAAGCAAGGTTTAGTCGCATACCAGGAAAAATCGTCCAGCCCTGCTTCAAGCCGATAGCGCCCTGACCGGTCATCTGATCTAATCCGCCAACAATGGAGTAACGTCCAGAGATAGTGGTATCAGAGCCAAGATTGTAATCGCCACTGATACCAAGATGAGTAATTTCCTGTCCCTCAAATTGCCCTCGGGTAAACCATTGTTGTCCGATATTGATGGTAATTCCTCGATACACTCGCCAGTCTAATCCGATCGCAGTGCGGTCTGAATACACTGAATCGGTTTCGCTGGATAGGGTTAGTTCATTGAGAGCCTGAAAAGTGAGTTTATCAGTTAAGGGCATCTTAAAACGCGATCGCAACTGATTGGATGTACGACTTCTAGAGTCATCTTTACGGTCTTCGCGATCGCGAAACACCCAGTCGAGTTGGAGGCTACCCGGACCAATACGTTGCTTAATCCCCGCAATTACAGTAGTTAGAGAATTATCCACCCGATTACCAGCCTGGGGTTCGGTACGGGGGTCGAATAAATCACCAAAGCTAGTAACAACTCGGGGAGCTATACCTCGGTTAGTTTCCCGGTCTACCTGTACCCGAAAATTAGTCGTATCAGTCAGTTTGGCCAGAAACTGAGCACCATAACGGGTTTGACCAGGAACAAAGCTAACAGTAGCGTTATTGGCAAAGCCAGTTTCAGTGGAGCGCAAATAAGCCTTACCGGAGAAACCATCACCAAATTTGCCGTCTAGTTGGACGCGGTAGGCTGAACCGCTGACTAAGCCTAATTCGTCAGAATCATTGCTAGAGTGAGCGTATTCTGTGATTAATTGAACATTCTCCCCAAAGGAGAACAAACCATCCACACCATAAAGTTCAAAGTCTCTAGCTCCCTGATTTTCCCGTAGATAGCTAGCGCCGAGCCAACTTTCTTGATTAAGTTCCCGAGAGAAGTTGTATTGAAACCGACCTGCGTAAATATTAGTATCTTCGCTATCCCCATCAAATTGATAAGTAACAACAATCCGCCGCACTAAGACTCGTCCTTCCTCATCCAAGTCAGTACGTAACATTGGTTGCTTGAACAATAAGGTGCCACGGTCATAGTCAATTTCATAATCACTGACCCGACTGAGACGTTCTCGTTGAATTACAGTACCAGGTCGCTGTAGTTCTTCTAACTCGATGTAAACCTCTTCTGAACCAGCAACCAATAGTCGCCGAGAAAGAAAGTAAAAACCACTAGTACCATCAGGGACAATCGTATCCCGCTGGAAACCCTCCACATTATTGGCGAACAATCCAGTAATTTGAAACTTACCAAAGTTGTAGTTAGTCTTGAAGCCATGGAGTTTACGCCTTGTGGAGGTAAATAGCTGAGAGCGTCTAGAAAACTCCTCAGTGTTGTAATCCCCCCACATCAAATAGTCTGCTTCTATTCCTACTTTTGTCCCAGAGCGTTCTAGCCTCAGATAGAGATTATCTATAGAAGGAGTGGTTACATCCACTGTCGAACTATCACCGTAAACGGGATAGTCTTGTTCAGAGGATTGGTACTCACGAAATAACCGATTACTATCATTACAATTACAGCCTTTGTTCAAAGCATGGTCAGTATTAAATGACCCAGTGATTAACCAATCCCCAAGGCTTCCAGTGAAGAAAGCAGCGGATCGGATGTCAAATTTAGTGTCATCATCTTCATCCTCTGGTAAAAAGTCCCGAAAGCCCTTGAAAAAGTCTGTTCCTTCAGTTCCCAAACGCATATCGATCACGCCAGTTATTAAACTCGGGCGTAGTGCAGTTTCAAACTGCATTTGGGTAAAGGCTTCTAAATCATTAGTAGCAGCGCTAATCCGAATGGTTTTAGCGTCTAAGCCTGAGCGCAGTTCAGTGCTAAATTGCCCCTTTCGAGCTTCTACCTGAAATCCCGGTTGGTCTGGGTTTTGGTCTACACCAACGAACTCACCGTCACTGGTGTATAAGGTAACAATGCTATCGCGGTGAGAGACATTACCGAATTTATCCAATAACCGACCCTTAACCGTTGCTAGAGAACGTCCATCGGCTGGGATACGAGCCTCCCGCGTTTCCACAACCAGTTTATCGGGTCTTCCCCTTACTTGTACCGGTATAGAAATTACGTTATCTGACCCAGCGATAGTAGCAGTGATCGTATTTTCCCCTTCCCTAAGGACAATACCATACCAAGTTCGAGTGATAAGATTAGTTAGTGTATCTGTTTCTGTCCGTCCAATGAAGGAGGGGTCTACCAGTTTACCATTGACCCGAAGTTCCACCTCAGCTCCCAAAGCATATTGTAAAATAATGCTAGTTGCTGGGATATCTAATACCTTATCCGAAGTAGGGGCAAGTACTTTTACATAGGATGATTTTGGTTTAGAGGTAGAAGATGGAGTCGATTCTATTCTTCGTTGTTGGCGTATTTGTCTGCGGTTGCGTCTTCTTTGCCGTATCCAGTAGTTGGCGATTTCGAGAGTGTCTTGGTACTCTTCTCCTAATTCCGCAAAAGCAATTGTTGGAAGTTCAACTGGTTTTAGGTCAAGGTTGAGTGATGACTCCTGTGTCAAATCCAGGCTTAGTAGTTGTTCATCTGTTAGGTCAAAGCTTGCTAATTGCTCCTGTCTTAGGTTAAAGCTAATTAGTTGCTCCTGACTCGGTTCAATTACTGCTGGTGATGTTTCTATCTGCTGGATTGGTTCAGAATTAACCGTAGGATTAAGACTAACAGTTTGCTGGGATGGCAACTCAAGGTTGTCTAACTTATCGTTAGTTAAATCTAAGTTAGGGAATTCACCATTAACCTCAAAGTTGGGTAAGTCTCCAACTTGGATATCGATACCAGGTGCTATCGCAATGTCTTGGTCTAACTGAGTTTCCGCGTTCGGTATAGTTTTTTTAGCTTCATTATTGATACTATTAAAACTAACCCTTTGAGGTGTACGCAGCTCCAGGTTGTCTAATTTATCCTTAGTTAAATCGATATTAGGTAATTCACGATTAACCTCAAAGTTAGGTAAGTCTCCAACTTTGATATCAATACCAGGTGCGTTCGCGTAGCGTGGCCGTAGGCCAATCGCGTACCGTGACCTACGGTCAATCGCAATGTCTTGGTCTAACTGAGTTTCCGCGTTCGGTATAGTTTTTTTAGCTTCATTATTGATACTATTAAAACTAACCCTTTGAGGTGTACGCAGCTCCAGGTTGTCTAATTTATCCTTAGTTAAA
>WTKN01000095.1:0-26593 GCA_011524395.1 Moorena sp. SS36440bin_2
GCAAGAGGCAAGAGGCAAGAGGCAAGAGGCAAGAGGCAAGAGGCAAGAGTGAAAAAAAACCTGTGTAGTTCATAGCTATAAAAAACGCTATATCTTGTTGCAAAACCAAAGTTAAGGAAGTTAAGCTGTAGAAAAAATATTTATTAATAATAAGGATTATAGCTTTTACTAAAAAATCATAAAACTCAATATTGATTTATAAAAAAATAATCTGATATATTTACTACTGTCCCCTATTATCTGTTCCCTATTCCATACTATATATGATTACTATTCACGGCTATCAAGTTAACACTAAAGTTTACGAAAGTTCTAATTCAATCGTTTATCAGGGCATCAGAGATAACGACCATCAATCGGTGATTATCAAAGTCCTGAAGGAGGATTATCCCAGCGAATCAGAGTTGACCCAATATAAACAAGAATATCAACTCAATCACTCTCTAAATTTGCCAGGAGTGATTAAAGCCTATGAGTTGCATAAGTATCACAGCACTCTGGTTATTATATTGGAGGACTTTGGTGGAGAATCCTTAAAGAATTGGCTAAGTAAACGCCAGTTTAGCCTAGAGGAATTTTTAAGATTAGCTATCCAAATAACTGATAGCTTAGGGGGGATACATGGGGTGAATATTATCCATAAAGATATTAATCCCAGTAATATCATTTATAACCGAGACACCGGGGAAATAAAACTTATCGACTTTGGCATTTCTACCCAGTTACTCAGGGAAACTCCCACCTTAAAAAATCCCCATGTTCTAGAAGGAACATTAGCCTATATTTCCCCAGAGCAGACCGGGAGAATGAACCGTTGCCTAGATTACCGTACAGATTTCTACTCCCTTGGGGTTACCTTCTATCAATTACTCACAGGCAAACTCCCCTTTGAGACTACTGAGCCGATGGAGTTAGTCCATTGTCATCTTGCTAAACAACCTATCCCTCCCCATCAACAACAGAGCTTAACCTTAACCTCTCCACAGATTCCTCAACTGTTGTCAGATATTGTCCTAAAATTAATGGCAAAAACCGCTGAGGAACGTTATCAAAGTGCGTGGGGCATTAAAGCGGATTTAGAAGAATGTTTGAAGCAGTTACAGACCACTGGCAAAATCCCACCATTTCCCCTAGGTACTCAAGACATTTCGGAAACCTTTCACATTCCCCAGAAACTCTATGGTAGAGAGCAAGAAGTCCAGATGCTGCTAGCTGCTTTTGAGCGAGTCGCTGCGATCTCAACTAGCAACAACGAACAACATCGAACATCTAACTTCAGCTCCAAACCAGTCCAAAATTTAAGCAATCCCCGGTCTCGAACTGAAATGATGCTAGTCAGTGGTTATTCTGGCATTGGTAAATCAGCACTAGTACGGGAAATTTACAAACCGGTCACTAGGCAACGAGGATACTTTATTTCTGGAAAATTTGACCAATTTCAGCGCAATATTCCCTACTCTGCTATTGTCAGTGCCTTCTCTAGTTTAGTGCAACAACTGCTCAGTGAACCAGAAGAGCAACTCAACCAGTGGCGAGAAAAACTCTTAGCAGTACTGCATCCGAATGGACAGGTGATCATTGATGTGATTCCTGAAGTAGAACTAATTATTGGTAAACAGCCCACCGTAGCAACCCTTGCCCCTACTGAGACTCAACACCGCTTTAATTTAGTTTTTCAGAACTTCATCAAACTCTTTTGTGCTCAAGACCATCCCCTAGTCATTTTCCTTGACGATCTTCAGTGGGCAGATACAGGGACACTGAAGCTGATTGAGCTGATCATGACTAATGAAGAAACGGAGTACTTATTGTTAATTGGTGCTTATCGGGATAACGAAGTCAATGCTACTCATGGGCTGATACTAACCCTAGATAAGCTGGAGGAATTGGGGGTTACCTTTGAGCAAATTACCTTAGCTTCTTTACAAGAAAACCAGATCAATCAACTCATTGCTGATACCTTACAAGTTCAGGGAGAGTCAGTGATACCATTAGCCAAATTAGTGGTTAATAAAACCGCTGGAAATCCTTTCTTTGTAAACCAGTTTCTCCAAACACTTTACGATGAAAATCTAGTAAGGTTTAAGGCTCCTAAAGATGGACATCAAGCTCAATGGCAGTGGGATATTTCTGAAATTAAGGCGCTAGGTATTACTGATAATGTAGTAGAGTTGATGGTGAGGAAGCTCAAAAAACTCCCAGCTACTACCCAGAAGGTGTTGCAACTAGCGGCTTGTATAGGAAATTATTTTAACCTCACTACTCTGTCCATTGTGTATGAAAAGTCCTTAACAGATACCTTTAGGGATTTACTGAGTGCTATTCAAGAAGGATTCGTGTTACCAACATCTGAGCTGAAAACTAGTGATGAAGAAATTATCGAGTCTCAACTGGTCATTCTCAATTTTAAATTTCTCCATGACCGAGTACAACAAGCGGCCTATGGGTTAATCAATCAGGAGGATAAAACCAACGTTCATCTGAGGATTGGACGGCTTTTGCGCAGTAACCTCTCAGAGACGGAGCGCGAAGAAAGGGTGTTTGAACTGGTCAATCATCTTAACTTAGCTCAAGATTCAATTGCAGATCCTACAGAAAGAAAGGATTTGGCTAAGTTGAACTTAAAAGCGGGTAAAAAAGCTAAGGAAAATATAGCTTATGGAGCAGCCAAAGACTATTTTAAAGTAGGCATCGCGTATCTTGAGTACAATGCTTGGGAAACTCAATACTCTCTCACCTATGCTTTGCATAAGGAACTGGCAGAGACCGAGCAATTTGATAATAATTTCGAGCAGGCAGACAGATTAATTAACTTGCTGCTATCTCGCGTAGAGTCTGTAGTAGACAAGGCAGATATTTATTGGTTAAGTATTCGACACCAAACCGTGATATCCCAGGAGCATAGGGCAATTGAAATTGGCAAACAAGCTCTCCCTCTGCTAGGACTAGATTGGCCAACACCAGACCAGCTAAAGACTATATCACTATACTTAGAACCTGCTAGACAGCAAATTAACCACAAAACTCAGGGTCAATCCATCAGTGTTATCCTGAATGAACCAGAGGGCAAGGACTTGATTCAAAATAAGATAATTAAGATATTAAATTGCCTGCTACCTTCCTCTTATATTACCAAGCAAAACCAATTACACTTTTGGTTAGGGTCTAAAATTGTCGAGCTGTCTTGCCAATATGGCATGGTGGCTGAATCAGCCTTTGGTTTTATGGTTTACGGGATGTTGGTCACTACGGAGTTAGGGGATTATCAATTAGGCTATGACGTTGCCTGGCTTGGTCTCAATTTGAGTAAAAGATTTAAGCAATTAGATAAAGTAGCTCAGACTTGTTATATATTTGCCAATAATTTTTATCCTTGGGTGAATCCCTTAAAAGAATCGGAGCAGGTTTTAGATGAGGGACTACAGGCCGCTTTAGCTTCGGGAAATGCTATGTTTATCGGGTATCTGGTGATCTATAAAGTAATTAATCCATTTTATTGGGGAAAAAACTTATCAAAAATTCTAGAAGAGTTACCTGAATACTTAGGATTAGCTCAAAAAAGTCATAATCGTTTAGCTGAAGATTCAATTTTGGCGTTAAAGGTTGTTCTATACAACCTTTTGGGAAAAACTAGGGATAAATTTTCCTTTGATATCGAAGACCTCACCGAATCTCAGTATCTAGAAAATTGCCACTGTGATCATGGTGACTATGCCCTTTGCCACTATTACATCCTCAAATCTATACTTCTTTATTGGTATGACCAACCACGTCAATCCCTTGAGTATTCAGAAAAAGCTGAAAAAATTATTGCTGTGCTTATCAGTAAGTTTCAAGTAGCTGTCAAACGTTTCTACGAATCCCTGAGTTTAGCTAGTCTCTACCCCTCGGCCTCAGAGGTTGATAAAAAGCACTATTGGCAGCAGCTGTTAACCAACCAAGAACAAATGAAACGTTGGGCAGATAACTGTCCTGAGAACTTCCAGCATAACTATCTGTTGGTAGCAGCAGAGATGGCTCGTGTATCTGGTCAGCATCTAGAGGCAATGGAGTTATATGACCAAGCGATCGCTTCCGCTGAAGACCATGGGTTTATCCAGAATCAAGCCCTAGCTAATGAATTAGCCGCTAAGTTTTGGTTAAGCCGAGGCAAATCAGAAATTGCTAAAATTTACCTCAATAAAGCTCACTATAGCTATCAGCTTTGGGGGGCAATACGTAAAGTCGAAGATTTGGAACAGAAGTATCCCGACTTACTGGTTAAAAGAACCCAGCAGTCTTCTGTGTCTTCAACCCAAACCATTAGCAATACTACTACCAACAGCACTAGGTCAGACCTGATACTGGATTTAAACACAGTAGTCAAAGCATCTCAAGCTATTTCTGGGGAAATCGTCCTAGCGGATCTGCTCAATAAGTTGATGGAAATTGTAGTAGAGAATGCTGGAGCGCAGTTTGGTTGTTTAATTTTACAACGAGATCATCAACTGTTCATAGAAGCAACTATTGATGTTGAGTCAGTTGACCAGACTCGGTTGCAGTCAATCCCAGTCGCCACCAGTGAGCAGTTACCTAAAGCCCTGATTAACTATGTGGCTCGTACTGGGGAGAATTTAGTTCTCAATGATGCTGGTGCTGACTCCAACTTTGCTAAGGACCCTTACCTACAGACCCGTCAGCCCAAATCTGTTCTCTGTAGTCCGATCTTAAACCAGGGCAAGTTGGTCGGCATTCTCTATTTAGAAAATAATCTGACTCCAGGAGCCTTTACTCCAGACCGATTAGAAGTGTTAAATCTACTGACGTCTCAAGCAGCGATTTCCTTAGAGAACGCTCAACTTTACGAACAGCTCGAAGTATTGGCTCAAAGTCTACAGGTGAAAGTAGAGGAAAGAACCCAAGACCTACAGAAGGCTTTAGAGGCAGCAGAAGTGGCTAACCAAGCTAAGAGTGATTTCCTGTCCAACATGAGTCACGAACTCCGCACTCCCCTCAATGGCATCCTCGGCTACGCCCAAATCTTAATGCGCGATCGCAATTTAAATCCTCGTCAAACCAATGGTTTAAAAACTATCTACCAAAGTGGCAACCATCTATTGACTCTGATCAACGATCTCCTCGACATTGCTAAGATTGAAGCTGGCAAAATGGAACTATATCCTACTGACTCGCATTTGCCCACGTTTCTAGAAGAGGTAGTAGGAATTATCGGGATGAGAGCATTAGAAAAAGATATTTTATTCAAGTACCAGCCAGGGGATAATCTCCCCTCTGGGATTCGAGTCGATCAGAAGCGACTGCGGCAGATACTTCTCAACCTGCTAGGCAATGCTGTCAAATTTACTGATCGTGGTCAAGTAACCTTTAAAGTCAGCGTACTCAATAATCAAAATGTAGGAGTTAACCATCAGGTAAATCATCCCCAGACTCTACGTTTCGAGGTAATTGATACAGGAGTAGGAATGACTCAGAAGCAGTTAGAAACAATTTTCCAACCCTTTGAACAAGTTGGGGATATCCACAACCGTGCCGATGGTACAGGCTTGGGTTTAACTATTAGCCAGAAACTGATCGACTTGATGAAGGGAGAATTAAACCTTAAGAGCGAGCTGGGCAAAGGTTCCACGTTTTGGTTGGATGTCACCTTCCCAACTTTGGAAATAGCTCTGAAAACAGAACGGAATTTAGTCGGTCAGGTAATTGGTTATCAAGGAGTTCGTCGCAAAATACTGGTAGTAGATGATAAACTGGAAAACCGTGCTGTCTTGCAAAACATGCTGGAGCCGTTAGGATTTGAGGTGGTTTTAGGAAACAATGGTCTCGAAGAAGTACAACTGGCTTGCCAAATCCAACCCGACTTGATTTTGACTGACCTAGTTATGCCTGTCAAAACCGGTTTTGAAGCTGTTCAGGAAATTCGACAGATACCTCAAATTCAGCATGTAACTATTGTAGCCGTTTCAACCAGCATCTGGGAGATGGATGAAACTAAGAGCAGGGTAGCTGGTTGTGATAATTTTATTTCTAAACCAGTAGACCAACTACAGTTACTCGAAGTATTAGAGCAGCATTTAGCTTTGGAGTGGATCTATGAAGACACTGCTGCGCTTCCAAAATCTCAGATTCAATCAGTAGCCAATCCCTCCAAATTAGAGGAAGCATTAGAGGAATCATTTATAATTCCCCCAAACTCGGAGATGGAAGTGTTATATGAGTTAGCGATGCTTGGGAGTATGAGGAAAATTTGTGAACGAGCTATCTATCTCGGTGATTTGGACGAGAAATACCTTCCTTTTGCCAACAAACTCAAGGAATTAGCACAAGATTTTCAAGAAGCGGAGATTTTGGCTTTGGTAGAAAAAAATCTATCAATGTCCAATTCTAATTAAAAACTTTGCTGAGGATTTCAACAGAAGGGTTAACTTCCAGCCACAGGGTAGCTCCACAATCTTTGGGGATTTAAATTAGCGCTATAGTTAATCAAAAGTGAGGTGTTAAATAGCGCTATAGTCGAGACCGGTCAAGAGGATCAACTAATCGTTGAATATACCGATGACGGTTGTAGGATTGTTAAAGACAATTTAAAGAGAATTTTTGAAGCATTTTTTACAACAGCTAGGAATACGGTCGGAAGTGGTCTAGGATTGCATATTGTCTATAACTTAGTGGTTCAAAAGCTGCAAGGGACAATCAAGGCTGAAAGTGAGGTGGGTGTGGGAACACAATTTGTCATGACTTTTCCAGCAATCAATCAAAGAATCCCAGGATGAGGTGTATGATAATGATCAACCAAATTAATGAGGTTATAACTGATGATGATGAGATAGTCTTTGAAGAGGATCAAGACCTGATTTTCGAGGAAGATGAAGAATTAGTTTTTGAGGAAGATGAAGAATTAGTTTTTGAGGAAACGGAACACTCTAATCAGTCACAAGAAATTAAAACGGCTTGGAAAATGATGATAGTGGATGATGATATAAAAGTCCACAAAGTTACCAAGCTAGCCTTAAAACAATTCACTTTTGATGACAAACCGTTAATCTTTATTTCTGCCTATTCTGCTGACGAAGCCAAACAACTAATTTCCGAGCATCCAGATACAGCATTCATGTTGTTAGACGTAGTAATGGAAACCAATGATGCCGGATTAAGAGTTGCCCAGTCGATTCGGGAGGATTTCAAAAATAAATTAGTGAGGATTATTTTACGCACTGGTCAGCCGGGAGAAGCCCCTGAAGAATCAGTTATTCTAAATTACGATATCAACGATTATAAGCTTAAAGTTGAACTGACTCGACACAAGTTAGTGACAACAGCTATTACAGCGTTGAGATCTTACCGTGATCTTATCACCCTGGAAAATAGTCGTCAAGAATTATCAAACCTTTATGGACAATTACAGGATTTTAATCAGAACTTAGAGGAATTAGTTCAAACCCGTACCCAGGAATTAGAGAAAGCTAAAAAAGTCGCTGATGCTGCCAACCAAGCTAAAAGTGAATTCCTCGCCAATATGAGCCATGAACTGCGGACTCCTCTCAATGGTATATTAGGTTATGCACAAATTCTGCAGCAGGACAGAATCTTAACTCCCCAACAACAAAATGCCATTAGAATTATTTACCAGTGTGGCAAACATCTACTAAATCTGATCAACGACATTCTCGACTTCTCTAAAATTGAAGCGAGAAAAATGGAAATTTATCCCATAGATATAAATTTTCAAAACTTTCTGGTCGAGGTGGTAGACGTTTGCCATATTAAAGCTCAGCAAAAAGGAATTTCGTTTATTTACCAACCCGGTGATAAAATTCCCAAGGGTATCTCTGTTGACGAGAAACGCCTCCGACAAGTTTTGCTAAACTTACTGGGAAATGCCATTAAATTTACTGACCAAGGTAGAGTCATCTTTAAGGTTGAGAGAATAAGGGTAAGGCAAAATTCACCACAAGTTGATTTCGCCCAAGTCCGTTTCTTAGTTGAAGACACAGGCATAGGTATGCCAGAAGAAGAACTAGAAAAAATATTTTTGCCCTTTGAACAAGTGGGAGATAGGTCTCGCTGTGCTGAAGGAACTGGACTCGGATTAACTATTACCCAAAGAATTGTCAACATGATGGGGGGTACTCTTAAGGTTGAGAGTACCCTTGGACAAGGCAGTATTTTTTCTGTAGAGATAGAGTTTCCTGTATCAGAGATTAGTGAATATACTTGTCAAGTCTCTCCAAAAAGAATTATTGGTTTAACTGGACCGTCCCCAAAAATATTGATAGTAGACGACACATGGGAAAATCGCTCTGTGATCATCGAGTTGTTGCAACCCCTAGGATTTAAGGTGCTAGAGGCAAGTAACGGACTTGAAGGGTTAGAGCAAGCAGCCAAGGAAAAACCAGACCTTATTATGGCTGATGTGGTCATGCCTGAGCTAGATGGCTTTGAAATGACTAAGCGCATTCGTTCTACACCAGACTTGAAGAATATTGTGGTGTTTGCCTTCTCAGCTAGCGTATTTGATTCCTATCAGCAAAAAAGTCGACAGGCGGGTTGTGATGATTTTATTATGAAGCCATTACAAGTTGAAGAATTACTGTTAAAATTACAGCAGCATCTGCAACTGGAATGGGTGTATGAAGAGTTTGAATCAGACCCAGAAACCACAATTGATTCATCCTCTGAGGATAGTCCAGCAGAAGGGATTGTACCTCCTCCAGCGGATGTACTAATCCAACTCTATGAACTGGCAAAGAGAGGCAATGTGTTTGCCATAAAACAAGAACTAGAAAAGCTAGAACAATTAGATGATAAATTTGCGATATTTGCCAAAACTATTTATAAATTTACTGATGACTTTAATATGAAACAACTTCGGAACTTTATTCAAGAATATATTGATTAAATTTTAATTTAAGTAGGTGATTTGGAAGCAGTCAGCGGTCAGTGGTCAGTGGTCAGCTTATTTTATTCAAAAGCTGAACGCGCACGCGTGCGCGTATATCATTAGCTGAATAATCAATTCTTATGATAATTATTTAACCGGATAATATCATTTGTTATTTGTTATTTGTCTTGAGAGCCACAGTTAATTGAGTCCAGTTTGGCAGCAAATTCTAGAGCAGCTTTAATACTATCGATATTGCCCTCAATCCGTGCAATTTGAATCTCAGTCAGTAACTCACCAATTTTAGAACTAGGGGATAACTTAAGGGATTTGATTAAATCTTTACCAGTAACCAGTGGTGTGGGATGGGCAACCTGGTCATTGGGATTCAAATAGTGCTCAATCAAGGGTGCTATAGTATCCACAGCCATGCCCCTGGCAACTGCCAAAAGCGCTACCACAGGAAAGACAGGTCCAACGTTAAGAAAGAAGAAATACTGCTCCCGTAATGAGATCTCCTTGGCAGTAGTATAAGATAGCAATTGGGGCAAATGTTGGATTGCCCTGACTACTATCCGAGTCTGAACACGAGAGTACTTTAAGGCTAACAGCTGTTGTTCAGCAACTGCGGGTATTGATGATAATAAATTTGCTAGCTTAGCCAAATTTAGCAAGGATAAAGAATGCTTAGTCACCTTTAAGTTCAATTCCACCCCAAGCTTAGGCCAGGCTTCTGCCAGTACCATAGCGGATTGGTAAACTTCTGCCATGTGCTCTAAACCCTCAGCGGTGGCATCAGGCAGCCATGGTCGTAATACATTATCCTCCCAGGCCGCTTTGAGCCAAGGTACACCCTGAGGTGACTTGAGGAGATAGCCCAATTCTGTCCGTACCCGTTCTGCTGCGATTTGGCTCAATAACGGTGCTACCTTTCTAATCGCTGATTGGGTGGCTGGGTCAATCTGAAAACCCAACTGAGCGGCTTGTCGATAACCCCGCAGCAATCGTAATGGGTCATTTTGTAAGTTTTCTGGTGACACCATCCGGATTATCCCTTTACGGCAATCTAAGATACCCTGTAGTGGATCAATGAATTGCTTGGTGTGGGGATTAAATGCGATCGCATTAATCGTAAAATCTCGCCTATGTAAGTCAGCCTCTATGCTATCCCCGTCCTGTTGAGCAAAGTCAACTGTGGCGTTGCCAAACACTACCCTAGCTATTTGACGCTGGGCATCCAAAACCACAAATCCTGCCTTATAACGTCTTGCTAGCTTGCTTGCTGTGCGTACTGCTTTAGTGGGTAAAACAAAGTCTAAGTCTAAGTAATCCGACTGTCGGTTGATCAGAGCATCCCTAACCGCACCACCCACCAAGCAAGCGTCAGAAGGGAGTAACTCCCAGTTAAACGGCCAATTTTCAGGTGATAGAGCAGTTTGATAATTAGTCATAGTCATTTTCTGAAATATCAGAATGAATACTATATATCAATATGTGCTAAACTCGAATAGAGAACATCGGAACTTCGGAATAAGAAACAGAAAATTTTTGTAAAAGAAAGTAGTAAACAAAGTAGCCAATAGTTAACTATTTTATAGTATAAGCTACTAAATAAATGTCTGGTTTGAGCTATGCTAAAATAAAGGAATTGGAGTTTAAGCAATGTGTATTTGCATTAACTGCCACTATGTAGACCGCTGTACTACATACCATGCTGTGGAAACCCAGCATCAGGTACCTCACCTGACGGAATCTCCCAACTTTGAAGCGGTTGAGCCTACCATCAATGTCAATATCCGTTCTACTGAAGATATAATCGAAATGGAATGGGACGTTGTGGGGTGTAATAGCTTTAAGCAGGAAACTGGGAAGTGGGCAAAGCTTCGTCCTGGTGAACTGGTACCCACCTGATGGGATTGTGAATTTTAGGTATTCTGGCGACAAGCTCTACTCTGTACCTGAGATCAGTATGGGATTCATCGGCAGTCAAGTTTTAATTTAACCGAGTAAGCTTTTGATAAAAGCTCGAATTGCTTCTGGTTGTGTTTGTCCAGTATTTTCTATAATACTGCTTTAATTGACACAAAAGACACAATCGAGCCAAAATATTAAAAAGTATTAATTTTTGTAACGCTGGATGTCTTTTGAGCTTTTATCGTTGGAAACAGTCCAGGACATAGCTAAGGACTATGGCTACTGGGCAGTTTTTTTTGGGATTGCCCTGGAAAACGCTGGGGTACCCATACCGGGAGAAACCATTACCCTGGTAGGTGGCTTCGGTGCAGGTAGCGGCGAACTCAATTATTGGGTAGTCCTATGCTCTGCGATCGCTGGTGCTGTCCTAGGAGATAACTGTGGTTACTGGATTGGTAAAATCGGTGGTTGGCCCTTACTACTGCGAATTGGGGGTTTAGTCCGGATCACAGAAGCACAACTGACAGAGGCTAAAACCGAATTTCGTAAGAACGCTGCTAAGGCAGTTTTTTTTGGTCGATTTGTGGCAATACTGCGGATCTTTGCTGCTCCAATGGCAGGGATTGTTCAGATGCCTTACCCAAAATTTCTCTTATGCAATTTCGCTGGTGCTAGTATCTGGGCATCGGTTATGGTGAGTCTATCTTACTTTTGCGGACGCTTGATACCTCTGGAACTATTAATTTCTTCGGTATCTAAATTTGCGATTGTTGCTCTGATTTTAGTGATTGGATCGATTGTTGTTCCTAAATGGTTTGAGTCTCGTAGGCAGAAATTGGACATGGGGGATTAGTTGAGATTGGCTAAGGGTAATCGGTAATTGGTAGTTAAGGATTACCGTAACCCAATTACCGTAACCCAAAATTCCTAACTCCTGGTTTTTGCTGACCACACCCGAGTTGGTAATCCCCACAAGTAGATGAAACCCTCAGCAGCCTTGTGGTCAAACTGGTCTTCGGAGGTGTAGGTAGCCAGTTCCGGAGTGTAGAGAGAATTCTCTGACTGACGTCCTACAATTATGGCATTACCCTTGAAAAGTTTAACCTTGACTGTACCGGATACCCGCTCCTGGGTTTTTTGAATGAAAGCATCCAAAGCTTCCTTAAGAGGACTATACCACAAGCCTTTGTAGACCATTTGACTGTAGGTGTCTTCAATCCCTCGCTTGTACTGGGTAACATCAGCAGTTAAGGTCAGACTTTCCAAGTCACGATGAGCTTGGATCAACACCGATAGGGCTGGTGTTTCGTAAATTTCTCGGCTTTTAATACCGACTACCCGGTTCTCAACCATGTCAATCCTTCCCACACCGTGATTGCCAGCCAACTCGTTGAGTTGACTAATCAAAGTAACCGGCTCAAGGAGATTACCGTTAAGAATCGTAGGAATACCCCGCTCAAAGCCGATTTCAATATACTCTGGCTCATCTGGTGTATTTGCGATCGCTTTTGTCATGGCATAAACTTCCTCTGGAGGTTCTACCATCGGATCTTCAAGCACCCCCGCTTCAATACTCCGCCCTAGCAGGTTACGGTCAATGCTGTAGGGGGAAGACTTTTTCACTGGTGAGGGAATACCAAAGCGCTCACCATATGCGATCGCATCTTCACGAGAGAAACCCCACTCCCTAGCTGGTGCCAATATTTTCAAATTGGGGTTAAGAGCGATAATCGACACATCAAAACGCACCTGGTCATTGCCCTTACCGGTACAACCATGAGCTACCGCATCTGCACCGTATTTTTCAGCAGCCTCCACCAATAATTTAGCAATCAGGGGACGAGCCAGAGCAGTAGAGAGGGGATAGCGACTTTCATAAAGAGCATTAGCCTGAATGGCTGGAAAAGCATAGTCCTTGACAAAGGTATAGGTAGCATCAGCAACTAAGGATTCTTTTGCCCCAGCATCCAAGGCTTTTTTTCTGATTGGTTCTAGTTCATCTCCCTGACCTAAATTTGCCGCTAGGGTGATCACCTCCTTGACTCCCCATTCTTCTTTAAGATAAGGGATACAAACCGACGTATCTACGCCACCGGAATATGCTAGAACAACTTTTTCAGCACGGCTCATGATAGTTTCACCCTGTGGAAAACAACAAAATAACTATTCTATCCACATATTTACAGAATAGGGTTGCTGAATTGCCACAAAACTCTAATCGTAATCCGCTTCAACAGTATCAATCCAAGCCAAACTAGTGCCTGGATAATAGTTACCTAAAATTTCTTGATACGTGTAACCCTGCTTAGCCAATTCACGAGCTCCAGTTTGACTCATACCCTGACCACCAAATACATTTTTGACAATATGGTCAGAAGCGGCATACAAGGATTCTACCACCCCACCTTTGTAACTTAGAAAAATGCCGCGAGTTTCTTGAACTGCCTGAGCCGTGGTGTTCCACTCATATTTGATTCCTTTGTAAACTTGCCAGCGCTGAGTGTTTCCCAAATCATAGAACTTACTAGCGGGTCGAATCGCATGAACCAAAGCATAGGAGCGAGCAGCAATGGCTTGTGCTTTCAGAGCTGCCATTGGCCAACTAGGATACACTTCCGCTCCCACCACAGAAGTCAGGTAAAGCTCAAGGTCAACGTAGTTTACTGCCAAGATGCTATCTCCCTTAGAAATCAATAGCAAATCCCCTCGATACCAGCGATTTCCCACTAATACATATCCTCCGTTAGTCGGCTTCACCCAAAGCCCTGCGGGGGTTTTATAGTTACCAATTTGAATATAGTCCCCTAAGGGTTTAACATTACTTCCCTGATTGGCGGTTAGTTTACCCAGGGGCTTACCCGTAGCATCCAGCAACTCACCCGGTGTTGAGGTAGCCACTACCAGAGACTTAACACCATTGGCTACAGCAACTCGCATTTCTAGGATGGGAGCATCATTCAATTTTGGTGCTGGTTGCTGATTTTTGGTAGCTCCCTCAGACTGGTTGGGCGGCTGGTTGTTGTGAGAAGATTCAGTCTTGGTTGATTTATCTGATTTATCCTGGGATTTATCCTTGGTAGTAGCAGTAGATTGTTTCGTGTCTTGCTTGCTAGAGGTTAATGCTTCGGTAGCTTTAGTTTGGGCTAGGGTTGGTGAGGGTGGTGACTTAGAGACAGTGGAATTGTGATCCTTGGGAGTAGGAGATTGGGATGGTGTTTGACTTGTGGCGGTAGAGGTTAGTTCAGATGTGGTGGTATCCTCTTGGTTAGACAACCCATCCGACTCAGGGGAAACTTGATCTGGGGAATTTGGAGGAGAAGACCTTGAGGAAGATGTTTCTAACTCAGAGCCAGGTGACAGGGATTTCGCTAAGACTAAAGGTACAGATAGGGCAATTGAAAATAGGGCAATTGACCACAACACTGATTTCTTCATTCGTCAGTAAAATTAAACACTTGCTTCACCTGCTATTACACTATACAATACAGCGGTCTTATTGGGATTCTGGACAATTACAGAAAGATTTTCCCCTCCTTACTTTGTTAAAGAAGGGGAGCAATGGTGATTCCTGAAAACCTCCCTTTGCTGTTATTTACAAAAAGCTTGGAATAACAGATCAGGATCAAAAGAATTTTTGATTTGTGGGTTTACCGTCAAAAAACCGATTTGAGCCTTTCTGTAATAAATTGCAGGGGGTAATTCTGTGCTGGGGTTATAGGCACTAAGGTGTGACTTAGAACTCCCATAATTTCCCTCCCGATTCCACACACTATTTTCCGATACACGATTACCATAATCCCCTAGCTGATTACAAATCGACTTTTCCTCCACAGGGTTACTAGACACTAAACCCAGGAAAGCACCATCAGCTCCCACCAAGTAAGCACGACCATCAAGTTCAAATAGTGTTTGGGCAAGACTGCGACTGACAAAACAGTTACCGAACACAACGGAGATACCTAACATCAAACCAATCTGTTGGGTAACAGAAACTCTACTCATGGTTAACCTAGATTTTAGTAAATCAGAAATATTTATTCCTCTAGGATTCCCATCAGACTCCGTCAAGGAACACCCTGACTAAAAATTTCTATCCAAAAGCATAGGCAGATGGAGGATTAATAAGGTAATGGCTAGTTAACACTCAAGGTTTTATACCCCCAAATATCGGGAATAAATCAACATTAAATATTTAATTTTGAACACTAAAAACTAATCATTAACCATTAAACATTAAACCTACCCTACTAGAATGCCAAGAGCAAACAACCTTGGCCTTTTGGCCTTTTGGCCACGCGTGCGCGATTAGCCCTTTGGGCTACGCTACGCGAACGGCCACGCGTGCGCGTTCAAGAACCACTTACTTTCTTCCAGTAAGCCAATAGGTGATCATCTCTCCTTTGCCCTTAACATTAATAATCCCTCGCTCTTCAAACAAATACTTGTCTCGTAAACGCTCGTAAGTGTTAGCAGTAACTTGAATTCTCCCAGGTTCCCCTTGAGAGTCCATCCGAGATGCCACATTAACCGCATCCCCCCACAAGTCATAAATGAACTTCTGAATACCGATCACCCCAGCTACTACAGGACCAGTGTTAATCCCGATGCGCAGGCGGAATGGTTCTCCATCATGCCGCTGGAAACGACTAATTTCCTGTTGCATATCCAATGCCATGTTTGCGATCGCATCTGGATGGTCATCTCTAGGGTTCGGTAGACCACCAACAACCATGTAAGCATCTCCAATGGTTTTAATTTTCTCTAATCCATGGTGCTGCGCTAGTTGGTCAAAGCTTGAGAAAATTTGATTAAGTAGATTAACCAATTCTGTGGGAGAGATGCGAGCAGAAAGCTTGGTAAACTCCACAATATCAGCAAAAAGAATTGTTACTTCCTCAAAGCGATTCGCAATAGCTTTTGGCTCTTGTTTTAATCGTTGGGCGATGGAGTGAGGCAAAATATTCAACAACAAGTGTTCCGACTTTTCTTGTTCAGCTCTCAGTGCTGCTTCTGCCTGTTTGCGCTTGGTAATGTCGGCGACAGTGCCTTCGTAGTACAGTAGTTTCCCTTCAGCATCACGCACAACACGAGCATTCTGAGAGGTCCAGATGATTTTGCCATCTTGTCGATAAACCCGAGCTTCAAAATCAGAGATAGCACTATTGTTCTCAACAGCAGCAATAAACTCAGAATAGCTGTTCGGGTTGACATAGAGTTGCTGTTCAATATCGGTAACTTTAGCCACTATTTCTTCTGGGCAAGAGTAGCCATACATCCGAGCTAAAGCTGGATTAACACTCAGGTACTGCCCATCCGGTGTAATCTGAAAAATCCCCTCAGCCACATTTTCAAAAATGCTACGATACTTCTCTTCGGCTTCCTGAAGTGCATCTAGAACCCGTTTGCGCTCTGTAATATTACGAGCGACCCAAATCACACAATTGTTTGGCAAGGGTGAGACACTCGCAGCAAACCACACCTGGGAATTATGACCGGGATAGTGTGAAGTATGAAAGGGTTTGTCAGTTTGCCCAACTACCTTTTGGCCATTGAATTCCGAAAATTTTTCATAATCGGATAAAGTGTGACAATATTTGTTAGTTTTATGGACTAGATTCTCGGAATCAAAGTCCGAAAGTTTTTGGCCATTCAAGTTTGATTTAGAACTAATTGCATCCTTAATACTTTTTAGTTCATAATTTCCTATGGGTAAGCTATATTCTATATTCAGGGTTTGTTTAGTATCTAAGACTTGCCGGATATGGCTGACAAAAAGTTCAGCTTGCTTGGGGGGCAAAACCTCGTAGACACTCTTACCAAGTAGTTCGGTCGTTGGACTATATAAAACCTCAGAATTGGTAGAGACTACTTTCATGTATCGTCCTTGAGCATCAAAAACAGTAATCACATCTGTCATTGCCCCAAACAGCACCCGCAACTCAGCTTCGGATTTACGTAGTGCTGCTTCGATGTGCATGCGCTCTACAATCTCAATTCGTAGTTGATGATTGGCGTCCCGTAGTGCTGCGGTTCGTTCCTCCACTCGGGTTTCTAAGACTTCATTGGCTTTTTGCAAGGCTTCCTGAGCTTGCTTACGCTCAGAGATGTCTTCCACAGTACCTTCGTAATAGAGCAAATTGCCATATTCATCTTTAATGACACGGGCATTTTCGCAAATCCAAGTCAAACTGCCATCCTGGCGATAGACTTGGGACTCGAAATCAACTAGGATACCATTTTCTTCCAATAACTGGATGAATTGGGAGCGACGGTTGGGATCAAAATAAAGTTGCTGCTCAATATTAGAGACAGTATTAATTAATACTTCTGGAGACTCATAACCATAGATGCGAGCTAAAGCTGGGTTGGCACTAAGGTAACTTCCTGACGGGGTGGTTTGGAAGATTCCTTCTACAGCATTTTCAAAGATATTGCGATATTTCGCTTCAGCTTGCCTACGCTCGCTAATATCAATCCCAATAGTGAAAGCAGCTGAACCTTGATGGTATTTCTGGGCAACAATCACATAGTTTCGTTTTTCGTCATTGACAATAGCGGAGACCTCTCGGGAAGCATCTTGCTCTGAGCTAGCAAAAAACTCTTTAACAAAGTCATTAAACTCTGAGCTAGCCTGGAGAAACCCAATGTCTTGACCCACAAAAGCCTCTGGGTGCAAGTTAAACGTTTTCGCTAAATGGCGATTCACACCCAAGTAGCGCAAATCTGAGCTAATCCAAGAGACAATTCCCGGTACTGCCTCCAAGACGGCCTGTAATTGATCTTTAGTCTTGCGTAGGTCATCAAGAGCCTGCTGATGTTCGGTAATATCAATCCCAACGGTGAAAGCAGCTGAGCCTTGATGGTACTTCTGGGCAACAATTACATAGTTTCGCTTTTCGTCATTGACGATAGCGGAGACCTCTCGGCGAGCATCTTGTTCTGGAGTGGCAAAAAACTCCTTGACAAAGTCATTAAACTCTGAGCTAGCTTGAAGAAACCCAATGTCTTGACCCACAAACCCCTCTGAGGGCAAGTTAAACGTTTTGGCTAAATGGCGATTCACACCTAAGTATTGCAAATCCGAGTTAATCCAAGAGACAATCCCCGGTACCGCTTCCAACACGGCCTGTAACTGATCTTTAGCTGCCCTTAGTTCTTCTTGAGCTTGCTGACGTTCTCGCACCTCGGTCATGAGTTGAGCATTAGATGCTTTTAAGTCAGCTGTGCGTTGTTCAACCTTTAGCTCTAGCTCATCGAAGGCTTTGTGGAGTTCTGCTTCAATTCGTTGCCGCTCAAGTATTTCATGTTTCAACTGTTCCGTTGCCATTTCTAATGCTTGTGCATTGGTCTCTAGATACCTAGCTTTCTCAATCCATTGAGCCACCTCAGCCAATAATTCAATCACCACATTTGTGTTGTAGGGTTCGCTCAATGGTGTGGTACTAGCCGACCCATTGTATTGGTGATTTTGTGTATCACAGGCACAGTTATAGGTTTCAACCCCTAACCAGGGTAGGGGTTTAATCGGACGTTCACTGGTAAAGACAATTTGAAATTGTCCACTAGGTAAAATCCGCCCAATCCGGCATTCTTTGCCAATATGGTGATTCGGTTCAATTTGGATTAATCCTCCCGGAGCATCAAATTTCTGACCATAAGCTGCCACCCTTACCCGGTCTACTTCAAATGATTGAGCGGATTCCACGGCTTGTTTCCAGAGGTAAACCTGGGCATAGGCGGCTTCAATGGGGTCACTAGTAACTCGGTTAGCTCCGTAACGACGCTGAAAATTCTCGACAAACCGTTGATTATTAGGAGTGTCGAGACTCTGAAAATAGCTCCAGCTGGCATAATGTCCCGCCGCTGTATCCCCTATCCTTTGGAGTTCTGCCTCAGCCACACTCACTGCCATAATCGGAATGTCATCAGCGGTAATTCCAGAGGATTTGTACTGCCGATAAAAGGCTACATTACTGTCACCATTGAGAGTGTTGAAGACCACATCCGGTCGAACCTGTTTAATTTTGGTGATCACCTCGCCAATATCTTGAGTGCCTAGAGAAATGTAATCTTCCCCAACCACTGTCCCCCCCAGCTGTTTCAGTTGCGCTTTAATAATCTTGTTGGCAGTCAGGGGGAAAATATAGTCGCTACCGATCAGATAAAATCGCTTACCGTAATTTTTCACCAGCCAGTTCACCGCTGGCTCAATTTGTTGATTTGGACAAGACCCGGTATAAAAAACATTTGGGGAACATTCCAGACCCTCATATTGTAGGGGGTACCATAGCAGAGAATTTAACACCTCGAATACGGGCAAAACTGCCTTACGAGAAGCAGACGTCCAGCAGCCAAACACAGTGGCTACCTGATCCTCTTGAATCAGTTTTCTGGCCTTGCTCTCAAATTCTGCTGAATTCGATGCACCATCCTCAACGATCGCTTCGATACGTTGACCAAGAACTCCTCCGCTTTGGTTAATTTCTGCGATCGCCATCAGCTCAGCTTCGACCAGGGGGGCTTCGCTAATTGCCATAGTACCCCGCTGGGAATGCAATATACCAACTCGTATACAGGGGTTATCAGTGTTGAAACTTGGCATTGCTTAAATTCCTGCAATATTTATTTGCAAATCTTTAACTTTTAAGCACCCATCAGGCTATCACGCTGCGTTTACTCAGTAACCGCAGGGGACGTGACCTACCCTTAAATAATCAATGTTATATAAGTGCGAATGTAGCGAGCACCCTGATTAAGTCAGGAGAAAACCGTGTTAGGGCAGGAATTTCCGTGGGGGTAAAGGTAATATTTTCGGGTCAACCCGTTAACTATTTACACAAACCACCCTTATTTAGACTCGAAGATGGCTTAGTTTCTGCTGCAGTTGTGGTCATAGAAGTACAATTTAGAGAATCAAGAGAAAAATCGCAAAATCTAGGTAAAAATTCATAAAGTTTAGTTGTAATTTTCCCATTTTATTCCCTCCGACCTTTGACCTGTTCCCTCCGCCAGTCAATTACACTGCACCTCAACCAATTAGTACAACAATAGTATAAGTAAGTTAAAATTTCCTGTGAACTCAATATATTTCAACATAACGACTATACAATTGTTTACAAAGCTATGATGTCTCTTTGAATACTATCACTGAAAAAAATTTTGGCGTCGCTGATAAAGGTTAACTTATCCCACCACTCAAGTAGATGAGATTTAAAGTCATTAGTCTTGAGTTATAGCGGTTCTCATATTAATCAGGGCAAACGCATCTAAAGTATAGAAGCCTTACTCAGAAGAAGCGATCCAGCGTCTTTATGACTGTGTTTAAGACCCTCACGCTTTAAATTGCTGATGTGCGCCCCCGTTCGCGCCCCGCGTCGGCTTTTTCGAAAGGCGCTTTCCCCGGCAATTGGAAAGCCCACCTAACAAAGATTTCAAAATTTATAAGCAAAAATGCTTATTGTAATATCTCATATCGAGTAGGTATTTCAAAATAAGATGGGAATACCAGGGTAATATTAATCAGGGTAAGCCCAAGAAAAATTGAGCCAAAATGTGATAGCGATGCAGCGCCGCCAAAGGGGGTTCCCCCCATGAGCGACTGCATCAAGAATAGGGCAAATATTATGACCATATTCAGCCAAGATTGCTCAGCACTATTGCCCTTTTTTTTCAAAATTGTTGCTAATAATATAGCATTTCTCATAGTAATGAGGTACTTTGCTTATCCTTTTAAGGCAGAAGGCAAAAGGCAGACCTGGGTATGATAAACGCTATATATCCTTATTGATTATTGACATTTAATTTTCAACTTAATGAGGTACATAATATTTTTCATGTGCTCCGAAGTTAGATAGTTTGAATTTACTGCCCCATGAATAAGGTAGCATGAATTCTATTTCCATAAAATAAAAAATTTTGTACCTGACATATTTGATAAATGCTAGATACTACACCTGAGTTTTTGACAAATGACAAATGACAAATAGCTAATGACAGAAACGGAAACTGAAACGTCACCTTCTGCGGTAGTCTAGAACAAGTAAATTGATCAGCCTTGTAGAAATTGATAGCCCTATGACCTCTACCGTTACCAGTCCTGCCCGGACAATTCGCATCGGTTCTCGGAAAAGCCAACTTGCTCTGGTCCAGACTTACTGGGTACAAGAGCAACTGAAAAAACATTTTCCAGACCGAGAGTTTGAAGTCCAGACCATGAGTACCCACGGAGATAAAATCCTGGATGTGGCTTTATCTAAGATTGGGGATAAAGGGTTATTCACTAAGGAACTGGAATTGGGAATGCTTAGGGATGAGATCGATTTTGCGGTGCATTCCCTCAAAGACTTGCCGACCAAATTGCCAGAAGGGTTGGTGTTAGGGTGCGTCACAGAACGGGAGAACCCCGCAGATGCTTTAGTAATGCACCAAAAGCACCAAGATAAACAGATAGAAACGTTGCCAGAAGGCTCGATAATTGGAACCTCCTCCCTCAGACGGCTGGCTCAGCTGCGCTACCATTTTCCCCATCTGAGTTTTAAAGATGTTAGAGGGAACCTAAACACCAGACTGGCCAAACTGGATGCTGGTGACTACGATGCACTCATTTTAGCAGTAGCTGGACTACAACGACTGGACATGAGCGATCGCATTCACCAAATTTTACCACCGGAGATCTCACTCCATGCTGTGGGACAAGGGGCTTTGGGAATTGAATGCCGTGAAGATGATCAAGAAGTCTTAGAACTGCTGAATGCGATCGCACATCCCCCCACTGCTCAACGCTGTTACGCAGAACGGTCATTATTAAGGGAACTCGAAGGTGGCTGTCAAGTTCCGATCGGTGTAAACACTCAATTGGAAGGTAATACCCTAACCCTAACAGCTATAGTCGCTAGTGTCGATGGGCAAAAACTTTTCAAAGATACCATTAAAGGGGATTCGAGTCAGGCAGAAAATCTGGGAATCGAACTTGCCCAAAAGCTCAAAGAACAGGGAGCTCAAAAGATTTTGGATGAAATTTTAGCTCAAATCGAGCGGGAATAGGAATATAGCTGAAAATTAAATGCAATTCCTGTCCAAAGCGCTATAGATTTTAGAATTTTCGCAAAGCCGCTTTCAGTGTAGGAAAAGGCTAAGGAAAAGGTTTTTTAAGCCATAGCCTTTTTCTTTTCCCGTAGAATTTTTCATAAGGCTAGAGTAAGCTATGATAGCTGGAAAGCTGAAGGTTATTTGATCAAGTCAACAGAAGAGTTAAAGGTCAATTCCTGACAAGCTCTGCTCCATGTTTCAGGCTTCATCTAATCCACTTCATCCTTCAAGCTCGCAGCTATTTCAAAGCCACTAACAACCAATAATTGACAACTAACAGATGAAGATTCTATTCGTTGCGGCGGAAGCAGCTCCCATCGCGAAAATTGGCGGTATGGGGGATGTAGTGGGATCATTACCCAAAACCTTGAGGCACTTGGGACCCGATGTCCGAATTTTCATGCCTTACTACGGCTTTTTGCCCGATAAAATGGCGATTCCAGAGCAACCAGTTTGGTCGGGGGATGCTATGTTTCAACACTTCAATGTATTTGAAACTCTACTACCAAAAACTGATGTCCCCTTATACCTATTTAGTCATGCTGCCTTTGCTGGTCGCCAAATCTACTCTGGAGATGATGAAGACTGGCGATTCACCCTATTTGCCAATGGTGCAGTTGAGTTTGCTTGGAACTACTGGAAGCCTGATGTTATTCACTGCC
Source organism: Moorena sp. SS36440bin_2 (assembly GCA_011524395.1). Classification (GTDB taxonomy): domain Bacteria; phylum Cyanobacteriota; class Cyanobacteriia; order Cyanobacteriales; family Coleofasciculaceae; genus Moorena. Next base: position 22,543 of record WTKN01000095.1, read on the forward strand.
ATGATTGGCACACAGGCATGATTCCCGTTTGGATGCACCAATCATCAGATATCAGCACAGTTTTCACAATTCATAACCTGGCTTATCAAGGCCCCCAGCGCTGGCGCTTAGAAGAAATTACTTGGTGTCCCTGGTATATGCAAGGTCATAATACTATGGCGGCAGCTGTACAGTACGCTAACCGGGTAAATACTGTTTCGCCCACCTACGTTCAACAAATCCAAACTGCTGAATACGGTGAGTCCTTAGAAGGTTTACTGTCATTTATCAGTGGTAAAACTGTTGGAATTGTCAATGGTATTGATACAGAAAGTTACAATCCCGAAACCGATAACTACATTCCTCACAACTTCACCGCTGATACTCTCGACATCCGCACCAAAAACAAAGTAGCCCTCCAGAAAGAAGTCGGCTTAGCCATCAACCCGGATACCTGTGTGATCAGTATGGTTTCCCGCTTAGTCGAACAGAAAGGGATTGACCTGCTAGTGCAAGTTTTACAGGGTTTCCTAGCTTACACCGATTGTCAATTTTTAGTTCTAGGTACCGGAGAGCGCTACTATGAAACCCAACTGTGGGAAATGGCATCCCGCTATCCAGGACGAATGTCTGCTCAAATCCTATATAACGATCCTCTAGCTCGACGCATCTATGCTGGTAGTGATCTATTTTTGATGCCTTCCCGCTTTGAACCCTGCGGGATTAGCCAAATGCTGGCTATGCGTTACGGCTGTATCCCGATTGTACGTCGTACTGGCGGTTTGGTGGATACGGTTTCCCACCACGATCCGATCAACCAAACTGGCACAGGTTACTGCTTTGACCGCTACGAACCTTTAGATTTATATACTTGTATGGTTCGGGCTTGGGAAGGTTTCCGCTACAAGAAAGAATGGCGGAGTTTGCAGCAACGAGCTATGAGCCAAGACTTTAGTTGGGAGAAGTCAGCCAGGGAATATATCAATATGTACCAAGATATTGTAGGATTACCTCCACAAGCGCCTCAGCAGGTAACACAAGACAAGCATTTAGTTGTTGCCAGCTAGACAGAACATTCCATAAGTTACACCTATTCTGGTACTGTGATCAGTGATCACTAAGGATGGCTATTTTAGCATGGCAACTTTACCATAGCTATTTTAGTTTTAAATAAGCGTGAAATTAGCACCACCTTCCCCTAGTGGATTGGTGCTACAGCTGTTTCCAACTAGGTGCATGACGACTAGACTGCATGAGTACTAGACAGAGAACGTTAAGGGTTGCTATGAAGATTATGGGGAAACCGGTAGTAAAACCCAAGGGCAGCAATTCTTCTAAGTACCAAGGATGCTTCAGTTGCCTAGAGGGCAAAAATTTCCCCCCTCAAAGCTCTAACCGAAAAATCTCTCCTTCATTCCTCAACCGCTTATCTCTAGCTCAAGTGATGCCCTGGGGGGTAGCCATGTTGCTCTCCCCAAGTGGGCTACCAGCAATAGCACAAATCACCTCAGCAGAAGACAGTGCAGGGACAATTGTAACTCCTAATGATCAAGGCTTCGATATCACTGGTGGTAGCCTCTCTAATAGCGCTCAACCGAATCTGTTCCACAGTTTTGAGGAATTTGGACTCGATTCCGGTCAGATTGCCAATTTTATCTCTAATAATGCCCAGGTTAGGAATATTTTGGGGCGAGTGGTAGGCAGTAATCCCTCAATTATTAATGGTCTAATTCAAATCACAGGCAGTGGGAGCCCTAACTTATACTTAATGAACCCAGCAGGGATTATTTTTGGGGCTGATGCTCGACTGAATGTCCCTGCTTCCTTTACAGCAACCACAGCTACTGGGATTGGCTTTGGCGAAGGCAATTGGTTTGATGCTTTTGGGAACAATAATGAGTACCAGAACTTAATTGGTGACCCCACTAGCTTTGCCTTTGATTTAGCCCAACCTGGAAGTATCATTAACGCTGGTGAGCTGGAAGTCTCAGACAATCAACGGATCGCCTTCATCGGGGGTAGTGTGATTAACACTGGGCAACTGAAGGCAGAGGGAGGCAATATTACTATCGCTGCTGTACCAGGGGAAAGTCTGGTTAAGATTTCACAATCTGGAAATTTGTTGAATCTAGAGATTGACCCCCCTCGTACACTAGATGGGCAACCATTAATTACCGCACTAGATATACCAGAGCTACTCACAGGACCAGCCCAAGGCGTTGAAACGGGACTCAGTGCGAATTCCAATGGAACCGTGCAGCTAACGGATTCTGGCACCACAGTTCCCACTCAGACAGGAACAACCATTGTATCGGGAACCCTAGATGTTTCCAACCCAGAACTTAGGCGACGCAGTGTAACAGTATTAGGCGATCGCATTGCTGTAATTAATGCCACCATTGACTCTTCCGGCGGTAATGGTGGCCAGGTGTGGATTGGGAAGAACCCCCAAGACAATCCAGACAATCCAGACAATGTAAAATTAAATGCCAATCGCACCTTTGTCAGCGGTGATTCCTTGATTAAGGCTGATGGAGAAGCGGCAGATAGAGACGGAGGTCGAGTTACTGTCTGGTCAGAGGAAAGCACAGCATTCTATGGGGAGATTACTGCCCGTGGTGCTCAAGAGCAAACTTCATTGTCTGCAGATGGTGGGACAGTTGAGATATCTAGCCAACAGACTTTAATCTTTGATGGCAAAGTTGATGTAACCGCCCCTGTTGGTAAAAACGGCACGATTACATTCGACCACAATAACATTACTATTGTACCTGGCACAGGAATTGCTGGTCAGCAGCTAGCAGATAATCCCCTTGGTTTTGATGTAATGGAAATTTTGTCAGGGGATGGCGGGACACCTGGCCTTAGCGCGAATGCCCTAGAACAAGTTTTGGGAAACATTGTTCTGAATGCTAGTAATGATATTACCGCCCCTAACGTCTCTCTGAACTTTTCTGGAGATATCACCATTGATAGCGTTAATGTCACTTTAGGTGATATCAAGACAGATGGGGGAGCCATTACAATCACAGCATCTGAGGCTCTGATCACCGAAGAGCTTAACTCATCAGCAACAGTTGGCAAGGGAGGGGATGTTGCCCTCGATGGCGGTAATATTCAGGTTAGCTGGATCAATGCCCAAGGTGGTAGCAATGGTAAAGGCGGCAATGTAGAAATTACCACAGAAGATATGTTTACAGCCACTGATACCTTTAATACCTTAATCGAGGGCAAAGAAACAGCAGTCAGCATTGCTACAGTTGGGGGAGATGGTGGAGGAAAAATCACCATCGGTCATGGTGGGAATGGGCAAACCCCCTTTGAGGTGGGAAATAGCAGTACTAATGGTACAGAGGGAGCTATTTCTACAGGTGATTCTACCATTCTTCCCCTAGAATCCTTTTCAATCTACAAGTCAGATAATGGTGATATAGAAATTAATACTGGGGACCCATCTTCCAATTTGACTATTCAAGGTCAAACAATGGCTACCAATTTTATTTCAAATCCCAATAGCAAAACTCAAATCCAATCCAATGAAATAGAAGATAATTCTACTAAAATAGAAGCTGGTTTCAATTTAAATAAAATCGATTTAAATCCAATAGAAACAAAGCCCATAGCAGAAAGTACTAATACTAATAGTAGTCAATCCCTGGCACAATCGGAAGCACAGCTAGTTACCAGTAAATTATCTAACTCTACCCTAGAAGCAGAGATTACTAATACTAATAGTAGTCAATCCCTGGCACAATCGGAAACACAGCTAGTTACCAGTAAATTATCTAACTCTACCCTAGAAGCAGAGATTACTAATACTAATAGTAGTCAATCCCTGGCACAATCGGAAACACAGCTAGTTACCAGTAAATTATCTAACTCTACCCTAGAAGCAGAGATTACTAATACTAATAGTAGTCAATCCCTGGCACAATCGGAAACACAGCTAGTTACCAGTAAATTATCTAACTCTACCCTAGAAGCAGAGATTACTAATACTAATAGTAGTCAATCCCTGGCACAATCGGAAACACAGCTAGTTACCAGTAAATTATCTAACTCTACCCTAGAA